>CANRTU010000014.1 GCA_947642745.1 uncultured Eubacterium sp.
GCCCCCGCTCCGCTGGGGCAGACCCGGCGATCCTCCCGAAGTATTTTTGCTTTAGAGACATATTTTTCCATAAAGCAGGAAAGCGGATCGCAACCTGAAACACAGATCCGCACAATAAACTTCTCTGAAACGATAACGACGGCGCCCGCAGCTGTCCCGGGTTTTGCAGCCATCGGGGCATCATCCGGCGCCGTCTGGTATTTTCACAGTCTGCGGTACATGAAGATCACTGCCATGGCAGACGCTCATACATGAACCGCCGTTCATCGTTCCAGTACCAGACATCCCTTCGGATACAGGAAATGCTTTCCTGTATTTACATACCCGGGAATACAGGAAACAATATCAATTATTTATCTGACGGTATATATTTCCTGTAAATTTCCACATGGTCATAAATACATCTCCAGCTGCTGGTGGAACCTGCCGTCACGCAGATATAATCCGTCCCTCCGGCAAAAGTGCCATAGCTGACCGCACAGTTTCCGGCCTCGGCCACAAAGCCTGTTTTGGCGCACAATACGTCTCCTCCTGTATCTTTATCTTCTATTCTGCGCAAAAACCAGTTGGAGATGGTAATCCCCTCCGGATGTTTTTTGGTAGGCGTGGTCGTGTACGTATGGGCGGATAACACTTTCCTGCACAGCGGATTTTGCAGCGCCGCTTTCATAATCACTGCCATATCGTAAACTGAACAGTAGTGGTTTTTGTTATAAATCCCCACACAGTTGGTCATATGGGCGCTGTCCGCAATTCCCAGTTCCTCCAGTTTCTCATTCATCAGATCCACAAACGCCTCCATGGAACCCGCCACATAAATCGCCAGCCCGGCTGCGGCGTCTCCTCCGGAAGGCAGTACCGTTCCGTAAAATAAATCCCGTACCGTTACTTTTTCCCCATCCAGAAATCCTACAGAGCTGCATTCATTGATATAGGAATAATCCGTAATATCCAGCGTGATTGTAAATTTATCATCCAGATCCGCTTCTGTCAGCCGCTCTGCTGCCACCAGTACGGTCAGTACTTTTGTCATGGACGCCGGCGGGATCCGCTTCATCGCTTTTTTGGAAGCAACGACAGTATCTGTGCTTTCATTAATCAGAACCGCATGGGTACTGATTACTTTTTTGCTGCGTATATCCTTCTTATCCGCAGCTGTTACAAAATGTCTGTCAGGCTGGTCCTGTTCCATATCATTTTCTGTCTGTCCGTCCTGACCCGGAGCTCCATCCTGACCTGCAGACTGGTCTCCCGGCCCGGACTGCTCCATGTCAGTCCCGCTCTGCTCCCCGGAAAAAGCATCCTCCGGCTCCCGGTCCGTCTGCCCCGGTTCCTCCCTGTTCCGCGCCAGAAGCTTTCCTTTTTCTGGCGAAGCGGACTGCTGCCCGGAATTTTCTTTCTGAAACCAGGAACGGACGCCATTCACACCGGATGTTTTCCCGACGATCATAACAACCGCCATGATTAACACAGCCGCGCCCGTAATCCCGATACCAAGCAGCTGCCTCTGCCTGCGCCGCTTCTTTTCACGCCGCAGTCGCCTCCTCTGTTCACAAAGGGCATGATAATCCCCGCCACTGCCTTTATCGTCAAAAAATGGGTCCATGTTAACCTCCTCAGCTTTCTGTTTCCATCTTCTTTTGTCTTTCTCTTATAGGTAAGAAACAGATGTCTAAACTGTTTTTTAACACTTTAAACGCACAGGGTACATCTTGTCAATAGCTTTTTTAAATTTATCCGGAGTACGCCCGCACAGGAGGCTGTGATTCCTGTATCCCTATCTTCCTTCATTTTTAAATACATATACATGGCTGATGAAATCCTCCTTCACCGGTTCTACGGTGATTCCGGCATACATCAGTTCATCTCCACCAAAACAGGAACCGTCCCGTAAAAGCCGGTACGTACAGTCCTCCCTCAGGCCTTTTAACTTCACAGGCGTATTTACCTGTACTGCTTCCGAAAGAATCTGGTAATAACAATAGATCACGGTTTCTTCATCCCCGGACACAAAATTCCATGCGGCCATATTTCCTGTCTGCGGATTTAAGAGCCGGTAAAACCTCCCCTTCTGGATTACTTCTCGTATTTCTTTATAAAAGACAATCTGTTTTTTTATTTCCTCTTTTTCTTCCTCCGGCAGGTTACAAAAATCCATTTCATATCCCAGATTTCCGGACATGGCAACCGCAAACCTGGTAGAAAGAGGCGTTCTTCTTCCCACCTGCAGATTTGGCGATACAGATACATGCGCCCCCATTGTGACCGGAGGGAAAAACAGACTCGTTCCATATTGAATCTTCATCCGGCAGACCGCATCCGAATTATCACTTGCCCAGGTCTGGGGCATATAGTACAGCATCCCCGCATCGTACCTGCCTCCCCCGCTGGAACATCCTTCAAACAGAACCTCCGGAAACTTCTGGTTCAGTGTCTCTAATATATAATACAGTCCCAGCATATATCTGTGGGAAAGCTCCCTCTGCCTCTTTCCTTCCAGATAAAAAGAACCCAGATCTGTTATATGGCGGTTCATATCCCACTTCACATAGCTGATATCCGCTGTATTCAGCACACTTTCCACAGATTGAATGACATATTCGCATACTTTTGGATTTGACAGATCAAGCACATACTGGTATCTGCTTAAAACCGGTTCATACCCGGGACTTCGGATGATCCAGTCCGGATGGCTTCTGTAAAGGTCACTGTTCGGCGAAACCATTTCCGGCTCAAACCAGATGCCGGTTTTCATGCCCATACTGCGGATGTCCTTTGCCAGACGGCAGATCCCGTCCGGAAATTTCTCCCTGTCCTCTATCCAGTCCCCAAGAGCCTTTTTGTCATCCCTGCGGTTTTTAAACCACCCGTCGTCCACCACAAACAACTCAATTCCAAGTTCTGCGGCTTCCCCGGCAAGCGTACGGCACTTTTCCTCATCCACATGAAATTCAAAAGCCTCCCAGCTATTCAGAAGAACCGGCCTTTCTTTTTCCCGGTAAACTCCCCTGCACAGCCGTTTCCGGTACAGACTGTGAAACGTGCCTGACATCCCGTTCAGTCCCTGCCCCGAATACACGAGCACTGTCTCCGGACATACAAACCGTTCCCCGCCATTCAGATTCCATCCAAAAGTCAGCGGATTCATTCCCATCTGTACCCTGGTACTCTTATACTGGCCTGCCTGGACAACTGCCTGAAAATCACCACTGTATACAAACTGAAATCCCCATACTTCCCCGCTGTGTTCCCCGGCTTCTTTCTCCATCAGCACAATACCCGGCGTTGCCTGGGGACTGCTGCATCCCCGGATACTTCCGGCTATGATGGAATCGCCGCAGACTGCTTTCCGGTTTAAATTTTTCTCATTCATATGCCCGCCGGTCAACGTCAGCACATCATACTCTGTTCCGGCAAAATCCATACTCATGCTCATAAGCCGTTCCAGATACAGCTCTTTCTCTCCCCGGTTCACGACTTCCACATGACGGCAGATGGCGTCATAATCCCGGAAAATCGTATAATAAAGTTCAATTCCGGCGTTCATGGACTGATCCTCCAGCTCCACACACAGGGTAAGCGCTTCTTCATCATCTTCTGTATATACAGACGGCAGACCGGTAAGCGCAGGTTTGCCCCGTATGATCCTGTGATTCCTGTAACAGAATCTGGTAACCCTTCTTCCATCCTCTGTCTGTATCACATAAGCCGGACTGCGGAAATCACCCTGATTCATATCCGGGTATTCCCGCGGAAGCGTATCCAGCGAAAATGTCCGGTCTTCCGGAACCGGATTGGAGCAGAATCCCCTGTCATAAAAATAGGGCTTGCTGCCCCCATGGTAATTGCGGATATTCCGGCCAAAGTAGCGGTGCGCCAGATACCTGTTTTTTTCTACGCTGAAAACATAGCTGATGCGGCCATTCGTAATCAGAAAAGTATGTTCCTGTCCGTTATATGTTATCTCCATTTCCATATGCCTCCTTCCATAGCGTGCCTGAAAATGCTTTCTTTCAGATGTACCCCTTTCTTCCCCACACTTTATAAGCTCTGTTCCTTATTTATAAGGGAAACAGCGCCATGGCTTCCCATGACGCTTCATCCCGCGGAATACACGCTGCTTTTTCTGCTCCCGCATTTATGCCAGCAGCAGACTGAGCATATCCGCACAACAGCCGGCGCCCAGCCTGCCGCTGTCCAGCACGATATCGTAATTGCTAAAATCATCCCACCTTCTTACGGTATTTACATAATAATAATTAGCCCGCTTTTTGTCAAATTTGCGCATGACGGCGTCCGCTTTGGAAGCCGGAATTCCATACTCTCCGGTTACACGGCGCATTCTTTTCTCCTCATCGGTACAGCGGATAAAAACGTTAATGACACCCTCATGGTCCTTTAACGCCTCACAGGCGCAGTGGCCGAGAAACACCGCCGGCCCGTCCGCTGCCAGCCGCCGGATCACCGCCTGCTCTTCCACATAGATATGGCCTTCCTGTGTCAGCATATCAGAATTGCCCGACACTGCCTGGGAGAGCATATAGACTGAATACAAAAAACTGTTGGTCACCGTCTCCTCATAGCGCTCAATCTTTTCCACCGGAATATTTTTCTCTTTTGAAACTTCTTCCAGGATCTCCCTTCCATAGCAGGCGATTCCGGCCTGTCCGGCAATCCGGCGGGCAATCTCTGTCCCGCCGCTGCCGTATTCCCTTTCAATTGTAATATATCTGCATTTCATCTTTTGCCATACTCCTTTCCAGATCTGGTACTATACCGGACATACATGAACGGGTTAAATTACCATACTTAACATATTGAAACTACCATACTTACATTAAATACAGATTTATGGAAATTATCATCCAGTCATACTCTCTGGCGCCTGCTCAAACTGACTGTTATACAGATCCGCATAAAATCCATTCTGCCGCAGCAGCTGTTCGTGGCTGCCGCTTTCAATAATATCCCCATCCTTCATCACAAGAATCAGATCAGCGTTTTTGATTGTGGACAGCCGGTGGGCGATTACAAAAGAGGTGCGGTCTTTCATCAGCTGGTCCATGGCTGTCTGTATCAGCTGCTCTGTACGGGTATCCACCGAGGAGGTAGCCTCATCCAGAATCAGCATCGGCTTATCCGCAATCATGGCTCTTGCGATGGTCAGCTGCTGCTTCTGCCCCTGGGAGAGATTTACCTGGTCGTTTAACACCGTATCATAGCCTTTTGGCAGCGTATGGACAAAGTGGTCCAGACCGACTGCCCGGCAGGCTTCCTCAATTTTTTCCTGACTGACGCCCTGTGTACAGTATACCAGATTTTCCCGTACAGTTCCTTCAAAAATCCAGGTATCCTGTAATACCATGCAAAACTGTGCGTGTACTGCCTCCCTGGTCATCTGCCGGATGGGTATTCCGTCAATTTTGATTTCCCCGCCCTGAATTTCATGAAAGCGCATCAGCAGGTTTACCATCGTAGTCTTTCCTGCTCCGGTAGGGCCAACAATGGCGATTTTCTGTCCGGGACTGGCCTGTGCAGAAAAATCATGTATCACAATCTGATCAGAATCTTCATATCCAAACTTAACATGTTCGAAACCGACTCTGCCTGTTATTTCCGGCAGCGTTTCTATTTTGCCGGTTTCATCTTCCATTTCCTCCGCTTCCAGAAATTCAAACACACGCTCCCCGGCGGCAGCGGCCGACTGTAAGGACTGCACCGCCTGGGCGATCTGCGCCAGCGGCTGTGTAAAATAGCGGACATACATCATAAATGCCACAATCACGCCAAAGCTGATTCTTCCGGAAAGGGCCATGGCGCCGCCGGCCACACAGACAGCCACATAACCCAGATTTCCGATAAAGCTCATGACAGGCATCATGAGGCCGGAAAGGCACTGGGCCTTAAAACCGCTTTCACGAAGATCCCGGTTCATCCTGTCGAACGTATCCTGTGCGGCTTTTTCACCATTATAGGCTTTTACCACTGTATGTCCTGTATAGATTTCCTCAATGTGTCCGTTGATTTCTCCCAGATGCTTCTGCTGACGGGTGAAATACCGCTGGCTCTTTCCCATAATGGCAAACATCAGCACAAACCCGGCCAGGCTGGAGAGCACCGCTGTCAGTGTCATCCATCCGTCTGTGAGAATCATCATCACCAGACTGCCCAGAAACAGCACCAGTGCGGAGATCAGCGTACCGATGCTCTGATTTAACGACTGTCCGATGGTATCCACATCATTGGTCACCCTGGAGAGTACGTCTCCGGTGGTGGTGCGGTTATAAAACCACATAGGCAGCCGGTTGATTTTGCGGGAAATATCCGAGCGCATGGTTCTGGTCACCCGCTGGGTGACTGTTGTCATCAGAAATCCCTGTATCACAGAAAGCAGATAACTGAGTACATAAAATATAATCAGCAGACGGCCGGTCTGGTAAATCTTTTCCATATCAACAGACGGCCGGATCAGACGATATACCGGTTCCGGCAGCTGGTCCAGGGTTTCCAGGGCAGCCTGCGGATCAGTCTGGCTCCCTGATATATCAGACTCAGACAGCCGCTCCATCAGGGCGGCCTGGTCCCTGCCGGATATGCGGACGCCATCCACCTCTATTTCTGAAAATACTTCCCCGGCTGGATCTGTTTTCCTGTTTACGGCCATATTTTCCGTAATACGCTGTACGATTTCTTCCAGTTTTTCCGTATCCGGCGCAATCCCCGCTGTAATAATATCTGTGATTTCTGAAAGTTTATCCGGACCGATCAGCGTCAGCACTGTACCCGCCGCCGCACATACCAGCGCAATGACAAATACCGCCAGATATCTGCGGCAGTAACCAAGCAGTTTTTTCCAGGTGCCCGTCAGGTTTCTGGCCTTTTCACCAGTTCCCCCGGGGTGTCCGCCCATGGGACCGGCCGGCCGCACTCTGCCCCGGCCGGATGTATATTCTTGTTTTTCACTCATGCCAGTTCCTCCTTTTTATATCTGATATCCTGTATCCGTATCCTTTTGTTCCCGCATCCCCGCACAGATCCCGTCCCGGAAAATAATTAAAAATTTATTCCCGTGGCCTGTACTGCATTCCGGATTACAGCCGCATCTTACGGAAAGCGGCTGCGGACATATTCCTGTATATTTCCCCCAGCCGGACTTTCATGCAGGCATAGCAGACAGGACATCTGTGCGCTGTTAAACCAGTTCTTCTTCTGAGAGCTGGGAACGTGCGATCTGCTGATAGACTTCGCAGGTTTCCATTAATTTTCTGTGCTTGCCTATACCGGCAATTCTGCCTTTATCCAGCACAATGATCTGGTCTGCGTCCCGGATCGTCCCGATACGCTGGGCTACGATGATACGGGTCGTATTTTTACACTCTTTTTCCAGTGCGCCCCGCAGCGCCCGGTCTGTCTTATAATCGAGAGCCGAAAAAGAATCATCAAAAATCAGAATCTCCGGCTTTCTTGCAACCGCACGGGCAATGGACAGCCTCTGTTTCTGTCCGCCGGAAAGGTTGGAACCGCCCTGGGCTACATGCGCCTCATATGTTCCTTCCATCTGTTCCACAAAATCCCGCGCCCTGGCCGTGGCCAACGCAGCTTTTATTTCCTCACTGGAAACCGCTTCCCTGCCATTGTCCCCGTACGCCACATTGGAAGCAACCGTTCCGGAAAACAGTATGGCTTTCTGGGATACATAACCGATTCTGTCACGGAGCGCCTTCTGGGTATAAGTGCGCACATCCACACCGTCCACCAGTACCCGTCCTGCCGTCACATCATAAAACCTTGGAATCAGGTTGATCACCGTACTTTTCCCGCATCCGGTGGAACCGATAATGGCAATGGTTTCCCCCCGTTTTGCGGTAAACGTAATATCTTCCAGGACACATTCTTCCGCATCCGGATACCGGAACGACACATGGTCAAATTCCACTTCGCCAGTCTGTTCCTCCCTGCCTGCTGTCCGCTCCCCGTCTGTAATGGCGGGTTCTGTATCCAGCACTTCACCAATCCGTTTTGCGGAAACGGAGGCTCTTGGCAGCAGCATAAAGATCATGACCAGCATCATAAAGGACATGACTACCATAATCGCATACTGGGAAAATATCATCATTTCAGAAAACAGATGCACCTTTCCCGACAGCCCCGCCTCATGGATTAACACCGCACCGATCCAGTACACCGCCAGGGACAGCCCGCTCATAATCAGCTGGATACCCGGCATCATAAAAGACATGGCACGGTGGGCAGATAAATTGACGTAAGTCAGCGCCCCGTTGGCCTGTTCGAATTTCTGTTCCTGATAAGTTTCCGCATTATATGCCCGCACTACACGCAGTCCGGTCAGATGCTCCCTGGTTACCCGGTTCACATCGTCCGTAAGCTCCTGCAGTTTTTTAAATTTCGGTATTACAAACAGCAGACAGGCGCCTACCATAATCAGAAGCACCAGCACTGCCACGCCGGTAGCCAGCGTCCACTGCCACTGTCTGCCTGCGATTTTCAAAATCGCCCAGACAGCCATGACCGGAGCCTTTGCCAGCATGGAAAGGCCCATGGCAATGAGCATCTGTATCTGGGTAATGTCGTTGGTTGACCGGGTAATCAGACTTGCCGTGGAAAAATGTCCGATCTCTTCCATTGAAAAAGCCTGCACCTTCTGAAATAATTTTCCCCGCAGCGTCCCGCCAAAATTTGTGGCAATCCTGGCGGCGCATACTGCAGTTATAACAGAAGCCGTCAGGCCGCCCAGTGCGCAGAGCAGCATCTTTGCGCCCGCCGTAAGGATCTCTCCCATGGTACTTCCTTCCATCTGCACCAGTGTGGTAATCTCCGCCATATATTCCGGCATGGTCAGATCCATCCACACCTGCACTACGACAAACAGCATGGAAACCGCTGCCAGTGCCAGTTCCGTTCGTTTTAGATTTTTAAAAAGTCTGAACATCCGTTATCACTCCTTTGTTTTTATGATTACTAACCCAGTTAGATATTTGGGTAAAGTCCGGCTGCCTCGTACTATAAAAACAGCTGTCTATAGTTTAAATTCCGGAGGCTTTACAATCCGCTGTATTTCTTCGGCTGTGTCAATAAACTCCATCAGCCTTTCTTCCCCCACCACATCAATGACACGCCCCATCTGTCTGTACATTTCCTCACGCATGGCATTCACTGTGTTTCTGCCGGATATTGTGAGTTCTACAACGGTAACACGTGCGTCCCTGCTGCTGCGTGTTCTGATAATCAGCCCTTTGGCAGCCATCTTTTTGAGCAGGGCCGCCACCCTTGCCGTACTTACCTGCAGTACATCACTGATTCTGCCTGCGGTCACTGTCCCGTCCGCCTCCGCCAGAAGCCGGAGTACGGCGCCAATGCCGGCCTGCGTTTCGTCCACACTGGGAAAACATTTCGCAGGGTGCACCTGTTCCAGTCGTTTTAATACCCGCTCAATCTGCGCTCTGGCAGCCATAAGTACCTCCTTTCAGCCTGATGGTACCGGAAAGGTACCGGTACTCCATCGGGACAGGTTTTATCCGGATGGAGTACTAAATTATATAATACAACCCAGAGATCGTCAAGACTGGAAAATGTGAAGAATTTGTGTTCGCTGTAAGTATACGGTTCACGGCCCGCAGCGTGTTTGCGCATCATGCGTTTGGGGAATGGATGCGTATGCTCTCTGTTCCCTTCCGGTACCCGGCCGGCTGCCAGTAACCTGTGATCCGTCCAGGCAGCGGGCTATTCCAGTATCATTTCATGCAGTGCGTTTCCGGGCGCTGCCACTGGCATGACATTTAGTTCTCTTTCGATGATAAATTCAATTACTGTCGGCGTTTTTTTATGTTTCTTTGCGCTTATCAGGGCGTCTTTGATTTCTTCTGTTTTCATTACACGGATACCATGCGCTCCGTAGCTTTTTGCCAGACGGATAAAATCAGGCGTATATGCGGGGCAGACATACGTATTTTCCTGCGGATGTCCGCACATTTTCCCACAGCTTTTGCGATAACGCATACAGGTGGATGAATAGTGTCCGTCATAAAACAATTCCTGCCACTGCCGCACATTTCCCAGATACCCGTTATTCAGTATACAGATAATCAGCGGCAGTTCACAGACCACCGCAGTAGCCATTTCCTGAATATTCATCTGTATGCCGCCGTCGCCGGATATGACAATGACATCTTTATCCGGATTGCCCAGTTTTGCCCCGATCGCAGCGGGAAATCCGTATCCCATCGTACCAAAACCACCGGAAGTAAGCATCCGGCGGTGCTCATTTAATTCCAGAAACTGGGCGGCCCACATCTGGTTCTGTCCCACATCCGTTACAATCACAGACTCCGGAAAAAGATCGTTCACTGATTCCATAATTTTCTGCGGCGTTAATCCGTTCTGCTTCATGCAAAGAGGATGCTTACTGTCCCAGCCCTTTATTTCATCCAGCCAGTCCGTCAGCTCCAGCGGCTGCGCCTGCCCAAGCAGTGCGCTGAGCGCTTCTTTTGCGTCCGCCGCCACTGGCAGATCCGCCCTGACATTTCTGGACAGGTCGCCTGCGTCAATATTGATATGAACGACTGTGGCATTTGCGGCAAAACGCAAAGGGCTGCCTGTGATCCGGTCATTAAACCGGGTACCGATGGCAAACAGCACGTCGCATCCGCTGACTGCGCAATTGGCCGCATAGCTTCCATGAATGCCGATGTTTCCAATATAAAGACTGTCCGCAGAAGGCACTGCCCCCTTCCCCATAATGGTAGTAACAACCGGAACACCGGTGCGCCTGGCAAGTTCTGTCATTTCCCGGTCCGCCCCGGCGATCCGCACACCGCCGCCGGCGAGAAACAGCGGTCTGCTGGCATGAGCTAACAGATCCAGGGCTTTTTGTATCTGCCACCCGTCCATGGTACGGGTTTCTTCTATATAATAATGGTCACAATTATCATCGTCACCGCCGCCCTGCCGGTTATTTGCCATCTGTTCATAACAGCCGCTTCCATACGCCTGCTGGATATCTTTTGGCAGGACCACCACTGCCACTCCGGGCTTTCCCGTTTTCGCAATGTAAAAGGCCTTTTGTATCTCTCTGGCCAGGTCCTCCCGTTTTTGTACCATGACAGCATATTTACATATATTTTTCGCCAGACCCGCCATATCCAGTTCCTGAAACGCCCCGTGTCCCATCAGCCCTGTGGGCACCTGTCCTGTGAAACATACGAGCGGCACACTGTCATACCCGGCGGTAGCGATACCAGTTACCAGATTGGCAGCCCCTGGTCCGCTGGTCACAAGACAGACGCCTGTTTTTCCCGTAGAGCGGGCATACCCGTCCGCCGCATGGATCAGCCCCTGCTCGTGACGGGGCAGTATCATCTGAATGTCCGTCTCTCCATAAAGCGCATGAAACAGATCAATGACCTGTCCGCCGGGATAGGCAAATAATGTGGTCACCTTCTCTTTTTTTAATGCTTTTACAAATAATTGCGCACCTGTAATTGTCATGATATACCTCCTTTACCTGGCAGGCCTGCAGTCAGTTCATACCGGATACAGATGAATCTTTCCGGCACATGGACTTCCGGATATCTGACAGAGTCTTCGTGTTTTATTTATACGACTGCTTTTTTGTATACTGCTTCCTTTTTCTGTATACAGATGAATGCAAGTACATGCCTGCTTTTTAGTCCTGTGAAAGGGCTGCCCGGTAAAAGCAGGCGGGGATGATTTATGAAAACCTTCCCCGGTTCCTCTGCTGTTCCCTTTTCCGGCAGCCCGGTCCGCATCAGAGCGGTCTGATCCGCGTTCACACAGGTTAAAATTCCATCCCGGCGTAACTAATCCACTGGTTTAGAATTTTAACGCTGTTAACAAACTATGATAATTTTCAATTCCTGTCCGGTGGGGAGACCAGAGCTTTTGCAAACATCTGTACACTGTTTTTGATATAGTCCTCTTTATCTACCCCCGACAGCTTTTTCCCAAAAGATGCCTGTAGAAATGTATAACCAAATGCGGCTGAAAAAAAAGCCAGTGCGGCAGCCTCAAAATCTGTTTCCGGCAGTCTGCCCATTTCACACATTCTGGTCAGATAAGATGTAAATGAAGACAGAAACGCCTGCGGGACTTTCATAATATAAGGCTCTGTCTCTTCATATAATCCGGGCGTCCTAAGACCAATGGACAGTTTTACAAAATCCGGCGTCATCCGGTCCATGTAGGCCCGCATATACATTTCCATATCCGCCTGCAGGTCCCATTTCACCTGTTTAAAAATATCCGGTGAGATATCCGCCCTCCATCTGGTCTGCGCCACGCCCTGCAGCACAATATCCTTCTTACTTTTAAACTTTCGAAACAGCGTGCATTCATTGACGCCTGCTGTTTTTGCGATTTCTTTCGTGGTAGTGGCCATAAATCCTTTGTCCCGCACCAATGCCATTGCCGCATCAATAATTTTCTGACTTGTATCGTCCAGATCATCACCTCCATGCAAGTGTCTGCTTTCATTTTAGCAAAAAAAGCGTACCCGGTCAATACCAGAACACATTATCCCATTATTACTTTTTCAATTCCGCACCTGTACGCTTTATTTTTTGTGATAATTAATTTTCGCCAGTATCAGATCTCCTTCATAATGGGTGCGGAATGGTCAGGAAGCAGCGCATAGAACAGTCTTACGGTATATGACAAGCCAATTTTCAGCAGAAAACGGGGAGGGTGGCGGATGAGAGAAAGTCCACGCCGTATCCGTTACAGCGTTTCCTGTCTGCCCGGTGAATTCCTTAGAATGAAACAGGTTTATCTGCGCCTGATCCGGCAAAATTGAACCGGTATATGAGTGGGATTCCGCAGCAGCCGGCATTGTGGCAATATTCAAACTTTTGTTTTTTTCCATAACTCTTTTCTTTTGGTTCGGAATCGTGTGGCGCTGGCGATCTGATTCTCCCTGTATATCCATTGTCATTTCCCTGCGTATTCATGTCGTAATCTGTTGTGTTTGTATGTTCCACAGCCTGTTGTCTGAATATTGACACAATTGATAATTTATTATATTTTTGTGTTGATAATTCTACATGGTTGGTTTAATATATAAATCAAATCACTAATCAGTTACATATTTAAATTATTTTACAGGGAGGTAACCATTATGGGAGAAAAAATAATGTACGGAAAAATCATATTAAGCGAACAAATCTGTAATATCACCTCCATCATGAACCAGAATAATAAGGGAGCGTTTAATGTTGTACAGGGATATACTGTTTCCCCGGATTATATGCACCTGCTGATCATGAAGGATCCCGAAATTTCAGAAGATTATGATCTGAAAAACTGCGTAATGGCCAGAAGCAGCAGAACAACCGGAACAGTAACGTCACTTACCATAAGCGAGCCCCGGTCTCTGCGGCATGGCAATGACTGTACTTACTATAATGGTAATTTTTACGTTGCTCAGGGCGGAGGAGCGGTTATACAAAGTATTCTCTTATAACATAAACGGAGCTATTGTCCACAACTGTATCACAATATTTGATCTGCCTGGTTCCAGCCCTGAATTTACCGGCCTCTCCCTGCGTGAGGTTTATAGCTGCAATAAAACCAGCAATACCCGATTTGAGGTGGAAGATATCAATTCCCCGGATGATGGAAAACCATTTTACATCGCAGTAAATTCCAAAACGGGTACTGTGGAAAATGACTCCATCTACAAAATAGCATTTCAGGCACCACTTGCGCCGTCTGCGAACGACCTGGCAGACGCTTCATCCACATGACATATTCATCCCGGCCCGTATCCGGATACGGGCCGGAAACAGGAGAAACTACATGAAAAAATTTTACCAGTGCATACTTTTTGCCGTCTGCCTGCTGGCGGTTCCTGTCTGCCTGCCGGAAACCGCCGCCCAGGCGGAATTATTCGGGGGCATCGTCCGCTACAGCAGGAAAACCGGAACCCTTACCATCCCGGAAGGCCTGGACAGCATTCCCCCCGGTGCCCTTGCCTACTGCATGGCCCTGAATATGAAGGTCGCACCCGGAAACAGGCATTTCATGGTTAAGGACAACGTGCTCTTTTCAGCGGACGGCTCCTGCCTCGTCTATTACCTTCCCAAAAGAAAGGGGCATGTGTACCGCATCCCGGACAGCGTCACCAGGATCGCGCCCATGGCCTTTGCCAACAGCCGCAACCTGCGCCGGGTGGTCCTCCATGAAAATATCAGGGTTCTGGGCGCCGGCGCTTTTTTCCGGTGCAATTTCCTGGAAAAAATCAATCTCCACGATGCGGTAAAGCTGAGGGAGATTAACGACTGCCATACCAGAAAGCCGCATGGAAACGGTATCAACGACAATTATGTGACCATGCCTTACGAGGAATATGTGTGGACCGGCAATTCCCACAGTCCCCTCCATTCCTTTTACCATGGCACGTTCGAGGGCACCAGGCTCACATCCGTAAGGCTTCCGGACAGCGTGGAATACCTTGCGGAGGAAACCTTCCGCTCCTGCCAGCTGCTTCGCCGCATCACATTCGGGAAGCGGTTCGTGGGCGGCATCAACACGCCGGAAAAAGATCCCGGAAAAACACTGCTGCTGTACCAGCTGGACCTGGAATCACTGAAATTCCGGGGGAAAAACCCGGCTTACCGGGTCAGGGACGATGTCCTCTACAGTGCGGACGGCACGGTCCTGTGCCAGGTGCTGTACGGCAGGCACATGCCGGCGGACAGGGAAATGGATTTCGTGGTAAACAGCGGGGTGACACAGATTGCCGACGGGGCCTTTTACCACATGGTGTGCCTTGAAAGCGTCACCGTGGAGGGCAGCCTCTCGTCCATCGGCCGCTCCGCCTTTTACCTGTGCATGACGATGCAGACGTTCCGGGCCGGCGGGGACATCGCATATATCGGGAAGGGCGCCTTCAGCTACTGCGGCAGCCTCCTGTCGTTCATCTGCCTGGGGAAGGTGGGTACCGTGGACAGGGAAGCCTTCCTGGACGCATACCAGCTGCTGGAGGCGGTGGCGGGCGGCCTGCCGGACTTTGTGGATGATACGGCATTCAGGGAATGCGGGGCACTGCCGGTGCCGGAGTTCACCCCGCTGCGCCCGGACAGGAAGACAAATTCATAACAGGGCAGACGATACCACGCCTGCCCTCAATAAGACCCGCTCCCCCATTATTACGCAAAGCCGGAAGAGGCTGTTTCACATTCCACGGATCCCCTGCTCACACACTTTCTCTTCTTATATCTTCCAGTATATCCACCGCCATCTCCCTGTGACTTTCGTATAATGTCAGCAGTATCACCGCAGATATGGCTGCCGCTGCTGCCGCTGTACACACCCCTGCCAGCCAGGATGCCTTCACCAGATAATATCCGGACAGACTCACCAGTATTCTGCGTATGCCATACATCACCGGCGCAGAACATACAGCAGCTGCCAGAAACGCCCGCAAAAGAATACCGGCGCATTCATACAGCAGCATCTTCCGTTTCTGTGCCCTGGAAATCCCCATGGACTCCAGCATCGCAAATTCCTGCCGCCGGCTGGTCAGCCTTCCACGGATGGAATTGGCCAGATTTAACAGACAGATCACCGAGGTGAGCGCTACAAAACAGCCCAGCATAATATTAATCACACTGATCAGCGCATCACCAAAGGAAACGTCCGCATTCTTATTATCACGGAATCCATACCCTATAGTTTCCATCTGCTCCAGACGGTCTTTCAGGTCTGACGGGCTGCCGTTCATCCGGATCATAATACGTGGCGTCATGGATCTGTACCGTCTGCCTTCTCCTGCTGCTTTCTGCAGTTTCCTGGCATTGTCCCAGCCTGTAATGATCCAGAAAAACTCTCCATGAAAACTTACATATTCATTCAGCTGGCTGCCAGACGCAAATCCGGCTATTTTAAAAGAATAGTCCAGTACCTTCTTCTTTTTAGCTGAATAGATTTCCATGGGCAACAGGGCGCCTTTTTCAAGATCGGTCATCCTGCTGATTTCATAGGCGTGAAAGTCCGCTTCCCTCCCATGCACCCGGATATCTTTCGTGGACAAAAACCCGTTTTGTACCACGATGGCGCCCAGATGCTCCGGATCTGTGAGCATATCCATATCCGAACCGGTCAGCTCCGCCATATGTTCCAGTGTCTGGTCGTCTACCGCCAGTATACTGACAGATCTGTTATAACCGATATCTTCCCAGTCTGGCAATTCACCGTCAAAAAACTGGCTTATTACACTATCATAGGCTCTCTTATATTCCATGCTTAGCGCTTCCTCCGTCGTCTCCCCAACGAACATTCCGCTGTTCCACACCCGGATCTGTTCTACGCCGGGATCGGCGGCAATCTCCTGTTTCAGATCCTCCAGCTCTTTTTCACTGCACCCTGCAGGGGCAAACGTATAATCCCAGTCATCTGTATGAAACTGAATATCCGCATCCTCGCTTACAGCCATCCGTACCACACTGCTGACCTCCACGGCGCCAAATCCGGTTATTGCCAGAATCATTACAAACACCGTTACAGACATCATGACTGATCGTGTCTTTTTCCGCTGTCTTACCACTGTATTTCTGGCCAGCATTCCTTCGATGCCTGTATACCGCAGCCAGCCAAACCCGGAACGGCAGACCCCTTTCCCCGCAGACTGGCTTCCACGGATATTTTCCACCGGTCCGGTTTTTGTCAGGCGCATTGCCGGAAGAAAAGCGGAAAATCCCACTGTAAGGATGGCTGCCAGCACTACCACGCCAGCCATTGGCAGCGACACATGGACCCTTACCGGCAGCTGGTCCACATACTCTCTTAACCTCATAAACACGCCAAGGAATGGCGAAAGCAGTGTAATACCCAGCTTTATCGTGCCAATGCCCAGAAGCATCCCCACCGGCAGAGCAAAGACCAGCAGATGATAGACTTCGTAGTACACACTGCCGCGCTTCTGTCTGCCTGTGGCGCCCACCGATGACAGCATCCCAAGATACCGGCTGCGCTCCTCATAGGACATCTGAAAGACATTAAATATCAAAAAGACAGACGCCAGCACAATCAGTCCGGTAAAAAACGCCATCATAACACCTGTGATCAGATTCAGCGTAGCCTGATCCGAATGCCCGGTAAATATCAGTACATAATCATTGATATCATACTCCCTGTCCGGATCCACCTGCTGCCGGATCTCTTCCCTCCAGTTATCCGGAATCTGGTCCGTGTCAAAAATCATGGACAAATTAAACCCGGAAAGTTCTGCCACCGCTTCTGCTGTCAGTACCGTCAGCCCCAGATAACCGGCCGCATTTTCAAAATATGGCGGTTCCACAAAACCCACAACTTCATAGTCACCGGTTTTTCCTGTAGATACGGCCTCTTCCCGGATATCAGGATCATTCAGATAATATGGAAAATCCAGGGGTACTTTTATCGTCTCATTGTAAGATACTGACATCTGGTAATATGGAAAACTGATACTGTCTTTCCGTGGATTGATCCCGGTGATACTCCGGTCTATATAAGAAGCTTTTACCCTGTCTCCCACTGCGATTCTGGCTCCCTGGTCACGGACCCGGCTGCTTAGTACAATCTCTCCTTCTGTCTCTGGCAGGCGGCCTTCCAGCAGTCTGATATTCATCCAGTCAAAACAGGCAGGCTCATAAGCTTTTACATGCAGATAAGGCGTTTTTTCGCTGGCAGTAACATCCCAGCACGCCAGACCATAATCCGCCGATGCCGCAGTCTGTTTCAGATAAGGAAGCGTATTGAGACGCTCTGCTTCTTCCTGTGTGATATCATACACACAGGCATGCCATTTGCCCTTTTTTAACGTACCAAGATCTTCCAGATAACGGATGCAGGCATCCCTGCCCACAAATACACAGGTTAACAGCAGCACCATAAACACAATCCCCATCCAGGCCGAAAATGTCCTGCGTTTATTCTGTTTCATGTATTGTCTGGTAACATACGCCACAATATTTTTCTGCCGCAATCCCCTGTGCCGTCTGCCCGGAAATAACTTCCCTCTGCGGTGTCCACGCCGTGCTTCCCGCGGATTCACCCGCGGCATCTGTCTGCCCTGATTTTCCTCCTGCTGTGTGATTGCCGTCTGTCCTGCCGGATCATCACTGATTTGTCTATACATCCGCCTCACCTCCCAGTACCCTGATCGCTTCGTCCCTGGTAATTCTTCCGTCTTCGATACAGATCATTCTGTCTGCCTGCAGCGCAATACTCTCGTCATGGGTAATCAGAAGCAGCGTCTGATCCTGTTTCCTGCTGCATTCTTTTAACAGACGTATGACTTTTGCGCCGTTTTTCCGGTCCAGATTGCCGGTAGGTTCATCTGCCAGTACAATGGTCGGATGGTGGTAAAGCGCCCTGCCTATGGATACACGCTGCTGCTGGCCGCCGGAAAGCTGGGCGGGCAGGTTGTATCTTCGCTGTGACAGCCCCATCATTTCCACCATGGTATCCAGCCGCTTTTGATCCAGTGGCCGGTGATCCAGCAGATGGGGCAGCGCAATATTTTCTTCCACATTTAATACTGGCAGCAGGTTATAGAACTGGTAAATCAGTCCCACCTGCCTGCGGCGGAAAATGGCCATCTTATCTTCCTTTAACCCATGCAGGTTTGTACCGGCAATCCATACATTCCCGCTGGTGGGCTTA
This sequence comes from uncultured Eubacterium sp., assembly GCA_947642745.1. Classification (GTDB taxonomy): domain Bacteria; phylum Bacillota; class Clostridia; order Lachnospirales; family Lachnospiraceae; genus Eubacterium_J. The sequence continues at coordinate 18,679 of CANRTU010000014.1, forward strand.
TCCACTCCTCCCAGAATATGCAGCAGTGTGGATTTGCCGCTGCCGGAAGGACCCACTATAGATACGAATTCCCCTTTATCCACATGAAACGACACGTCCCTGAGCGCATGGACGCAGGCTTCGCCGCTGCCATATTGTTTACATATATGTTCGCATCTTAAAATTTCCATATGATTCTCTCTCCTTTGCACGTCGTTTACCGGCTGCCTGTTTTCCCGACAGCCCCTCTGCCTGTTCCGCCATCCTCCCCGTTGGATTTTCTTCCCACAGACCGCCATGCCATCGAAAATCCGTCCTGCAGAATGATATCATATTCAGTACACGGACCATAACGATCCGGCGGACCGTACACTGGATATCTGTTTCTATGATACCTCATGATCGTGACTCTGGCGTGAATATTTGCGTGACAAAATAGTCACTATCATGTATCAGGCGGCCTGCGGCCAGAGCCGGATTCTGTCCGGTTCTTACAAAGCCTCTTTATTTTCATCCGGATAAATAATTTACGAATCCCCTGACTTATGTTATAATTTTTCCATACATTTATAAAATATGGGGGAGATATATGGAAGACAAAACAAAACTGATTATTGATAAAGACTTCCGGCTGGCGGATGTGGATGACCGGCTGTACGGCTCTTTTATCGAACATCTGGGCCGGGCTGTCTATACCGGTATTTACCAGCCCGGACATCCGTCTGCGGATGAAAAGGGTTTCCGCCGGGACGTACTGGCGCTGGTAAAAGAACTGGGTATACGCATTGTCCGCTATCCGGGTGGAAATTTTGTCTCGAATTTTTACTGGGAAGACAGTGTGGGACCGGTAAACAGCCGGAAAAAACGACTGGATCTGGCCTGGCGCACAGTAGAAAGCAACGAATTTGGTCTGGGCGAATTTGCGGACTGGTGCCGGCAGGCGGACTGTGAAATTATGATGGCGTTAAACCTTGGCACCAGAGGTATTGCCGACGCTCTGAACCTGCTGGAATACTGCAACATGGATACCCCGACCTATTATGCTGACTTAAGAAGACAGCACGGGGTGGACAAACCGTACGGCATCAAAACCTGGTGTCTTGGCAATGAAATGGATGGCCCCTGGCAGACCGGCCACAAAACTGCCACCGCATATGGGCGCCTGGCTGCGGAAACCGCCAAAGCCATGAAGGCCATGGACGATTCCCTGGAATTTGTGGTCTGCGGAAGCTCAAATGTGGACATGCCATCCTTTCCACAGTGGGAAGCTTCCACGCTGGAAGAAGCCTATGACTATGTGGATTATATTTCCCTTCACCAGTATTATGGGAACCGGGAAGATGATACTGCGGATTTTCTGGCAAAGACCCAGGATCTGGAAAACTTTATTCATACCGTCACCGCTACCTGTGATTTTGTAAAGGCAAAAAAACGCAGTCACAAAAAAATGTATCTAAGCTTTGATGAATGGAATGTATGGTATCATACCACTGACGCAGACAACGGGCAGATGGCCCGCCAGCCATGGCAGCATGCGCCCCGTCTGCTGGAAGATATTTATACTTTTGAAGACGCCCTGCTAAACGGGCTCATTTTAATTACTTTTTTAAAACATGCCGACCGGATTAAAATTGCCTGTCTGGCGCAGCTGGTCAACGTGATTGCGCCTATTATGACAGATCCCCGGGGAGGCGCTTTCCGCCAGACAATTTTTTATCCGTTTCTGCATGTTTCCAGATATGGGCGGGGAACTGTACTGACCCCTGTCATATCCACCGGCACCCACGATACGGCCCGCCACAGCCGGGTCACTGATATAGAAGCCGCCGTTGTACACAGCGGAGCGGACGGACGGGTGACGATCTTCGCGGTGAACCGCAATCCCGTACGGGATCTTACCTTTGAAGCTGATCTGCGCAGCTTTACCGGATATGGGGTAAAGGAATTTCTCACACTGGAAAGCAGCGACATGAAACTGGTCAATTCTGCCACTTACAGTCCGGTTGTCCCTGGAAACCGTACGGATTTCACGATGACTGACGGCATCTTTACGACAACACTGAAAAAATATTCCTGGAACGTCATCGTATTCCGGAACCGAAAGGAGTCCATCACATGAAAAAAGCAATGAACCAGTCCACAATGACCCTGATATTAAACGGCGTCTCGTTTCTTACGCTTATATTTCTCGTATTATCCCTGATATCCAACAGCTATATAAGCAACCGCCTGAATGAAGCCAACGAAGAACGGTTTGCGCTGACTTATAACGCCAACCGTTTTATGAACGGCTCTGCCTGTCTGACCAATGAAGTCCGTGCTTTTGCCGCCACTGGCAGCCAGGAGCATTATGACAACTACTGGCATGAAGTCAATGACCTGAAAAACAGGGACCAGGGTGTGGAAGCCATGCAGGATATTGGTATTACAGATGATGAGCAGAAAATGATCGACGACATGTTTGCCCTGTCCAACCAGCTGGTTCCCCTGGAAAACGAAGCTATGGAACAGGTCCTGGCAGGCAGCACGCAAAGCGCCCTGGACTATGTATACGGTACAGATTACAGTACTTCCATCGCACAGATTGAATCGTTAAAAGAACAGTTCCTGGCGGCGCTGGATACCAGGACACTGGCAAAAATTACAGAACTGACCCACACCTCTGATATGATACGTCTGGTTATGTTTACAGCCATGATCATTGTAGCCATCATGCAGCTGATACTTATGATTGTTACCAGAAGGGGCATTCTGCGTCCGGTACTTGCGGTCCGTGACCAGATGGGAGAGATCTCACAGGGCAATCTTTCCTCAGACTTTACGTTAATGCCTGATACTTCCGAAATCGGAATGCTGGTAGAATCTATTCACGAGACAAAACGGGAACTGAAAAAATACATTCATGATATTGACGACAAACTGGCCAGAATGGCCCGGGGAACCATGGATCTTACGATTGGCGACGATTACCGGGGTGAATTCCTGCCTATCCAGAACGCCATGCGCCAGATTGTGGATTCGCTCAACCATGCGCTGTTCCAGATCAACCAGATCTCCAGACAGGTATCCGAAGAGTCCCAGCGTATGGCTGCCGGAGCAGAAACCCTGTCAAATGGCGCCGTCATGCAGGCATCCGCCGTACAGGAACTGGTTTCTAATATTGATAATATTACCGGACAGCTGGAACGTACTTCCGCAGATGCGGAAACTGCCCGGAATGATTCTGTAGAAGCGGGCAGACAGCTGCAGGTATGCGACCAGAAAATGAAAGAACTGACAAATTCCATGGACGATATCCTGCAGGCTTCCCACCGGATTGGCGGCATTGTAAAGACCATTGAGGACATCTGTTTCCAGACCAATATCCTGGCGCTGAACGCAGCCGTAGAAGCCGCAAGAGCCGGAGAAGCCGGCAAAGGATTTGCCATTGTGGCGGACGAGGTACAGGACCTGGCCAATAAAAGCTCCGCTTCGGCGCAGGATATTGCGGAACTGATCGACAATTCCATGCGGCTCGTGCAGTATGGCGCATCCCTGACCACAGACACCACCGACGCCTTATCGGCTGTGGTAACCAGCGCCCACAATTCCACAGAAATGGTGGAACACATCGCAAAGTCCGCAGCCGAACAGACTGCCACACTGATGCAGATCCGTCAGAGTATGGAACAGATCTCCCAGGTAGTACAGACAAATGCCACCACCGCCAGGGAATCCGCCGAATCCGCCAGAGAACTGTCCAGCCATGCGGAAAAGCTGAAAGTTTCCGTGCAGAAATTTAAGCTGCGTAAAAATTAGGATTGCATTGTTTTCCTGAAGATTACATACTGCTGTTCTTGTTTTTGTGTTCCATTTCCGTATCATTAAAACTCTTGTAAAAACAGAACCATGGACTAAAAAAGCCGGCACTGTGCCTGTATACAATGCCGGTTTTTCTAAGAATATTTTTTCTGTATTTTTACAGATACTTTTTACTCATTTCAGGATCCAGGTGATACTGTTCCTGGATTTTGGTCAGGATTGTCTGCTGCGGAATATCCAGATTCTTCAGGATCGAAACGGTATTCCGGATGCCATTTTCCTTTCCCTGTGCCATGCCTTCTGCCCTTCCCTGTGCCATGCCTTCCCTTTTTATGGTCTTTGCCTCGTATTCCAGAACCTTTCCGCCCATAACAGCCTTCACTCCTTCCCTGACAGCCCTGTACTTTGCTGCGATATGCTCTGGTACTTTGTCTGTCATGTCCATGATCGTGCATTTTACATATTCACTGATTTCCCCGCTTTCAGCCAGCTCCTCCAGCATGCTTCTTATCTGCGCATATCGCTCCTGCAGTTCCCCCAGTTTTTCAGCGTCCCTTTCATATTCCACAAACCGTTTCTCATGGGAAAAGATATAAAACGGTACCAGCAGCAGAAGCCTTTTTTCAAATATCTCCCGCAGCACAAAGGGGAATAACCTCCGTTATCCCCCTGTCTGTTATAATGCAGACGCCCGCATTATGCGTTTACCGCATCCACAAACTTCATAAATGCGGCCCTGCCTGTTTCTGTACATTTATATACTCCGGCGTCTTTTAGTACTTCTTTAAATACAAGCCCGATCTGCGTATGCAGCACTTCGTCGATATTGTTTTCATCCAGCCTGTCATATTCCGGCCGGAAAGCTTCTACCCAGTCTGCGTGTTTTTCCAGCACTTCACTGGCACGGATATCCGCTCCGGAGAGTATGGCTGTCTTTAACTGCGCCATCTCGTCCTTTAACCTGGCAGGAAGCACGGCAAGCCCCATAACTTCGATCAGGCCGATATTTTCTTTCTTGATATGGTGCAGGTTTGCATGGGGATGATAGACTCCCAGCGGATGTTCCTCAGTTGTAATATTATTGCGAAGCACCAGATCCAGCTCATATTTTCCATCCCGCTGCCTTGCGATTGGCGTAATTGTGTTGTGAGGCCCGTCATCAGTTTCCGCAAAGATGAACGCCGTTTCATCGGTATAGCCCCGCCACTTCAGCAGAATCTTATCCGCCAGATCCACCAGGTGCTCTTTTTTGTCTGCCTGGATGCGGATGACTGACATCGGCCATCTGACAATCCCAGCCGTCACATCCTCGTACCCTTTAAAGGAAATCTCTTTTTCCACTGGCGCTTTTGCCATGGCAAATTCATAATGGCCGCCCTGGAAATGATCGTGGCTTAAAATCGAACCGCCTACAATCGGCAGATCCGCATTTGAGCCTACAAAATAATGAGGAAACTGCTCCACAAAATCCAGCAGTTTGCCAAAAGTCGCCCGCTCGATTTTCATCGGCGTATGCAGTGAATTGAAGACAATACAGTGTTCATTATAATATACATATGGGGAATACTGGAAATACCAGTCGCTGTTATTAATCGTCACCGGAATAATTCTGTGGTTCTGTCTGGCCGGGTGGTTCACCCGTCCCGCATAGCCTTCGTTTTCCTTACACAGCAGACATTTCGGATATCCGCCCTGCTTTGCCAGTTTTGCCGCCGCAATGGCTTTCGGATCTTTTTCCGGTTTGGACAGGTTGATTGTAATATCCAGATCCCCGAATTCTGTTCCGGCCACCCATTTTAGATCTTTTTTAATGCGGTATCTGCGGATATAATCAGAATCACAGCATAGTTTATAAAAATAATCCGTAGCTTTCACCGGATCTTCTTTGTACAGTTCACGGAATCTGCGCACTACTTCTCCGGGCCCTGGCACCAGCAGTCCCATAATTTTTGTGTCAAACAGATCTCTGTATACAATGCTGTCTTCCTTCAGGATTCCCTGTTCATGCGCCTCATCCATCAGCTGGTTTAAAATACCCTCCAGCTGCTCATGAGCGCTTTCCACGGTCATGGCCGGCTGCGCCTCATGGGCATTTACAACGTCGTCTTCCAGCTCATCCAGGCCGAAGAGCTCCAGCAGACGGTTGATCGTATACTGTCTGTCTTCCGGCGAAAGCAGACCTGTCACCAGACCATAATCTGTCAGTTTCAAAATATTTTCCTGAATCATAGTTCCTCCCCTTTTCTGTCACGGACATGCCGCCATAACTGATCCACTGTTTCATTCCGCAGGAAGCGGCGGCTCTGACATAACTTTACTTTCCGTTATTCACAGTCCGGCACTTCCTAAGCTTAATAAAAGCCAGATTTTCTCTCTTTTTCTGTCACGGACACGCCGCCACGACTGATCCGCTGTTTCATTCCGCAGGAAGCGGCGGCTCTGGCATAACTATACTTTCCGTTATTTCCAGTCCGGCGCTTCCTGTTTTAAATAAAGCCGGATTTATGCCAGTCTCGCCGGACCGTCGCCAATATCTACCACATAGAAATCAGCTGCGTAACCAATTTTATCTTTGTAGGCTTTTCCCACCTGTTCCTTAAACGTCTCAACAGCTTCTTCCTTTACGATACTTACCGTACATCCGCCAAAACCGGCGCCTGTCATACGAGAGCCGATAACGCCTTCCACTTTCCAGGCTTCTTCTACCATTGTGTCCAGTTCCACGCCTGTTACTTCATAGTCATCCCGCAAAGATACATGGGAAGCGTTCATTAGTTCCCCGAACAAGTTTACATCCTGTTTTTGCAGCGCTTCCACAGCTTTTAATGTCCGCTGGTTTTCATATACGGCATGTTTTGCCCTTCTGATACGTGTTTCGTCTTTGATGGCGCTTTGATACTGCTCAAACTGTTCTTCACTGAGATCTCCCAGGGAATTGATGCCCACAACCTCCTGGATTTCCGCCAGGGCAGTCTCACATTCACTGCGCCGTTCATTGTATTTGGAATCTCCCAGCCCCCGCTTTTTATTCGTACAGGAAATCACGATCTTTGCTCCTGTTAATTTAATCGGCGCATATTCATACCGGAGTGTGGCTGTATCCAGGAAAATCGCATGATCCGCTTTTCCCATCGCAATGGCAAACTGATCCATAATGCCGCAGTTAACGCCGTTGAAATTATTTTCGGAATACTGCCCGATCAGCGCCAGGTCCTGGTTACTTACGTCAAATCCGAATAAATCCTTTAAAATATACCCGGTCAGCACTTCCACGGAAGCGGAAGAAGACAGTCCGGAACCATTCGGAATATTTCCAAAAAGCAGCAGATCCATGCCCTGCTCCACTTTCATTTCTCTCTGGCCAAACGCCCAGATTACCCCCTTTGGATAATTGGTCCAGTCCGCCTCTTTTTCCTGTTTCAGGTCTTCTACAGATGATTCCAGAACACCCAGATGCTCAAAATTCATGGAATAAAAACGCAGTGTCTTATCTTCCCGTTTCCTTGCCACCCCGTATGTACCAATGGTCAGTGCGCATGGAAATACATGTCCGCCGTTATAATCTGTATGCTCCCCGATTAAATTCACACGGCCCGGCGCAAAATAGACCCGGATATCCCCTTCCGCTCCGAATAATTCTTTAAATTTTTCCATCAGTTTTGTCTGCATGATGATATCCTCTCTTTCCATTTTAGTAAATTCATAACCAGTGTTCTGATACTTTAGATTATACGAAACTCACAATCAGAATGCAATTTCTAATCGCCTATTTACAACAATTTTTCGAAAAAATGCAACAAAATAGCAGGTTTCTGTCATTTTTCCACAAAAATCCTGCTAAGGAAAAATTTCTAATTGCACAAAAGAATCCGTTTCAGATGAATGATTTTTTCTTTTTTCCATAAACTTTATAAAATCTTCCTTAATTTCAATATTACCCATTGTACACATGAAATGCATGTGCTATAATCCGCTTTGTGATGAGTCAGAGGATATGACGTAAAGGAATTAAAAACCAATAAAAAGATTCCACAACGGTTCATATTTCTGAAAAATGTGTGTATGATGTGCTGGTGTATCTGATTTACACTGACATTCCACCGCTTTTGCGGTTTCAGTCAGGGATCTGTTCAGAGCAGATCCGTAATGTATGAAAAAATTATGTTAAGAAGGATGAAAAATGCGCTATCATAACAAAAAAGAACAGGCTGTTGCTGCCCTTAGGAATATTACTTACCGCTACCGCCATGCGTGGCTGTTGTCTTATCTGGCGGTTTATCTGACATGGTTCACCTACCTGGAGCAGACAGTCACAAAAAAATTTCATATTATCACACTGCCGGTGGATCTTGAGATTCCGTTTTGTGAATATTTCATCATCCCTTATTTATTATGGTTTTTATATGTCACCTTTGGCATCGCATACTTTTTTTTCAAAAATAAAACCGATTATTACAGGCTGTGCGCCTTTTTATTTACCGGCATGACAGTATTTCTGATTACTTCCGCCATTTATCCCAACGGGCACTATCTGCGTCCGGAAGAATTTATACGGGAAAACTGGTGTACCAGTCTCGTAGACTGGCTGTATGAAACAGATACTCCCACGAATCTGTTTCCAAGTATTCATGTATATAATTCACTGGGTGTGCATATCGCACTGGCCCGCAGTGAATGTTTTAAAGATAAACGGATCGTCAGAACGCTGTCACTGCTGCTGTGCTGTTCCATTATTCTGTCCACCATGTTTTTGAAACAGCACTCTGTCTTTGACGTACTGACTGCCTTTGGACTGGCAGCGGTTATGTACTATGTGGTATACCGGCAGGCTTACCGGAAAGTGCTGGCAGTACTGCGTGTAGACGAGCGGAAAAAAGAACAGGTGCTGCATGGGCTGCGTCTGTAGTCATCCATTCCCGCAATCATTATTGAAACCCTGATCCCATAAAGCAAAAAACCGCATCCGGAAACCGGATGCGGTTTTTTATGATCCAAAAATCCCTGTTACAAAGCCTCTGCTTCCTCCAGCCACATACGTGCGCTGGCGTCGTCCGGCATCCGCAGATCTCCTCTCGGAGATACGCCAACGCTTCCTACCTTAGGCCCGTCCGGCAGGCAGGAACGTTTAAACTGCTGGGAAAAGAAGCGCCGGTAAAACACCCGGAGCCATTTTACAATCACTTCGTCCCCGTATGCTCCTTCAAATGCGATTCTGGCAAGACGGTATACTTTTCCCGGAGAAAATCCAAACCGCAGTACATAATACAGAAAAAAATCATGCAGTTCGTAAGGCCCCACCAGTTCCTCTGTTTTCTGGGAAATCTTACCTTCTTCCGGCGGAAGCAGCTCCGGGCTTACCGGCGTATCCAGAATATCCATAAGTATTTCCGCCAGCTTTTTATCCCCGCAGGTATCCGCCGCATACTTCACCAGATGTCTTACCAGCGTTTTCGGCACAGAAGCGTTAACGCCGTACATAGACATATGGTCCCCGTTATAGGTAGCCCATCCCAGCGCCAGCTCTGACATATCCCCGGTACCAATCACCAGCCCGTCGCACTGGTTTGCCAGATCCATGAGAATCTGCGTCCGCTCCCGTGCCTGGCTGTTTTCATAAGTCACATCATGCACTGTTATATCCTGCCCGATATCTTTGAAGTGCTGGCTGACAGCTTCCCTGATACTGATTTCTTTCAGCCGCGCCCCCAGACATTTCACAAGCTGCAGGGCATTTTCGTACGTCCGGTCTGTAGTTCCAAATCCGGGCATGGTCACAGCCAGTATCTGCCCATGGGGTATTCCTGCCAGATCAAACGCACGGATGGTTACCAGCAGCGCCAGTGTGGAATCCAGCCCTCCGGAAATACCTGCTACCGCATGACGGCATCCGGTATGTTCCAGACGCTTTTTCAGCCCCATGGCCTGGATCGTCAGTATTTCCTCACAGCGCTTCTCCCGCTCAGCCTTATCCGACGGCACAAATGGCATCGGATCTATACGGCGTGTAAGTTCTGTATGGGTCACCGGCAGTGAAAATATAGTCTTTACATAATCTGTATCCCCAGTCCGGAATGTGGTCATCCGGCGGCGTTCCGATACGAGCCTGTTCACGTCAATTTCCCCATATATTATGCCGTTTTGAAACCGTCTGGATTCACTGAGTATCGTGCCATTTTCCGCAATTATATTGTGACCGGAAAATACCACATCCTGAGTGGATTCCCCATCAGAAGCGCTGGCATAGACATAACCGCATAACAGCCTTGCGGACTGTCCCGCAACCAGGCTGCGCCGGTAAACATCCTTTCCGGTTACTTCATCGGAAGCGGACAGATTTACAATCAGATCCGCTCCGGCCAGCGCATGGCTGGTTCCGGGCGGCTGGGGCGCCCAGAGATCCTCGCACAGCTCTGCGGCAATCCGAAGCCCCGGCATGGATTCACAGCAGAACATCTGCTTTGCTCCCATTGGCACCGACAGTCCCGGACGCAGGGTCACATCTACGGTTTCCCACATCCCCGGGGTAAAATACCTGGCTTCATAAAACTCCCCGTGATCAGGCAGAAATATCTTTGGCACAATGCCTGAAATCACTCCCTGCCAGAGCATCGCCGCCACATTGTACAGCTTGCCCATATATTCCAGGGGAAGTCCCACAAAAATAACCGCCTGTATCCGGGCAGTCTGTTCCGCCAGTACAAACAGCTGCTGCCTGGCCTTTTCCACCAGCATTTCCTGTAAAAACAAATCCCCGCAGGAATATCCTGTTATACACAATTCCGGAAATACCATGACTGCCGCACCGGCATCGGCCGCTTCCCGCACCTGCTTCAGAATCTGTTGCGTATTGTATTCCGGATCTGCCACCCGCACTCTGGGCGAGCAGGCAGCTGCTTTGATAAAACCATGTTCCATTTTTCACGACGCTCCTTTATTTACATTTACGCAGCGCTGCCTTTTGTGGACAGATGGACAGACACCGCCGCAGCCTTTTCTACATTTGTGCCAGCAGTCCTTCCAGCTCCTCCACCGAAAACTGATAGGCTGTATTGCAGAACTGGCATCTGATTTCAACCGGCTCTTTATCGTCCACCATGCTCTGCATATCTTTTTTATCAATTGTTACCAACGCCCTGGCAATCCGCTCCCTGGAACAGTCGCAGGTAAAATACGCAGGCAGCCGGTCATTGATCACCAGATCCAGGCCGCCCAGCAGTTCCTCCAGAATTCCTTCCGGCGTGACGCCCCGCTCCAGCATGTCCGTCACAGAACTTAACTGAAGGATTTTCTGTTCCAGCTGTTCTATGACCGCATCCTCCGCCTGGGGCATCAGCTGGATAATAAAGCCGCCTGCCTGGCGGACCGAACAGTCTGTATCTATTAATACTCCCAGTCCCACAGAAGAGGGCACCTGCTCCGAAGACGCAAAGTAATACGTCAGATCTTCCGCAATCTCCCCGGTCCGCAGCTCTGTGGTGCCCACATAAGGCTCCTTTAAGCCCAGATCTTTCATCACACGCAGCAGCCCCACTCCCAGGGCTCCTCCCACATCCAGTTTGCCCTGCGGATTCGGCGGCAGTTCCACATCCGGCACCTGCGGATATCCTTTCACATGGCCGGCGGAATCTGCCGTTACCGTGATCTGCTTTGCCGGCCCTGCTCCCATGACCTGGACAGTCAGCAGATCCTCCTCCCCTTTCATCATGACGCCCATCATTGCGCCGGCGGCCAGCAGCCTGCCCAGGGCCGCCGTGATCACCGGACTTGTCTCATGATGAAGTCTTGCCTGCTCCACCAGTTCCTTTGCGTTAATCGCAAATGCCCGGATAGCGCCGTCTGCGGCTGTGGCTCTTATAATATAGTCTTTCATCTGATTTTTACATCTCCATTTCCAGTATGCGCATTTATGTTGCCGGCTTTACACCTTTTGCCGGCTATTGTTTCTGTTTCCCGGATTCCCTGGCCAGAATATACATCCGTCCGCTGTCTTTTCGTACCGGCCCATGGTCCTCTCCGTCACAGGCTCTGACAAACTCCATGCCCGCCTGCTCCAATAACCGGATTATGTCCGCCAGTTCATAGGCCCGCTCATAATGGGTCTCTTCATATCTGCGGTACATTCCCTGCTCTTCCCTGATAAAAAGAGTCAGATCGTATTCGTTGACGCCGCTTTCCTCATCAAAATAGTTTTCCCAGATCAGGCTTCCTTCATCCCTGTGTTCGCAAAATGTCCGCTCTCCCAGCAGTTCCATAAATTTATAAGACGTATTCAGATCAAACAGAAAGATCCCTCCGGGGTCCAGGTAATTGTTCACCAGTTTAAAGACCCGCAAAAGATCCTCTTCCTCCAGCAGATAATTCATGGAATCGCAGACACTGACCACTGCCCGTACCGTACCGTATAATTCAAATTCCCGCATATCCTGTTCCAGATACAGGATGCTGCCCCCGGGCGTCTCCCGGTCCCTGGCCATGCTGAGCATCTCCGCCGAAGCGTCAATCCCCGTCATATCATACCCCAGGTCCGCCAGCAGCCTGGTCATCCTGCCGGTACCGCAGCCCAGCTCGCAGACCAGCCCCTCTGTAATTCCTTCCTCCCGTAATATCTCCGCCAGATAATCCCTCCAGGCCTCATAGGGCACGTCTTCCATAAACAGATCGTACACCCTGGCAAATCCCGCATATGCTTCCATGATCCTGCCTTCATCCTTTCTATTCCGTTTCCCGTATCTTTTCCAGTATAATGCATCCCGGAGTGATTTGCAAGCCGCAGGCCGCCCGGTTTATGATCTGTCTTACCAGAGCGTGTCTGAAAAATCATGCCCTTCAGGATACATGCGGGAAGCATATCATGCCCTTTAAGGTACATCTCATAGAACGCATAAAGTGTCCTTTAATTCCAGCCACAGCAGATCTAAGGGCAACGGATATGAAAATCAGAACTATACGGGATGGTTTCCGGAAAAATAATATGTAACCCCGGCTTTCCATGTAATGCGGGAATACTATGGTAAGCCGGGGTTACATATTATTTTCCAGAACTTATCCCGGATATCCTCACATACACAGTTATCCTGTCTGACGGAATATATGCGCAGACAGCAAAGATAAACGTTTACTGCCGGAAACAGCCGGGGAAAGGCGTCCGGAATATACGATCATCTTCCAGCGGCTGCCATGATAAAAATGAAAGATTACCATGTACTACCAGGTGTTGTTCGCTGTAGTACTAACAAAACACGATAATCCGTTCCGGCGTGGTCTGCGGCGGTATACTTCTGGTTGTAACTGAATAATACACAAGCAGATCCTGATTTCCCGGACTGCAGTCAAACCTCTGTCCGTTCACTGTCTGCACAAGCGTCTGATCTGAAATGTTCAGCTGCAAAGATCTGTCAGAAGCCACCAGATTCCTGTTAAAACGCTTTAATATCACCTGCTCATTTCTGCCAGTAAGCGTAACAATCTGCGCACGGTACTGGGGCGGATAGATCAGGGGCACCGGAAGACTGCTGTCATAAAATGCGGTCACACGCATACCTGTCCACAACTGTACACTGTCAATCACCATGGTAGCGGAATCCACCATAAAATTCACGATTCCATTTCCGGTACGTAACGCTAACATCTGACTGCAACAGTCATTCCCCCGTGAAATATTTCTGATCGTGCCTGTCACAGGCACAAATGTATCTACTGCCATAATCAAACCTTTTTCTTTTAACATATGCCCCCGGACAAAAATGGTGCCTGCGGATAACGGGAACAGACTCTGACTGTAATAAAAGCCTGTCTGATCAGATTCCAGACAGGCTTTTATCAGACCGGCCGGCGCCGGTATACGGGCAGGTCATATAGTTTTATATTATCAGACTGCCGGACTGCTTTTAAAACAGCCCCCGGAAAAATCCTGCCACCGCATCCATAAGCCGTTTAAAAAAATCTGCGATCCCGGCCAGAAATCCACTCTCATCCTTCATATTCGCAATGGATTCATAGATGGATCCCGCCTGTTTCAGCAGATTATCCACATTAAGGTCCAGTGAACTTACTTTTTCCATTAACGAAGCAATCTGGTTTTTCTGGGTATCACTCAGGGAAACGTCGAATAAGCTGCAGGCCTCTTCAATAATCCGGTGGATTCCTTCCACACTTTTCTCCCCTTCTTCCAGTACCTTCTGCTTGATATAAGCAATAAACTCCTCCGGCTGGCTTTCCGCACCCAGACTGTCCACCAGCCCTCCGGTAACTACAATTTCATTCATGGCCGTATCCAGACTCTCCGGATCAATATCCGTATTTTCCATATCAGCATAGGCTTTCATCGCCCCGATCAGCGCCGCCGTACCGGACAGCGGAAACGGCCCTGCCACAATGACGTCCGCATCTTCCAGACCGGCTGTGGCCAGTGCGTTTTTGTACATTCCCACCGTACAGTAGGAAATATTTCTGGTAGAAATATGAATGCCGGCGCCTTTCTCCCGCTTTACAATGACGACGGAAGACAATGCCCTGGAACCGATTGTGGATGCGTCCAGATATTCATCCAGATACTGGTGCTCCTCCTGATTCGTAACCGTAACTACCTGATACTGGTCCAGGTTTGCCGGATCAATTCCCATCAGGTTTAACACCGTACGCTTCTGTTCCTGGTTCAGATTGGCCCCAAGAGCCAGATACGGCTTATCCTGTCCGGAAATAACTACATGGTCGTCCGCAGACGTATCCGTAATAACCTCTCCGGTTTCATTATCGTCCTGTACCAGTTCTCCCCTGTCGGACCCACTCCCATCATCCTGTACCAGTTCTCCTTTGTCAGAGCCGCTTTCATCATCCTGTACCAGTTCTCCCCTGTCACCGCTGCTTCCAGCCTCTTCTCCGGTTTCCACGTCAGCGGAATCATCCCCGTTCCCGTCATCCGGTTCTCCCCTTACAAAACCGCCATCATCCTGCAGCGTGCTTTCTGTATGATTTCCTGCGGCAGTTGCGGAAGCTGACGGCGGCAGCGCCAGTATCAGGGCCAGTACCACTGCCCCGCACTGTTTCCAGAAATTTTTCATAAATACATCTCCTTTTTATTCATACGGCTGTCCGCTATTCCATATGCTTTTTCATCCACCGGTATACATCCCCATAGACCCGGCGTCTGTCTGTTTCCTGTAGAATTTCATGACGGTCGTTTTCATATAATCTGAGTTTAATATCCTTAATTCCTGCCCGCCGGTACTGTCTGCATACTTTTTTCACACCTTTGCCAAAGTTTCCCACCGGATCGTCTTTTCCGGCTATAAAAAGCACCGGAAGATCCTTACGTATCCGGCGCACATGTTTTAACCTGTTGTCATAACTGATTGTTAAAAACATACCGTAATAGCCGTTCAGTGTAAACTGAAAGGTACACCGTTTATCCTGTTTATAAGCCCGCACACTTTCTTTATTTTTTGACAGCCAGCTTCCGGTTACATCCTGCGGATCTTTTTCAAATTTCTTATAAGCCCCTCCAAAACAGATCTCTGTGATAAACCGGCTGCGGTGGTGTCCGCCCAGAAACTTTTCCAGAACCAGACATACCAGCATTCCGGTACGCACCAGGAGCTCCGGCACGCAGCCTGTACCACAGATCACCGCACCGGTAACCTGACCGCTGTACAGTGTCAGGTAACGGCGCAGCAGGTAAGCTCCCATACTGTGTCCCAGAATAAAATACGGAAGAGACGGATATTCCTGCCTCACCAGGGCGGTCAGCTGGTATATATCCGCCACCACTGTTTCTGAAGGATGATCCTGCGCAAAATATCCCCACTCCGTTTCACTCTGTATGGAAGCGCCATGCCCCAGATGATCATGCCCCACCACAAGAAACCCCCGCTTTGCCAGGCAGCGGGCAAATTCATCATAACGCTCCGCATATTCCGTCATACCGTGACAGATCTGTAAAACGGCGCAGACGCCGCCCTGCTCCGGAAGCCATTTTACTCCGTGAATCCGCGTCTTTCCGTCTTTTGATAAAAACCACAGATCTTCTTTTCTGATTTCAGTATTTTTTATTTCTTTCTGATTCAATCTGATCCCTCCTGACTGCCATTACTTCTGTTCTTCACGGTAAACCTCCTCTCCGGCCATAAAATCCCGGATTCCGGAAGGCGTTGTGCATACTTCGGACCGCTTTTATAAGTACAGGCAGGACCAGGATTTTCCCGTCCTGTCTGCCCGCTGGTGTTTATTCTCCCAGGCTCTGCGTCATCTGTTCGTGAATACGTTCCAGTTCCATACGTGCCTCCTGTTCATCCTCAAGACTCGCACAGACCAGCTGAAGGCCGCTCAGTACCTGCCTCTGCAGAGAAGCAGTCTGTTCCTGGTTCTGGGAAATTTTTCTTAATATAGCCGTCATTGCCAGCGCCTTTTCCGAATATGCCTGACCCGCAATCTGGGAACAGAGCTTCTGCGCATCCTCCTGTATATGGGAAAGTCTGGACGCAGACTGTCCCTCCTTTTTCACAACTTCCACCAGACCGCCTGTCTGTTGTTTCAGTTGATCCATCACATCCTGTATTCCTTCCAGCTGGCTGCTGATACTCTCCGCAGTATGTTCATAGGAGCCGGAAAGCTGCCTCACGTCTTCTGCGGCGCCTACAAACTGTCTGCCGCTTTCTCCCAGCCGCCCGGCTTCAATCGCGCAGTTTAATGCCAGAGAGCTCATCTGTCTGGCAGACTGCCGCATCTGCCCAAGCTGTTCCCGCATCAGATTCATTGTGTCCGCAATCTGTACCTGCGCATGCGCCAGCTGCTCCAGCGGACCGGCCAGAAGATCCTTTTCTTCCACAAACGTTTCCAGCTGCTTTTGCTGGCGGCCCAGAACATTTAACAGCTCCGCTTTTTTCCGCTCCTCTTCTTCCAGCTGC
This sequence comes from uncultured Eubacterium sp., assembly GCA_947642745.1. Lineage (GTDB taxonomy): Bacteria > Bacillota > Clostridia > Lachnospirales > Lachnospiraceae > Eubacterium_J. The sequence goes on from CANRTU010000014.1 coordinate 35,361, forward strand.
CCCCGCATACTTGTAAATTCAATCGCAAACTGCTCATATGCGTCCCCGCTGTCGCAGCTGGCTTCCATCGCCTCTCTGGCCTTGCCCCCTGCTTTTGCCAGTTCTTTGTCCATATCGCTCTGGGCAATAATCTGGGATTCAAAACACGGCGCCATCTGCCGGGTGCCGATCTCTATCTGTGTGACCATATCCCGCAGAATCTCCGCCTGGGACTCTGCGTTAATTAATCTCTCTTCCAGTTCTTTTGTGTATTCCTGTTTTTTTCCAAACACAGTTTCAGACCCCCTGTTTGTAATCTTCATTATCTGTGACACGCACTACGTTTTTTATTATAACCGTTTTAAGAGACGAAATCAACTAATAGTCCGGTCATTCCGGGACTATCCGTTACAATCAGGCAGAGCCCATGCCAGATCCGCCACATCAGAACATCCCTCACATAGTCCGTATTCCCGGGCCCTGTCAGCCTCTCTCCCTGCGGCGCCCCGCCCCGGCAACGACCGCAGCGGAGTGTGGAAGCCCCTGCGCTCCTGCCCAGAAGACTTTTTACTTAACTTTATTACTTTATTTTTTTATTTTATAAGTATAGAAAGAAATTTCCCATAACATAAAAACTCCGCATTAAGAACAGTCAGACAAAATACAGCCATTTTCATTTCCATTTCAGTGAAATACTCTGTATTGTACTTCTGTTCTTAATGCGGCAGTTTCTGAAACTTGTCCGAAACATCATTTCCGAAAGAACTGGTATCCTTTTTCATATCAGCCAAAGCTCTGATCAGATTCCCTGCAGCAGTTCCGTCACCTTGTCTTTTCCATGGTTTGCCTGTACGAGCACAGACTGGCCGAACTGTTCCAGTATATTATACTTTGCGTATTTTATCATTTCCGTAGCCATGTCTGTATCACGAATCCTTGCTTCCGCCGCCTGCAGGTTTTCTTCCGCATTGCAGTCATAAGCGTATGCGTGTTCCAGCCGGTTCTGACGGGCGCCAATATCCGCCCTGGCTCTGCAGACCCTTGCTATGGCGTCATCCAGAATCTGCACGGAAGAAGGATCATAGCGGCGGCTTACAGATATCAGCGCCATTGGTTCCTGCGGCTTTGGCGGCATTTCAGGCTGCCGCGGCCGCTGTGGCTCCGGATCGTTTCCCGTAATGATAAGATTTGTCACTGGCACCATTACAGTGCTTGTCACTGTATCATACTGGGGCGGAGAGATCTGTACCCGTTCCCCTTTATCATTATATCCATATTCCGCAGGCTTTACAAGTACCTGATGAGTCGAAGTATGCGGCTCATAGGAAATCTCTTCTTTCCTGTTATTCCGGAACCATTCATTCCATTCAGCATTATATTCCTGAAGCTCTTTTATGTATTCACTGTTGATTTTCTCGCACTCTTTTTCATAGGCCTGACAGGCAGCTTCATAGGCCGCCTGATCCGCTTCTGATATTTCCCCGTATTCCGCTTTGATGGAATATCTGGTAATATCGTATCCCACAAGATTCAGAGACCTGGAAGAAATATCCGGCAGATCAATCGGAATATTGTCATAGACCTCCCCACTGGCAATGATCTGGATCGGATGCCCTGTATATACTTTATAGGAGTTCTCGTGCCGTTCTGTCTCATAATACTTTACAGTACATGTCAGATCAGCGCTTGTGGTGATAATAGACGCATTAGCGTCATAGTCGTTAGCCAGCTTATCCATGTCACGATAGTCATAAATAATCAGGGCGTACTCATCCACCACTTCATTTCCCGCCGCATCCTTTGACTTAAAACGGTCCACCCTGTCAAAATGGGTATTCATATCCGTTTTTAATTTTGTATACGCTGTATCCGCCAGGCTTTTTGCAATTGCCTGAGCCAGGTCTTTCGTTTCCGCCTCTTTCTCCGCGGCTGTCTTAGTCCCTGTGGCATGGGATTTTTGCATTTCTTCTATTGCGTCAAAATATCCGCTGTATGTCCGGCCTCCGTACTGAAACCGTACATCCGACATGTTGATCTCACTGTACGACTCGTGCTGGACCCCGCCGCCGGATGGCCCAAACTGATTAACAGTCATACCAAATTCCCTGGCGCTAAACCGTATGCCCTCGATATTCTGGCGGCATGTTCCACAGGGAACACCAATCTGTGTGCCAATAAGCTGAAAAAGGTTCTGATATAAACTGTCCACATTAGAAGAACCCTGAATCAGTCCCCGGAAATCAATCTTTGCGGTGGCATTATCCGCCAGAGTCCCGGACCAGTTCGCAGTTGCGCCCGGTCCGTTATACTGCCCCGTAACAGGATCCAGGCATATATCTCCCGCCCACCGTGCCGTCACTCCGGTATAAATATTGTGATCTCCTATATCCGGCCCGTAATATATGTATTCTCCCGTATTATTCGGATTGGGAACATACATAATATCCTTATTTGTAATTTCCTGTTTCTGGTCATAAGCGGGATTTACCGCAATCTGAAATCCTTTCACTGTGTACTGGGTAGGCGCTCCGCCGGGCGTAACTCCCTGAATGGTAATTACGGAATTATCTTTATTTTTGCCATTAATCTCAAGCCAGGACGGCATCTCCTGACGCAATCTTACAATATCTGTCTTTTCCCTGGTTGTTTCAGTTATATCTGTAATTGTGGCAGACATCTTCGGATTTCCTTTTAACAGGGGGATTTCGTTAAACACAGCGCTCTCACGGATATGATCTACTTCTTCAAATATCTGGTTAATCTCGTCCTGGATAATCTGACGGTCTCCGTCTGAATTCGTTCCGTTATATGCTTTGATAGACAACTCTCTTGCCCGCTGCAGAATCTGCGTCACTTCATCCAGGGCACCATCTGCTGTCTGGCACAGGGAAATTCCATCCTGGATATTTTCTTCTCCCTGGTTTAATCCCCGGATCATTCTTCTTGTTTTCTCTGAAATTGCCAGTCCGGCCGCATCGTCCGCAGCCCGGTTGATCCGGTAACCAGAAGACAGTTTTTCCGAACTCTTCCCTTTCTCCTTTACATTTATGTTCAGTTGCCGTCCGGACATCTGCGCCTGAAGATTATGCGCAAGTACGTACATTTTATTGCACCTCCACTCCTGTATATCTTCCCGGAATTCCTGATCCCGGTTCCATGAGGTTACGTATATTTCCTGTTTTTTACGGAACGCACAGATAAAAACGCCATTTTGTGACAAAAGTCTCCGGAATACTGTCTGTAAAACTTGTGAAATTCCCAGTCAGAATCCGCTATGGCCCGCAGACAAAAACACCTGTTCTTTGTTAAATTTAAATATATATACTTTATTTTAACAAATTATCCGGTTCAATTTTCTGGCAAAATGTACAATAAAAAGCGTCAAATAATCTTGCTTTTTTGTCGATATAGTAGTATAGTTAATACTCATAATATAAGAAAATAAGATTTAAAAAAAGTATACTATTCCGGATCACATAAATTTTATGAACGCTATTATAGTATAACACAACAAACTGGATTTTCAAGTGTAATCTGACATTTTATTCTTTTTCGCTTATTCTGTTTTCATACACATTTATATCTGGCGCCATACAAAGCTTTTTATCTGAAAACCACCTCCATTCAGATATACTCTGACACGTTATTAAACACTTTTACTCCCTTTGCCTCCATTATTATTTTCCTCTGCCAGTACGTACCTCACACCCATGGTATCACTCTCAAACTCCATATATGCTTCTTTTACACCTGATTCCTGATATCCGGTTCTCTGCGGACTGCCTGTATAAACAATCTTTCCTGGCGCATTCTCCTGTTGTATGGGAACGCCCGGATTACATATGATGCTACCGGAAACCATCCCGCAAATTTCATGATTCATATATCCGCTTCCCTGCGGACCAGCTGCCTGACAGAACAATTCAGCGGTTTTTGGGCATTTACTGATCAGTCATTGTTCACTACCGTATCCAGTTCTGTCATAATAACAGATCAGCAACAGACGCTAAATATCTAAGAAGACCTGTTCACTGCAGTATCCAGTTCTGCCATAATAACAGATCAGCAGCAGGCGCTAAATATCTAAGAAGACCTGTTCACTGCAGTTTCAGTTCTATCATAAAACAGTTGTATCAACACCTACAATATGTTAGTATAAGCACATATTATCAACCATAGAAAGGAGCCTCCATGCAGACACAAATTTCAGAATCAGAACTGGTACTTATGAAAATTATATGGAACAACGGGGGAGCCGCATTGTTTTCTTTTATTATAGAAGAGCTGGAGCGGGACCAGAATGACTGGAAAAAAAACACGGTACTGACACTGTTATCCCGCCTGATTGGAAAAAAATATCTGAAAGTCAACAAAATCGGACGCCGTAATGAATATATTGCTACTATAACAGAACAGGAATACCAGTCAGCGCAGACCCAGAGCTTTGTAAAGCGGATTTATGGCGGAAATATCCGCAATCTGGTATCCACCCTGTTACGACAGGATGTACTGACAGAAGATGAATGGACAGAAATTGAACGATTCTGGAACAGCAAAAACCAGGACTAGTGCGAACAATGGCTGATAGCCATGTATGATCCAGCATTGTTTCCTGCAGTACCAGAGCATGTCTGAAAAATAGTCTAAACATACGGGATCCGTTCCCCGCATAATACTCCGGTCAGTCCCATGTCATTCACCGGAACCCATGACATGGATATGAACTATACTACAGCAACTACATAGTTCTGCCATCCTTCATAAATTTGATTGTTTTTTTTAATTTCTTATGTTATAATTTACATAAACGCTGGTCGGAATCATTATGAATAGGAGGGACATTATGCAATTTATAGAATCGCAGGACATCAAACCAGGTATGCGTCTTGCCAAACCAGTTTATAATAGAAACGGCGTATTATTATTTGACCGGAACACAAAACTTACAGGGCCAAATATTATAAATCTGACCAATTTCGGCCTGATTGGCATCTATATCCTGGAACCGGCAGAACCGCTGCCTCCAATTACAGAAGAAGAGCTTGAGTTTGAACGGCTTCAGACATTATATATGTTCCGTCTGCGTGACAGCCTGGTAAATATCAGCAAAGGAAAAATGCCTGAAGATCTCGCCGCCCTGGCCAAAGACGTGGTGGATCATTTTGGCGGACTGGATCACAAAGTAAAATTTACGCAGAATATCCGCAGCAATACCGACTTTGTATACAAACATTCTGTAGGTGTTGCCATTATTGCCTCTATGATCGGACATGCAATGGGACTGCGTGAAAATACGCTGCTTTCCATTGTCACCGCCGCCTTTTTATATGATTTTGGCTATCTGTATGTGCCAGCCAACATTTTACAAAAGGGAGAAGACATCACTGATATTGAAACTGGTACGATTGATAAATACCGTGAAAAAGCTTTCGCTTTGCTGCACTCTGATACTAATCCTTACAATATTCCGCCGGATGCCCTTGCCATGGTTACCCAGATGATCAAAGCCGGACATTCCATGGATGCGAATACAGACCGCAGCAAATGGCTCACCGGCACCAATGTACTGACCGTGGCCGACAAATTCGACCGTATGACTGCCATGAGCCTGAGCCGTAAGCCACATTCTGACATTACTGCCGTCCGCTATCTGATTGACCACCCGGAAACTTATCAGGAAAATGTAGTCAAAGCTCTTGCGAACAGTATTCATATCATGCCTGTGGGATGCTGCGTGGATCTGACCAATGGTGACAAAGGCCTGGTATTAATTGAAAATCACAAGGATTTCAATTACCCGGTTGTACTTAGTTTTACCTTTAACCAGGTTTTTGATTTAAGTGATCCGGAAATACAAAAGGAAATACGGATCGCAGATACGATGCGCACCATGGATAACCGCATTCAGACGGATGAAGAGACGTTAAAACAGTTTACCGGTGACAAAAATACAGATAAAATGGTCCGGCAGTTTGAATCCTTTAAGGAAAGATACCGGAAACGTCAGGCTGCTTCTGAATAAAAATCAGAACTCACATGTATCAGTACAACCATATACATGCGGGAAGAAGGCCGCCCCGCCAGCGGGCAGCCTTTTCCCGCAGTATAAAATCTTTCATGCTTCTCCTTTTTTCATATTTCACAGTAAGAACTATTTCTCATTCATTCCTTTACCATATTGTTTTCTCTTTAACCCCGGTTACCCCAACCGCATAACGCTGACTTCTGAAACGTTTTTCTTTTTCTCCATGCCCTGTGTCTTTCCGGCAGCTTTTCTCCCTGCTGATCCTTTTCCTGTCCAGACACAGATTTTTCCAGCCATTCATGTTTCTCCGCCCGCATAGCGCTGGCTTTTGAAAACTTTTTCTTTCTCCCCATGGCCCTGTGTCTTTCCGGCAGCTTTTCTCCCTGCTGATCCTTTTCCTGTCCAGACACAGATTTTTCCAGCCATTCATGTTTCTCCGCCTGTATAACCCCGGCTCTGGCAGCATTTTCGCCTATGGCGTAAATCAATAAAAGTCCTGAAAATCAATACTTTCAGGACTCTGCAAATAATATGTGGCGCCTGCCCGGCAACGGGCAAAACGGAATGCGGAAACCCCTGCGATCGTCTGAGAAAGTTTTCCGTTACAGGACGCTCCTTTCCTGTAACGGAAAAAGTCCCCCGCTTCAGAAACAGGGGACTTTCCGTCAGATTTTTGCAATATCAATCACTGACATCTGTTCATGCTCACTCTCCAGGCTCAGTGCCAGCGCCTGCGCCGTATCCATGGCAGTAATACAGTTGACACCGGTCTCAATGGCTGTCCGGCGGATCAGAAAACCGTCTCTCGCCTTATCCCGTCCCTGTGTCGGCGTATCAATCACCAGGTCAATTTTGTGTCCCAGCAGCAGATCCATCACTGTCGGCCGTTCCTGATGAATATTATTGATCCGCAGCGCATGGACTCCCCGGTCCTGCAAAAATTTCGCCGTGCTTCTGGTAGCATAAATCCGGTAACCAAGCGCTTCGAACCGCTTAGCCACTTCCGCAGCTTCCGGCTTGTCGGCGTCTTTAACCGTTATAATCATCTGCTTATGTTTTGGCAGAATCACGCCGGCGCCCAGAAACGCTTTATACAGCGCTTCGTCAAATGTTTTCGAAATTCCCAGGCACTCTCCGGTGGACTTCATTTCCGGTCCCAGACTGATTTCCGCACCCCGGATCTTTTCAAACGAAAAGACTGGCATTTTGATGGCATAATAATCCGCTGCCGGCTGCAGTCCCGGCTCGTAACCAAGGTCCCGGATTTTTTTGCCCAGAATCACTTCCGTAGCCAGATCCACAATCGGAATACCGGTTACTTTGCTGATATACGGCACGGTTCTGGACGAACGGGGATTTACTTCGATGACATACACCTCTTCTTCCACCGCAATAAACTGGATATTAATAAGTCCCCGCACGTGCAGCGCTTTTGCCAGTCTCCTGGAATACTCCGCAATCTTCTCCTGCACTGTGCCGCTGATGGTAGGCGCCGGATATACCGAAATCGAATCCCCGGAATGCACGCCGGTGCGCTCAATATGCTCCATAATGCCCGGAATCAGAATGTCTGTGCCGTCGCACACCGCATCCACTTCCAGCTCCTTACCCATGAGATACTTGTCCACCAGTATCGGATGCTCCTGGGAATAACGGTTGATAATGGCCATAAACTCTTCGATTTCTTCGTCCGAATAGGCAATCTGCATTCCCTGGCCGCCCAGTACATAAGATGGCCGCACCAGTACCGGATAACCGAGCCGTTCTGCCACTTCCACCGCTTCTGCCGCGGTAAATACCGTACCGCCGGCGGCCCTTGGTATTCCCGTCTCCTGAAGTATCTGGTCAAACAGCTCCCGGTCCTCCGCCGCATCCACATCTTCCGCCGCCGTGCCAAGTATCGGCACACCCATTTTCATCAGATCCTGGGTCAGCTTAATGGCCGTCTGCCCGCCAAACTGTACGACTGCCCCGTCCGGCTGTTCCAGACGTACAATATTTTCCACATCTTCCGGTGTCAGCGGTTCAAAATACAGCCTGTCCGCAATATCAAAATCCGTACTGACCGTTTCCGGATTGTTATTGACAATAATCGTCTCATAGCCGGCTTTGGAAAATGCCCAGGTGGCATGCACGCTGCAATAATCGAACTCAATACCCTGTCCGATCCGTATCGGGCCGGAACCAAGCACCAGCACCTTCTTTTTCTTATGATCTGTGGCTGCCTCATTCTCACTGCCAAATACGGAGTAGTAATATGGTGTGGCCGCTTCAAACTCAGCGGCACAGGTATCCACCATCTGAAAAGCCGCCGTAATTCCATTTGCGTAGCGCATATCACGGATTTCCCGCTCTGTCTTTTTCGTCAGCGCAGCAATTACGTTATCCGGAAATTCAATCCGTTTGGCTTCTTTTAACAGTTCCAGCGTCAGCTCTTCCCTGGAAAGCCGCTGCTCCATTTCCACGAGAATGGCGATTTTGTCAATAAACCATTCGTCGATCATTGTAATATTGTGTATTGTCTTATAATTAATGCCTTTACGAATCGCCTCCGCAATCAGGAAAATCCGCTGGTCGTCCACGATTCTCATTCTGGCTAACAATTCCTTTTCTGATAAACCGGAAAAATCATAGGACATCAGGCTGTCCACGTGCTGTTCCAGGGAACGAAGCGCCTTCATCAGGGCGCCTTCAAAGTTATTGCAGATGCTCATTACCTCTCCGGTAGCTTTCATCTGCGTGGTCAGCGTACGCTTGGCTGTAATAAATTTGTCAAACGGCAGCCTTGGAATTTTTACGACACAATAATCCAGCATCGGCTCAAAACTGGCATAAGTCTTGCCGGTTATGGCATTTCTGATTTCATCCAGCGTATAGCCCACCGCAATTTTTGCCGCCACCCTGGCAATCGGATAGCCGGTGGCTTTGGAAGCCAGCGCTGAGGAACGGCTGACCCTCGGATTTACCTCAATGACACAGTATTCAAATGAATCCGGCTTAAGGGCATACTGTACGTTACATCCGCCTGTAATATTTAACTCAGATATAATATTTAATGCCGATGTTCTCAGCATCTGGTATTCCTTGTCTCCCAGCGTCTGGGAGGGCGCCACAACAATGGAATCTCCAGTATGGACGCCCACCGGATCTATATTTTCCATATTGCAGACCGTAATACAGTTGCCGCCTGAGTCTCTCATAACCTCATACTCAATTTCTTTCCAGCCGGCAATACAGCGTTCCACCAGCACCTGTCCCACCCTGGACAGCCGCAGGCCGTTTTTGAGAATATCCACCAGCTCCTGCTCGTTGCTGGCAATACCGCCTCCACTGCCGCCAAGCGTATAAGCCGGACGCAGCACTACCGGGTAGCCGATGGTATTTGTGAAATCTATTCCGCTCTGGACGTCTTCCACCACCAGGGAAGCTGCCACTGGTTCCCCGATTTTTTCCATCGTCTCTTTAAATTCCAGCCGGTCTTCCGCTTTGCGGATCGTTTCCACTGTCGTACCGATCAGCTTTACCCCGTGGGCGTCCAGAAATCCGGATTCCGCCAGTTCCATGCCCAGGTTCAGGCCCGCCTGGCCTCCCAGGGTAGGCAGGATGCTGTCTGGTTTCTCTGTTTCGATAATTTTTTCTAATACTTTGACGGTCAGCGGTTCGATATATACCTGGTCTGCGATATTTTTATCCGTCATGATCGTAGCCGGGTTGGAATTTACCAGACATACTTCCAGTCCCTCTTCCTTTAAGGAACGGCACGCCTGGGTTCCGGCATAGTCAAACTCCGCCGCCTGGCCGATGACAATAGGTCCGGAACCAATGACCAGTACTTTTCTGATATCTGTTCTTTTCGGCATTATCTGTTCCCTCCCATCATTTCTATGAACCTGTCAAACAGGCAGGCGCTGTCCGCCGGTCCCGGACACGCTTCTGGATGAAACTGTACGGTAAAGACCGGTTTTTGTGTATACTTAAGCCCTTCGTTGGTACCGTCGTTCACATTGACAAACGCCGCAGACGCAATCTGTCCGCCAATACTTTCCGTATCCACCACGTATCCGTGGTTCTGGGAGGAAATATATACCCGCCCGGTCTTCAGATCTTTGACCGGATGATTGCCTCCCCGGTGGCCATATTTCAGTTTGTGGGTATCCCCGCCAACTGCCAGCGCCATCAGCTGGTGTCCCAGGCATATGGCAAATACCGGTGTTCCAGATTCATAGAGTCCGCGGATTTCCTGAATCACAGCGCCACAGCTTTTTGGATCCCCGGGCCCGTTGGACAGCATAATGCCGTCCGGTTCTGCCCCCAGTATTTCCTCCGCACTGGTATGGGCCGGATAAATCGTCACTTCACAGCCCCGTTCCTGTAAAGACCTGGCGATATTATCCTTTGCCCCCAGATCCAGCAAAGCCACCTTATAACCGTTTCCTGGCAGCACCACCTTTTCTTTGCAGGTCACTTTTTCCACCACATTTCCCACGGTATAAGCTTTCAGCTTTGGCAGAACCGCATCCAGATCATAAGAAGCGTCTGTAGTAATCATTCCGTTCATCGTGCCTTTTTCCCGTAACAGTCTGGTCAGCGCTCTCGTATCTACCCCGGCAATACCCGGAATATCATGTTTTTCCAGAAAATCCTGTATCGTGCCTTCACAGCGGAAGTTGCTGGCCATTCTGGACAGTTCTCTCACGATATAGCCGTCCGGCCAGGGTTTTGCGGATTCCATATCGTCAAAACAGATCCCATAGTTTCCAATCAGCGGATAGGTCATGACTACCGCCTGGCCGGCATAGGAAGGGTCTGTCAGCACTTCCAGGTATCCCGTCATGGAAGTGTTAAACACTATTTCGCTGATCACTTCCCTTACTGCGCCGATGCTTATTCCTTCAAATACGTGTCCGTCTTCAAGTATTAGAAAAGCTTTCATATCGTTTTTTCCTTTCTGCCGGCCTGCCTACTGCTTCTTCGGCTCTAACTTATCTTTCCCGCCCATATATGGCCGCAGTGCGTCCGGAATGCTCACACTGCCGTCCTCCTGCAGATTATTTTCCAGAAATGCTATCAGCATACGTGGCGGAGCCACCACAGTATTATTTAACGTATGGGCAAAATACTTTTTCTTTTCTTTGTTTTTTACCCGGATTTTCAGACGCCTTGCCTGTGCGTCTCCCAGATTGGAACAGCTGCCCACTTCGAAATATTTCTTCTGGCGTGGCGACCAGGCTTCCACATCGCAGGACTTTATTTTCAGATCCGCCAGATCCCCGGAACAGCACTCCAGCGTACGCACCGGAATGTCCAGGCTGCGGAACAGATCCACCGTATTCTTCCACAGCCTGTCGTACCACTCCATTGACTCTTCCGGTCTGCAGACCACGATCATCTCCTGTTTTTCAAACTGGTGAATCCGGTATACCCCCCGTTCTTCCAGACCATGGGCGCCTTTTTCTTTCCGGAAACACGGAGAATAACTGGTCATTGTATACGGCAGTTTTTCTTCATCCTGTATCGTGTCAATAAATTTCCCGATCATGGAATGCTCTGAGGTACCGATCAGATAGAGATCCTCGCCTTCGATTTTGTACATCATGGCGTCCATTTCCTCAAAACTCATAACGCCGGTTACCACATTACTGCGAATCATAAAAGGCGGCACACAATAAGTGAATCCCCGGTCAATCATAAAATCCCTGGCATAGGAAATGACTGCGGAATGCAGCCTTGCGATATCTCCCATCAGATAATAGAATCCGTTTCCCGCTACTCTTCCGGCGGCATCCAGATCAATGCCGTCAAAACGGGCCATAATATCTGTATGATACGGTATTTCAAAATCCGGTACTACCGGTTCACCGTACTTTTCGATTTCTACATTACAGGAATCATCCGGCCCGATCGGTACAGACGGATCTATGATATTTGGAATAACCATCATATCAGACTGCAGCTTCTCCTGAATTTCCTTTTCCAGTGCTTCCAGCTCTTCCAGACGCTTCGCATCCGCTTCCACCTGCGCTTTGACTGCTGCGGCTTCTTCCTTTTTTCCCTCTTTCATCAGCGCACCGATCTGTTTTGACAGCTTGTTGCGGCCGGCCCTCAAAGCATCTGCTTCCTGCTGGGTCTTACGGGCTTTTACATCCAGTTCAATGATTTCATCCACAAGCGGGAGCTTTTGTTCCTGAAACTTGTTTCTGATATTCTGCTTTACAAGTTCCGGGTTTTCCCTGATCAGTTTCATATCCAGCATTTTACATTCCTCCTGATTTGATGAAAAGCCGGCATCCGGTATACCAGGAATTTTGCTGTCATAACTCCGCTTACTGGTATACTGCCTGCCGGCTTTCAGGTTTATTGTAACAATCCACCGCCTCCGGCGAAACGATCAGACAGAGCCGGACAGATTTACCGCTGTCCGTCATCCGCCCTGATTTACACAAATACCGGAGCGTAAAAGCGCATGGAAACTTTTATTTATATAAACTAATATTTTTTATCTATAATTCCTTTTTAATCTCTTACTTTAAAGGATACTTTGCTGTCAGCGCCTTTGTAATTGCCAGCGCTTTTTCCGCCGCAGGCTCTCCTTCTTTAATCATCATGGCAATCGCTTCCGCAATCTGCTCCATATCCGCCGTATTCATTCCCCTGGAGGTAACGGCCGGAGTGCCCAGACGGATACCGCTGGTAACTGTAGGCTTTTGCGGATCATTCGGAATCGTATTTTTATTGGCGGTAATATTGGCCAGATCCAGCCTTGCCTCCGCCTCTTTGCCAGTCAGACCCTGGCTGGTCAGATCCACCAGCATCAGATGATTGTCCGTACCGCCGGATACAATCCGGATATCCCGGTCCAACAGTCCTTTGCAGAGCGCCTGCGCATTGTCAATAATCTGCTGCTGGTATACTTTAAAGGAAGGGTCCAGCGCTTCTTTCAGACAGACTGCCTTCGCTGCGATCACATGCATCAGCGGGCCGCCCTGGGTGCCAGGAAATACACATTTATTAAACTTATATTTCTTTGCCAGCTCTGCGTCCCTGCACAGAATCATGCCGCCCCTTGGCCCCCGCAGCGTCTTATGGGTCGTAGTCGTCACCACGTCCGCATACGGCACCGGCGTCGGATGCAGTCCCGCGGCAACCAGCCCCGCAATATGAGCCATATCTACCATTAAATAAGCGCCCACCGCATCTGCGGCTTCCCGGAATTTCTTAAAATCAATGGTTCTGGCATAAGCAGACGCTCCGGCGATAATCATTTTCGGCTTGCAGGATTTCGCTGTTTCCATCAGCTGGTCATAATCAATAAACCCGTCCTCATTCACTCCATATGGAACAATATTAAAATAAGACCCGGAAAAATTCACCGGACTTCCGTGGGTAAGATGCCCGCCATGGTCCAGATTCATGCCCATAACCGTATCGCCCGGCTGCAGCAGCGCAAACTGCACCGCCATATTCGCCTGTGCGCCGGAATGAGGCTGCACATTGGCATATTCACAGCCAAACAGTTTTCTGGCCCGCTCCCTTGCCAGTTCTTCCACCACGTCCACACATTCGCAGCCGCCATAATATCTGTGGCCCGGATAACCCTCCGCATATTTATTGGTCAGCACGCTGCCCATGGCGGACATCACTGCGGGACTGACCCAGTTTTCAGAAGCGATCAGCTCAATATGGCTGTTCTGCCTCTCCAGCTCGGCAGTAATGGCGTCTGCCACTTCCTGATCTACTGCCTGAATATCTTCTAATGTATACATAAAATACGCTCCTCTCCGGCGCAGCGCGCCTTTTGTAACCCGGCCGGACAGGCTGGATTACCGTGTCCGGCAGATATTTCCGGTTTCTGTTTTACTGACATTTCTGTCCATACCAGCCCGCTGTTATTTAGATTTCTTTTTACCGCTGTCTTTTGCGGAAGATCTCTGGTGTATCTTCATTTCAAACCACAGCTCTGTGGCGATACAGATCGAAGAATACGTACCGCTGACAACACCGATCATCAGTGGCAGCGCAAACTCCCGGATGGAAGTCACGCCCAGGATAAACAGCAGCAGCACCATAACAAACGTGGTTATGGATGTATTAACAGAACGGGACAGCGTCTGGGTAATACTTTTATTGGCAATCTCTTTCAGTTCTGTTTCGGTCACACGGACTTTTCCACTTAAATTCTCCCGGATACGGTCAAACGTAACGATTGTGTCATTAATAGAATATCCAAGGATTGTAAGCATAACCGCAATAAATGTGGAACCTACTGAAATTCTTACAATGGCATAGCAGGTAATTACTACAAGAATATCATGAATCAGCGCAATCACCGCACTGGAAGCATAGCGGATATCACTAAACCGGAACCAGATATAAATCAGCATCAGTATTACTGCGATCACTACCGCCCAGATAGCGTCAGAGGTCATTTCTTTACTTATGGTTTCACTGACGTTCTGGTAGGAAATATTTTTCTGGTCCACCGCGTATTCATCCACAAATACCTGCGCCAGCTGTTCACGCTCTTCCAGCTCCAGATTCCGTGTCTTAAAAATCACCTGGGTGCTGCCTGCGATTTTCTGCACCTGTACTTCAGAGCTGCCCAGCGCTTTGCTCACCTTTGGCACGACTTCTGAATCCAGCGTTGTCAGTTCATAATCTTTGCCCATATCCACTGTGGTGGACGTACCGCCTACAAATTCCAGACTGTAATTAAACGCACCTTTTCCGCCTGCGGCGTTTACGCCTTCTCCTACAAATCCTGCCGCAATAACTATCACAGAAATTGCGAAAAAGATCCGGCGGTGGGAAAGAAAGTCAGTCACTTTGCGCTCTTTTGCCATACCGTAATATTTTATATCTTTAAATCCAATAGCGTGAATGGCATACATGGCATACCTGGTCACTACCAGCGCTGTAAACATGGATAAAATAATACCGATTGCCAGCGTATAGGCAAATCCCTTTACGGTACCGGAACCTTTGACAGCCAGCACAGCCGCCGCAATCAGCGTAGTTACGTTTCCGTCGATAATCGCGGAAAGAGCTTTCTGAAATCCCGTTTTAATGGCAGTCCCGGTAGATTTACCCAGTGCGATCTCTTCTTTGATACGTGCGTTAATAACCACATTCGCATCCACTGCCATACCAATGCCAAGGATGATACCAGCAATACCTGGCAGCGTCAGGGTAATGTCAAATAAATAGATAACCGCCACCACTGCCGTAGAATAAATAAGCAGGCCCAGTGTGGTTGCAATACCAGCGATCTGATAACATACGATCATAAATATAATGATCAGAACCAGACCGATGGCCGCCGCAGTCAGCGCTGTGGATATCGCTTCTTCTCCAAGTGACGCTCCCACTACCTGGGAAGTCAGTTCCTCCAGCTCCAGGGAAAGGGAACCGATTCGTATCTGTGATGCCAGCGTACTTGCTTCCTGGAAAGATCCCATACCTTCGATGACTGCCTTGCCGTCTGTAATCTGTGCGTTTACAGTCGGCTCGCTGATAGTCTCTCCATCGTATACGATGGAAATTACCTGTCCGTAAAAAGTTTTGGTCAGTTCCGCAAATGTCTTTGCAGCCTCATCGGTAAATGCGAGCTCAACTACAGACTGGTTCGCACCATTTTTAGAAATGGTGGCCGGCTGGGCATCCGCCACATCTTCACCGGTGAGCACGGCGTTGCCTGAAGGATCACGAAACTCCAGGGATCCCGGCGTGCCTAAATCTTCCAGTATCTCATTGGCATCCGTTACACCCGGAATCTCCACTGTAATCCGGTCGTCCCCTTCCCTGTATACAGACGCTTCTGTACTGTAACTTTCCACACGCTTTTGCAGCTTATAAACCGTATCACTGATTTCCTCAGCGGTTGCACCTTCATCCACAATCTGATACGTAATGCTCACACCTCCGGCCAGGTCCAGCCCCAGCGTGATGTTCTGATTCTCTCCCCGTCCTGTCGAAGACAGAATAATGGACGCATAATAGCCCAGACAAAGGATACATACCAGTATCACAGATAATATTGTGACGCCTTTTCCTTTTTTCATTGTTCCCTTCCTTCCTTATTGATTCCTTTGATCTATTTTCATTCTGTGAAATGCCAACAGCCTGTCTGGTCAGTCTGCTTCTTCTGCCAGTGCGGCTTTGATCATAATGGCGCATTCCACTCTTTTTTTCTGTAACGCACAGCCGGTATCATATGTCTTTCGTATATCCCCCTGGAAATTGTACGCATTGGCCGCACATCCTCCGCTGCAGTAAAATCTGGCAAAACATTCCCTGCATTTCTCTTTTGCATAGACGTTGCAGCTTTTAAATTCATTCCGCAGATTATGATTTAACACGCCGTCCCATACATTTCCCATAAGAAATTTTTTATTTCCCACAAACTGATGACAGGGATACAGATCCCCTCCCGGCGTCACCGCCAGATATTCCGTACCGGAACCGCAGCCGGAAAGACGCTTGGCCACACACGGGCCGCCTTCCAGATCTATCATAAAATGAAAGAAATTAAATCCCCTGCCTTCCCGGTGACGGCGGATCATTTCTTTTGCCAGAAGATCGTATTGTGCGGATAATGCCGGCAGATCTTCTTCCTGTATGGCATAATCGTCCGTTTCCTCTGCCACCACCGGTTCCACAGAGATCTGCTTAAATCCCAGATCCGCCAGATGCAGCACATCGCTGGAAAAATCCAGATTATGATGGGTAAAAGTTCCCCGTACATAATACCTGTCCTGGTTTCTGCTGTCCGCAAACCGCAAAAACTTTGGCACAATCAGATCATAACTTCCCGCACCGCCCGGAAACGGCCGCAAATAGTCATTGACTTCTTTTCTGCCGTCAATGCTCAACACTACATTTGACATCTCCTGATTGGCAAATTCCATGATTTCTTCATTTAAAAGCACGCCATTAGTAGTCAGTGTAAAACGGAACTTTTTATTATGCAGTTTCTCCTGCTCCCGCCCATACGCTACCAGGTCTTTTACCACCTGAAAATTCAGTGTGGGCTCCCCGCCAAAAAAATCAACTTCCAGGTTTCTGCGATTTCCCGATCCGGCAATCAGAAAATCCAGGGCCGCTTTACCTGTTTCCAGGGACATCAGTTCCCGGCGCCCGTGATACTCTCCTTCTTCAGCAAAACAATACCGGCAGGCCAGGTTGCAGTCGTGGGCCACATGCAGACAGAGCGCCTTAACGACAGTGGGCCTGTCCTGGAAATCTGAAATATAATCTTCATAATTATCCGGCGTAAACAGTTCTCCGGCTTCTTTGAGTTTTGCGACTTCCAGAGCCGCCTCCCTGATATCTTCCGGTGTATGCTTTCCCTGCAGACAGGATACGATCTCCTCCACAGATTTTTCCTCATACAACGCAATCACATCATAAGCAGTTTCATCCACCACATGGACGGCGCCGCTATTTACATCCAGAACGATATGATAGCCGTTGTTTTTGTATTGATGGACCAACGATACATCCCCCTTCACAACCTGTATATATTAAACGCACAAATGACCGCACGCTGCGCGAACGGTCGATTCTATGCTGGCTTCATTCAATTCCCCGCCCCGGAACACGCTGTTATCTGCTCTGTTCACAGGTCTGGTTCCCAACCGTGCAGGATGTCTTGCAGGCTGACTGACAGGATGTCTGGCATTCACCGCATCCGCCTTTTTTTACTGTATTCTGCAGCTTTCTGGTATTTAAGGTTCTGATATGCTTCATGATCGTTCTCCTTCCGCTATTTCTGTAATCCCGCTGACAGCCGCCGGTATACCGGCCGCCTGGTATTTATGGTAACCGGACCGCATGCGCTATCCTCCGCCGGTCCGGATTATCCGGGCGCAGCTACCGCTACGCCGGCAAAGATCCCTCCCACAGAGTGAGTAAATATCCGGCACACTTACCATCCATACCAGCAGATCCACGCACCAGTCTGGCGCCAGACAGGTATCTTCTATAAAATGCAGTAGTAGTATAACATATAATTTTCTATAAGAAAAGCATTTTTTTAGCTTTTACGCTAATTCTGTATCAGCCGGTTCGTGTGGACGCCGGACTTCATACAGCCGGAGAACGCTTTCGTGAATACACCCTGAACCATTACTTCAGCCCGGATACGGTTATTCCCATGACATGTACTCCAGTGTATACGACTGGAAGTGTATGCAAACCAGTGCCAGATACTGCCAGAACAGCCGCCTGCCATCCGGCCCGTTTACCGCTAACTGATCATTCCTCCCGCCATTGCGGATAATACACATAAAACAGCCGTTGTAAGCATATGTACAATCTGTCCGTCCAGTCCCCTGTTAACTACCAGATTCCCCAGGAACAATACAAGAAAATAGAATACGCCTACACAGATCCCCCAAAGGTATTTCTTTTTTTTCTTTTTTTTGCCGATTAAAAATCCGCCCGCAATACAGGATATAATATACGTTACGATAATTCCAATACTGACTGCCGCATCGCTCATGTCCATACGGCCCAGCAACATTGCCAGAACTACCAGTAACAGTCCTGTAATCAGATACATTGCCACCAGATCTGCCAGAACCGGCATCACACTGTTTCTCTGTACTTCTGTCTTATCCATTTCTTAATCTCCTCCACCTTTCCTGATATTTGCGGATGATACACCCTGCCTGTACATGCCTTCCGGATATCGTTATCCATACCAGAACTCCCGGTAAACACGTCCTGCTTTATCTTATGCCGTAACGAAAGATTTATGACAATGTCCTGCAGAGCATGTTTAAAAAATGCTTTTCGGCAGATGTAAGCCAGACTTTGCGCCCTAAAGGGCATCATACAGAGAATTTATCCATAATTTGATCAACATAACCCGCTATACCCAAAGAATGTGGTGTAGTTTACCCCTTCAGGTATGCCTCATAGCTTTGGGATAAATTCTCCATATATACTCTTTCGTATACTAAGTGTAAAACATATTATGTCTGTGGGTATATCTTTCAGAAAGCATTTTTCGAACACGCTCATGCAGTTAACCTGATTTAGTATCTGACGTTCCTTCCACGCCCGGACACGGTTTTCCGGCTGAACCTTCTGTTATAACAGTTTATGATAATGAAGCAGTCCTTCCGCATTGTACATCTGCGCATCCCGCAGCGTAAACCCCAGCCTGCGGGCCACTCTCCTGGAAGCGTAATTCTGTGGATGAATCATACAGTGCAGTTCTGCCATCTGAAGTTCCTTTGCCGCATATTCCATGACAGCCTGGCAGACTTCCGTGGCATAGCCCTGATTCTGATATTCCCGGCCTATGATATAACCCAGCTCCATCAATACCCTGTCTCCTTCTTCCCGATGCCCGATACCTGCCCGTCCCAGCAGTCTGCCGCTCTCCCGGTGCCTGACAACCCACATGCCATATCCATAATAATAATACATATGTTCAATATAACTTTTTGTATATTCCGCTTCTTTCTGCCATTCATATAACGGCTCTGTGAAATCAGTAATCCCTTCTCCCTGATACAGTTCAAACAGTTCCTCCATATCATCCAGCGTAATTTCCCTCACACAGGTCCGTTTTGTATACAGTATATTCCAGGGCAGCCTGTTTTTCCGTTTCTGAATCCGGTCAAAAAACTGGACGCCTGTCTCCTCAAACCCCTGCACGATAAAATCTGCGGTAATTTCCAGCATGTCGCTCCCGGTATTTTCTTTCTTATCCGCAAATGATTCACCATCATCGTCATTACCTGACAGATTCAACAGGCTGTTCCCAGGGTTATCTCCCTTATCCGCAGATACTGATTTATGACCAGCTTTCCCCGGCTGATCCGGCGTCCCGCTCACAGTGCTTTCTTCCCCATCCACAGACAACAATCCACAGCAATCTTTCCCCGCCTGGTCCGACAGGCCGCTTACGGTATTTTTTCTCTTATCCGCAAAGGGTATGATGTAAATATTTTCCTCTTTCTGGTCCGGCCGGCCACACCCGGTATTTTCTTCCTTACCCACAGACGGCAGGCTGTTACTCTCTTTTCCCGCCTGATCTTTCCTGTCTCTGTTCACAGGATTCCGCACCTCATCCAGAACTGCTACAATGTCATTATCTCTTCCTCTCCAGCCGCTGGCAACATTCCCTGAAACTATTTCCTGCCTCTCATAAAATACTACCGCCATGGACGTGTGCTTCTGCCGCATGTATTTTACCAGTTTTGCATCTTCCGTAACAAGCACAGTTCCCGCTTCCTGCACATCCGCCTGCTGAAGCATATCCCGCAACAGGCAGTACTTATCCGCCATGTTCCCCATGCCGTTTTCTGCAGCCACCTTTACAAATAAAACCCCGTAATCTTCCGTCTCCTGTTCCAGCAGATGTGCGTCTGTTCCCAAAATATCCCATATGACCGCCTTCAGTGTCAGTTGTTTTTGAATCACATCTTTTTCGTCTGTAACTTCCTGTTCCCTCATACTTTGAAATCTTCCTTTCTGACCTGTTATTCTATCTGATCCTGCCCTTTTTATTATATCTTTGTTTTTTGAGTATTTATAAACGCTTTGTAGAAAACATCATACTTACTTTAATCAGCCCTCCCGTTACACCTAACTCTCCGGATACGCCACTCAATTCCGGATAAATTTATGTATCATGCTTCTTCTGACACAAACTGCCAGCCATACATATCCCTCTCCATATATCCCCGGGAAATCATTTTCAGACACACTCCAGAGTAGTATAATCTTTCTTTTGCATCTGTCAGGATACCAGTAATACCCTGGTATAAATGCTCCCAGAAATGCATATCCGGTCTCCCAGCCATTCTGCCCATAAAAAGTTTTGGAAAAGCCAGTATTTTTTCTTTACGATTACTTTACAATCCATTAAAATAGAAGTAAAATCATATGTAAAGGAGAAATGAAATGTCACAAAATCCAATCGTAACAATTGAAATGGAAAACGGCGATATCATGAAGGCTGAGTTATATCCAGATGTAGCACCAAATACAGTTCGTAATTTCATTAACCTGATCCAGAAAGGGTTTTATGATGGCACCATTTTTCACCGGGTAATCAAAGGATTTATGTTACAGGGCGGAGACCCGGAAGGCACCGGTATGGGTGGTCCCGGCTATTGTATTAAAGGTGAATTTTCACAAAATGGATTTGAAAACCAGCTTGCCCATGATCCCGGAGTCCTGTCGATGGCCCGTTCCATGGCTCCTGACAGTGCCGGTTCCCAGTTCTTTATCATGCATGAAAAATCTCCACATCTGGACGGAGCCTATGCAGCATTTGGCAGGATCACAGAAGGTATGGATGTGGTAAATGCAATTGCCGGAGTTTCTACAGACTATAATGATCGTCCAATGGACACACAGAGAATGAAACAGGTAACGGTAGACACCTTCGGGGTGGATTATCCGGCACCGGAAACCTGCTGATACTAAAACGGCTCTAAGCCGTAAACATGAGGAGGAAGCTATGGCTTATAAAAATTTGGATGAATTCAGTTCCATGCACCTGGATGTATTAAGAGAAATCGGTAATATTGGTTCTGGTCATGCCGCAACAGCGCTGGCATCTCTGTTAAATACAGTTGTGGATATCGAAGTACCTGTCATCAGCCTGATCAGTTACGATAAAGTCGCTGATTGCCTGGGCGGCAAAAAGACCAAAGCACTGGGCATGACGGTAGCCCTGGAAGGCGACATCCGTGGCTGCATGCTGGAAGTGGTACAGCTGGATTTTGCCAGAAAGCTGATCAACACATTTTATACAAAAGATATTACCGAGCTTTCAGAAATCGATGATATGGATATCTCTGTTGTCCGTGAAATGAGCAACATTACGACTGCAGCCTATGTAAATTCCATGGCCGCCATGACACAGCTGTTTATTAATATCCAGCCTCCTGAAAGCTATTGCGATAACATTTCCAGCCTCATTGCTATCCCGGCTGAAAAACTATCCCGCAGCTTTGATGAACCTGTGCTTTACATTGATGAAAAACTACACATTGGCGATACTGAAATCAACAGCGGGCTGATTCTTGTACTGGATTCAACTTCTATTCAGATTCTTTTTCAAAAACTTGGTATGCCTTATTTATAATTCTCTATCTGATCACAAATTCCAGAGAGAATAAAAAGTATCCGGCTTCGCCGGATACGCCGCCTGCGGCGGGCAGCCTCTGGCAGCATCTTCTCCTCCGCAAACAATCCTCCCGAAGGGTTTTACTTTATTGGAACGCAATTTCCTGTAAAGATCAGAATGCCAAAAGGTATTCTGACAATGAAATGTAGTTATTATTTGCAAATTGCGTGAGATATTCTCCAAAACCGGAAAACACTTTATATTGATTTCAAACATAATATTCTCAAATAAAACAATTTTAAACAGCAATACCTTTTAACGCCCAGATCCTGCAACGCAAAAAACAGCTGGCAGGAACCTCATCCTGACTGGCTGTTCTGATTTTCTTATTTCTTAAAGTCCATCATTTATTTAACATCGCCTGTGACAGTTTATTACAGGTCATGGCATACGTCCGGCTGATCCGGATGCTGTCAGAAAATCATATCCGGGATCGTATAACTGTTAAACAGATGATATCAGACTGTCACTATAATATCCAGTCTGTCACTGATTTTTAATGCCATTGCCCCAAAGCATGTCTTAATAATTATTCCCGCCATCTGCACTCATTCCGGTAATTTATTTCAAAAATCCGGCATGAAACACATGCCGGATTTTTACTACAGCCAGCCTGGAGCGTGTTTGAAAAATCATTCCCAGCATCTGCCCTCCCCACTTTGTACCCTGAAGGGCATGATACGGATTATTTTACCCAGATTTAGTCAATGCAGTCGCTATATCATGCCCTTTGGGTACATCTCCTGAATCTGGATAAAATCCTCCATATCATGCCCTTTAGGTACATATGCCAGAAAGCATTTTTCAAACACGCTCTAAGACTGAATTATGACCACCTTAATCATCTTCCAGGGACTCATCATCTACAACCGCAGCTACTGTACCTGCCACAGACGCAGACACTGTCACTACTACGACAACAATCACCAGCAGAATTAAAAGTGCAAGTAACCAGATTATTTCCATGCTGTCAGCCTCCCATATTTTCCTGTACTTTTATATCCCATAGTATCTCATATTATCCGGATCATTATGAAACAATGTACACACATTATTATATCATTCTTATGATTTTTTGACAACCTTTGCTTTTTTACTCATGCCTGCATCCAGCATTCCTGTCCGGTATGTGGATACCAGCCCTTTTGGTACCTGTACTTTCAGGGAGTTTTTCGTCTTCTTAAAAGCATAATCTCCAAACTCTACCAGCTGCCTGGAATTAATCACCATTTTATTCATACTGGAACAATTATAAAACACCCGGTTACCAATGACACGCATATATTTACCAATCGTGACATTGATAATAAACGTATTACCCTGAAACGCTTTTGCATTGATACGGGTGATCCGGTACTTACGTCCGCCAAATGTGACTGTATCCGGTATTTCAACCTTTGATACCGTATCATCTTCCATACCCATTACCCGGACTTTTTTTCCTTCATAATCCGAGACTTTATAAATCAGATTATCAATAATAACCAGGCTGCCCTGTTTATACTCTGAATCCTGTCCGGGATCATCGTCGGTCCAGGAAACCAGCCATACCGCATCTACTACCATGTCCGCAGTTACTTTTTTATAACCTTCTGTAGACCAGGTCAGTTTATATCCTTTTCTCGTCCAGTTCGGAGCTGTTGCCGCCGTACCTTCTTCTATCCCGCCTACTACCGATTCATTTCCTGTGTAACTGTCCCGGAATGTAACCGTATATAATTTTTTCCAGACAGTATTTACTGTGCGGTCAGAATTAATAACTGTTTCAGAACTAAAGTTATCCGACCAACGCATGACATAGCCGGCACGCTCCCAGCCTGTAGGCGGTTCCACCTTCTGCCCGTTCATAACTTTTTTCACAATAACTTCCTGACTGTAAGTATTATAAAACGTTACCGTACACTCCACCCGTTTCGTCAGATTATTGCTTTCCGCATATTTTTCCGCCGCGCTTCCACTGTTGCATATAATATTCAGTGACGGACCGCATTTGGCAAACGCATCTGTTCCAATTGTCTTAACTGAATCCGGAATTTTTACATCTCCCAGTGACGTACATTCATAAAACGCTTTTTCCCCGATCCCCGTTACCGTCTCCGGTATCTCAATCGAAGCCAGTCCGGCGCACCCGTAAAACGCTTTATTTTTGATCTGCGTCACATTCTCTGGAAACTGGTTTAATGTACCCACAGGCGTTCCTGCAGGACAGCACAGCAGCACATTGCTGCGGTCACTCTCCCTGTAATATAAAATTCCGCCTTCTACAAAAAATAATGCATTATCCCGGATTTTAATACCATTGCTTAAACCGTCCAGCATATCGCAGTCCGCAAACGCTCCCCCGGCAATCCAGGTCACATTTGGCCCGATTTCCACACTGGTAAGGGCGTCGCAGCCCATAAACGCATCCTCCTGGATGATCTGGCCGCCGCTGCCACGTACCTGCTCTCCCAGCGTAATTCCGGTGAGTGCGGTACAGCCATAAAACGCACGGCTTTCTACTTCCCCGGCTGCCAGCGCACCATTGTAAACCTGCTCGCCGCTCTCTGTCCTGGCAATTGTCTGAATCGTTCTGAGATTCGTACAATTCATAAATGCTCCCTGCCCGATATAGCTGACAGTATCCGGCAGTACCAGTGTGGTCAGTGTGGTACAGCCATTAAATACATTACGCAGAATACCCGCCACATCAATCGTCTGTTCCTGACCGCCATCCTCTGGTTTATACTGGATTGTTGCCGGAATTCTCAGTTCTCCATTCTGGATCGCACTGGAACGGTAACTCTCCACATTTGCGACAAATCCTCCGGCCGTTCCGGTAAAAGTATACGTAATACTGCTTCCTTCAGGTGTGTATTTCCGCTCCGGAACTTCCGCCGCAGATGTCTGAATGATCCGTACAAGCAAAGCTGCTGTCATCGCCATCACAAACAGTATACCTGCATACCAGACTTTCTGTCCTGTTTTCTTTTCCATCTGTCACTGACCTCCATCCTTACAACCGCTTCATGTTTGGTTTTTTTATACCTGCCTTTTTCAGCATGGATTTATACCTGGACTGCCTGGAATAGTAGGTATAACAAACTGCTTTCGGGCTGACACTTTTAAACGCTTTTCCTCCAATTTTCGTAATGGATTTGGATTTCAGCCTGATGTTTTTCAATTTTGTGCATCCATAAAACGCATTCGAACCTATCTTTGTGACATTTTTATTGACAATCAGTTTCGTAATATTTTTATTGTCTTTGGCTGCGCCAGATGCAATTTCCGTAACCTTGTATTTTACCCCTTTTACTGTAATAGCCGCAGGAATATCCGCTTTTTTTACTTCCGCTTTTGACAGGCCGGTAAATTTTACGGTTGGGTTTTTTATATTAGCCGAGGTTACTTTATACTGGTTATTTCCTTTCTTCAGGCTGGTGCCTTTTTTCTGCGGCCGGACAGCGTCGGGGTCCAGAATCTCACCTGTCGTATTATTCTGCCATACCGCATGAACTGTAAAGTTACGGTCCACGCCTACTGAAAGATCCTGGTCCCAGGATAAAGTATATCCGTCCATTTCCCAGGATGGCGGTACTGGAAACTCATCCTTTACTACCTGTACAGTCTCTGTCTTCCCATTAAATACATCCACAAATTTAACATCATATAATTTGTCCCATACAGTATAAACACGGATATCCTGTTTTACACTTGTATATTCACCGCTCCACCGCATCCGGTAGCCTTCCCGTTCCGCTACTTCAGGCGGTACCGCATCCCTGCCTTCCACTACATCCTGGGAAGAAATCAGGGTCGAATACAATGCGTTGCTGTAAAAACTAACTGTATAGGTACGTTCTACTGACAAGCCGTTGTTTGCCGCATATATAGCCGCCTGCGAACCACTGTGACACATCAGCGTAACTGTGGTGCCCCGGAACGCTCCGTTTCCAAT
The DNA here is from genome assembly GCA_947642745.1 of uncultured Eubacterium sp. Classification (GTDB taxonomy): domain Bacteria; phylum Bacillota; class Clostridia; order Lachnospirales; family Lachnospiraceae; genus Eubacterium_J. Next base: position 61,452 of record CANRTU010000014.1, read on the forward strand.
AGAAGTCGTCCTTGTGGGAATTGTGATCTCACGTAATGACTCACACTGGGCAAATGCCTGATCCCCAATTACCGTTACTCCCTGCGGAACTACAAATTCTTCCATGGATTTGCATCCCTGGAACGCATAGCTATTAATAGCTGACAGCTTATCCGGCATATTCACCGTTTTTAAAGATTCACATCCCTGAAATGTCCTGCTGTTGATAGCGGTTACATTTGGCGGTAACGTAATTTCAGAAAGCGCCACTGCTCCTTTAAACGCTTCCGCTCCAATCGAAGTAAGTCCTTCCGGAAATTCCACTGTGGTCAGTTTTCTGCATTCTTCGAACGCCCCCTCGCCAATGGTTTTTACGGTAGGCGGAAGTGTGACTGTCTCCAGATTCACAGATCCCCAGAACGCTCCCTCACCGATTCCTGTCAGTGTTTCTGTGATCAGATCCGGCATTTTATAAGTTTTTTCCGTACTTGCCAGCAGATACTGTTCCAGCGTATAATGCCCGGTTCCGCTTCCAGTGGAATAAGAATACAGGGAACCCTCAATTACTTTATATTTTGGATTTCCGTCTGCCACGGAAATACTGTTTAACGCCACACAATCCGTAAAAGCATGACTTCCTATAGATGTGGTTGAAGCCGCAATGGTCAGTTTTTCCAGATCATGACAGGCAAAAAAAGCTTTATCCCCTATTTTCTGGATGCCGAAAGATTTACCATTACTATCAATTCCCCCGGCCATGGTTACGGATTTGATACTTAGCTGCCCGTTAAACGCCTCATTATCTATAGAAGTAACCTGGTACTCAACTGTAACAGTCGGCGCACTCGCTGTATTTGGTTTTGTGGCTCTTACCGCCTTAACAGACGCCATCGACCGGATTGCTGACGGAGATGGACTGCTTGCTGTTGAAGCCGTTGTAGGAGTCGTGGCTGACGGCTTTGTACTTGATGGTTTTGTAGAAGACGGTTTTGTGGTGGACGGCTTCGTAGTAGTCGGTTTTGTAGTAGCCGGCTTCGAAGTCGAAGGTTTTGTTCCGGAAGCCCTTGTCGGAGACGAAGGCGATGTTGCCACTGTCTTCTGATAAATAATCTTTGTCGGAATCGTAAGATCTACAGCCGTTCCGTTGTATCCTGTAATGACCGCTTCTTTTCCGGACACACGGTATGTATATCCGCCCGCCGTGGTCCTTCCATCTGTGGATATATCTTCCGGTTGCGCAGTGGCTGTACCGGTAGAAGGCTTCTTTGTAGCGGCAGTCACCATCTCGTTATCCATAAAGGATACCGGCACCACTGATTTTATTATTACTGCGGCAGCTAGCATAACTGCCCATAGCTTTTTATTCATTTCTGTCCTCCATTTTTCAGCTTTTGCATGACTTTCAGATCAGCATCATACCAACCAGTCAGACTGCCCGCATCAAATGACCTGGTTGATCCGGCTGCCCTCCAGCGCTTCTGCCAGTATGCTGGCAAGTTTTGCGTCATCTTCATTTTGTGACGGACTCTGTTCCTTCTTTGCCTGCGATACAACCGGCATTCCCAGATTATTCCTGCGCACGGTTGTCTGTATCTTTTTCATATGCTTTTCCAGCTGTGTCCCGTACCCGGTATCCTGGGAAAAGAATTTTTTTATTTTAATTTTACTGGCTTTTTCCAGCGTTTCTTCATCCACACTAAGACTGCCATTATTATGCACTTTAATGCCAATCTGCGCAAACTCATCCTTATATTTTCCAGCCAGCTTCTTCATTTTTGAAAGGTCCCGGTTCACATCATCATGATCCAGACTACCCGCTGAATCAAGATAATTATTATACGTATCCACATATGCCTGTACGGTTCTGTCCAGTTTTTCTTTATCTTCATCCTCTTCTATACTGTCATAATCAAAACCGTGCAGCTCTTTCAATGCCCGTCTGGTGGCCTGCATGTCCGCAGATATGAGACTGCGCAGATCATATCCTTTTCTTCCCGCTGCGGTAGCGCCAAATATATTTCCTTTATAAAATTGTTTTACATAACCTGAAACTGCAAGACTCATGCACATTCCCCCTTATAGATTCATGTCCAAACTTATCCTATTATGTTATATTTCGTCCTTTTATTAGATTTTCATAAGGGTATTTTTAAATTTTATCAATCTGGTGATAAAATGAGATGTTCCTGATAGCACTGGTCAAATAAAATGGAAACAACGGCACATACTTATTTCCCAGTGAAAAACCGGGGGACTTTCAGACTGTCCCCCACTTTTCTGATATAGTTTTATACACTGTTGAAGAAATTACCTGTACGCAACAAAGCTGCAATAAACAGCTCCAGATACCATCCCGCAGCAGATTCATCTTTTACAACGGACCGGGACATGTCATATCATAAAAAGTATCCGGCTCTTCCGGATACTCCGCCTGCGGCGGGCTGCCCCGTCAGCATTTTCTTCTCTGCCGCTGTGCGATCCTGCCCGAAGGACTTTTATTTACAGGAGCTCTTTCTTAATAATAAAAAGCATCCGGCTCTTCCGGATACTCCGCCTGCGGCGGGCTGTCTCCGGCAGCTTCTTCCCTTCCGCCGCTGTGCGATCCTCCCAGAGGGTTTTACTATATAGGACGCTCTTTCCTATAGCGTAAAAAATATCCGTCTCTGCCGGATACCCCGGCGCATTTTCTCCTCCGACGCAGAGCGGTCCTCCCAGAGGGTTTTACTTTATAGAGCCATCTTTCCCATAAAGTAGAAAATATCCCTGCAGTTTATGCATATACGATACCTTTCTTTACATTTTCCAGTGTTTCTTCATCCGTCAGCTTTTGAATGATAGCCAGTGAAAAATCAACAGCTGTTCCCATTCCCCGGCTGGTGATAATATTACCATCCGTCATGGCATTTTCTTCACAGACAATTGCCCCCGTCAGCCTGTCTTCCCAACCCGGATGGCACACTGCCCGTTTATTCCGCAATACGCCCGCCTGTCCGAGAACTGATGGAGCGGCGCAGATGGCAGACACCAGTTTTCCTTCTGCAGCAAACTCCTTTATTATGGAAATAACACCTTCATGTACCCCCAGGTTTGTAGTTCCCGGCATTCCGCCCGGCAGGACAACTCCGTCATAAGACGCCGGTTCCATATCCTCATATAACATATCTGCCAGAAATGTTATATTGTGAGAACCATGGATTTCCCTGCGTTCCATAACAGACACCATATCCACATTCACGTTTGCCCTGCGAAGCATATCCACAACTGTAAGTCCTTCTATTTCTTCGCATCCATCAGCAAAAAATACTGCGATTCTGCTCATTCTGATATCCTCCTGTGTTTAATTATTATAAATATTCTCTTTCCCACTTGACTTTTTTAACTTTATCCTTTATGTTCATAGAAAATAAAGAACGGAAGGAAAAATCTTATGGAAATCGAACGCAAATTTATACCAAAGAAACTGCCGGACAATCTGGAACAATACCCTTCACACCTGATCGAACAGGGTTATTTATGCACAAATCCTGTCGTCCGCATCCGGAAAATGGATGATTCCTATTTTCTCACCTGCAAATCCGAAGGCATGATGGCCCATGAGGAATACGAAATTCCAATCTCCAGAGAAAGTTACCAGCATCTGCGGAAAAAAACTGACGGTATTCTGATTACCAAACGCCGCTACATGCTCCCGCTGGATTCCTCCCATACCATTGAGCTTGACATTTTTGCCGGCAGTCTGGAAGGCATAACCCTGGCGGAAGTAGAATTTGCCACTATTGAAGAAGCAGACGCTTTCATTCCCCCATCCTGGTTTGGTGAAGACGTTACATATGACAAACGTTATCACAACAGCGAAATGAGTAAAGGCTCTCATCTGCCGCAGGCATGATTCTGCTCCCATACCGGATACTGACCACAAATACAACGATTTATTAACACCGGAAACCGGCCGGTAATCAGTCTGGAAGACGCAGCGTCAGCGCAGCCTGGTTTTTTCGTATTTCTGTCTGGTCAGTATAATATTTTTCAGCTGATAATACCGGTCACTAAGAGATCCCTCCGGAATTACCACATCCAGAACCACTGCGATATCGTCAATCAGACGGTTTGTCATATCATCCTGTATCTCGTTCAGTACCCGGTACTTTTTCTCATACGTATCCGCATCTAAAAATTTCAGCAGATTGGGATTCGCACGCAGTTCGTCTGTGGCGCTCTCGTGTCTTTCCGGCCGCCGGAACTGCTCCCTGCGCTGCTCCCGTTCCGCAATCTGACGACGGCGTTTTTGAAAGTAGTCGGAATCCTGATCAGTTTCCTCACCCGCATCCTGCTGCAATGCCCGTTTCGAAGCCGCCGGACGCTGGGTACGGGGTCTGGGAGCCACCGGTGTCTGATCCGGTTCCTGTTGCGGAACAGGCGCTTCCATCAACGCCTGTTCCGCCCGGCTGCCCGGTTCCCTGCATTCCATTTTCCCTTTTAACAGACCGGAAGACGTCGTCACACCCGGACTGTGTAATACGGCCCGTTCTATTTTTTCGAAACGGTAACGCTGTGTTATCTGTGGATATTTCTGATGATCCACTTCACTGACAAACATGGAAAGTGGTCTGACATAAATACCAAAATCACCATACATAGCCTGATATACCACCATCATTTCTCCTGTTTCTGAATGGGTGGCCAGGGTAATAATCTGATAAATATTGTCTTTAAAATGTCTGTACAATTCTCCGGGAATGGGTATTCTGTCCATAGTCTTTATACTTCCTTAAATATACAAATCTGATTTTATATTATATAAAGCAATCTTATCTGGTTTTATCACATCTCATACGAACTTATTATCTTATTCAGACTTATTTCATCCAGATTTATCTCATTAAATCGTATTTCATTAAATTCTGCTGTAGCAGGAAAACACTTCCGGCGCATAAAACAGCGTCTGTTTACCTGCTGTCTGTCAGTCCCGCAGCCGGACACATCCGGAGCTATCCGAATATGACTGGTATTTCTACGGCATTTGTTTTGCTTATCCGTTTTCATATCTGCTGGTACAGGATCATAACTCAGGCACATAATACAGCCTTTGTTTATCTGTTGCTTTCAGTCCCGCGGCCGGACACAATCCAGAGTTGGCGGATTCTTCTGCGATACTGTTTCTTATTTGTCTGCTCACGAAATAAATTATAGCACATGCAGAATCGTATCACAACCACTTCTTTATTTTCATCAGGACAAGCGTTTGAATGAACATTTTATTAATAAACGAAGCAAAATCCGGATAAATGTGCAGAAAGTTTTTCTAAAACTGAATATTCATGTCTCCTTTTTCAGAAAGGCCGGGAAAAATTATCCTGAATTTACATTCTGGTATCAGTCCATTCACAGTTTTATTACGCATGCGTTTGTCCTGTATATTCATGTGAATAACAGACGGCAGCAATCCGGCATTTTATGGAATATACTGCTTTTGCGCCAGACTAATTTTACCATGGCTTTGCTTTAACTTTATGCTTTTGCTTTTAAAATCTTTATCTTACAGGTTTTTTTCAGCTTCGTTCCATCTTTGGTCACAGCTGAAATTTTCACCTGCTTCCCAATGCCGGCTTTTTTGATAGTAACAATTCCTGATGATGTCACTGTAGCATAGTTATTATTAGAAGACGTCCATTTTACCCTGGCATTGGTTACATTGGATGGAGATATAGTAGCTTTGAGCTGTAGCGTCCTGCCATAGCGGACAGAGGCAGACTTTTTATTCAGTTTCAGTCCGGCTGCTTTTATCGCAACTCCTGACAGATCCAGAATACCTCCTGTCACACAATCATTTTCCACCCCGTCGGCACTTCTGGTACATTCCATCAGCAGACTGCGTATCTGCTCCGCATCAAGTTTCGGATTTGCCCCACGCATGAGTGCAATTGCGCCTGAAACCATCGGAACTGCCATGGACGTTCCGCTCTGGATATCACATTTTTCAAACCGGGTTATATCCGGGTCCGCCACGGATACTGCTATATTATCAAAATAGCAAGTCTGGGCTTTCGCATTTTTTGTACTCATTCCGATCAGCGCCAGATATGTCTTTTCCCCATCCTTTATAAAACGGGAATCCTCTGCGGTACTTATTTTCTCCACGGTTTCCCAGGACGAAGAATTTCCGCCATTATACCCGGTCATCAGACAGCTGACATAATATGTGCTGTTTTCGTTCAGATTCATGGCCGTCACATCTATATAAATAAACCCGGCTTTTTCTTTGCCATTTTCCTGTACAGTATTGTCCGTGGACCACTCAGGAGCAAATTTCCCATTATTTTTTACCGTATATTTCAAAGAACCGCCAGGCCGGTCCGCAAAACCGTTATCCGGTTCATATGCCAGCGTTACTTTATAATCAGAATCCAGCCCTTCAATGTCTGCCGCTGTATATATGCCTTTTATATCACTGAAAGAATTGTAATACAAAACCATATCTTCCCGTTTTTCCTGTTCCCAGAACTGGGGCAGGAATTTTGCCTTATGTATGGTAGAAAGAATATTCGATCCGGGCGCAAACAGGTCCACCTGTGTATTTCCATAATCGGAAAAGTCCGCACGCTGGTCCTCTTCATTGCTGGCGCCTGTAACTACCAGATATTTACTTTTCAAATCATAGGGCGTCTGTCTCATGGACACCGCAACCCTGTCCCAGTCTGTAGCGTCATTTCCTGCGGCAAACGCAGTCAGTGCGCCGTTTTGTCCCATCTTGTCAATCAGAATATCCAGAATCGACCCAATATCACGTCCGCCACCCCAGGAACAGTTGACCGCAGCCACCTGCACGCCCAGTTTCTGTGCCTGCACCACATATTCAAAAGCTGAAATCACGCTGGCTGTATCAAAGGTATCTTCCCCGTCTTTTACTACTTTTAATGCCATGATTTTTGCGTTACTGATACCCGCAATACCAATACCATTATCCCGCTGCGCCGCAATAATACCCGCACAATGGGTGCCATGCCCCACTGTGTCCATAGGATCCGCATCGTTATTGGCAAAATCATAACCGTAATTTCCTTTCAGCCCACGGCTGCGGTATGGATTTACCCACATGGATTCCCGCAATTCTTCATTTGTATAATCCACCCCGGTATCCACAACCGCCACAACCGGCGACATGGACGGGCTTACTTTTAAAGCCTCATAATCAATGCCTTTACTGTCTGTGGCCACAGCTCCTGTTCCGTTTAAATACCACTGGTAATCTTTCAGCGGATCATTACCTGTATCGTATAAATGAAAATAAGTGTTTGGTGCTACGGCATCCACATAAAACTTTTCTGATACAATTTCCATTAATTCTTCCGTAGAATAAGTATCTGAACTGACAAGCGCCACATAGTCCTGCATCCGTGACCCGCTCTCCTGCTGCGCAGCGCCAAAATCCCAGCATTCCTCAATGCGGATATTTCTGTCAAAGCCTGCGGGGCCCTCCCTGGTCAGCGCCGCCGCCTGCGTAGCTGTCATTGCCACCAGCGCCTCCCCTTCTGCATATGTTCCTTCCTCAATCCGGGGAATCTCAATATCCTGCTTTTGTTCCTGTGCATATACACTGACTGGTGCAGCCATGGAAAAAACAGCTGACACTGCCGCAAGTACCCCTGCGCATATTTTTTTCATCATAAATTATATATCTCCCGCTTCTGACTTTTTATAATCCTTTGTGAAATAACAACAAACAGTATCTGTTATTCCCTATTTATATTATGCGAAAAGAATAATGTATTTTTTTGGATAACAGCATATTTTAATCTAAAATTCACAATTTTTACACATTCTTCCAGATAACCGCAGAAAACTGCTTATTCTGTTGTCTGCGCCAGCATCTCTGATAATGCCTGACAGCCTTCTTCTATCTGCCTGTATACTTCGTCAAAGGCCCCGGTATACCATGGATCCTCAATATCTCCCTCTATGCCGGCAAAACTCCTTAATTTACTTACCTTCCCCTGTGTATCCTCACCAATAATACGGGCCAGATTACGCATATTCATCCGGTCCATGACAATCAGATAATCGTAATAGTCATAATCTGCTTTTATTACCTGTCTCGCACGATGTCCCGTACACTGGATACCGTGCCGGCTTAACACCTCCCTGGCCGGAGGATAGACAGGATTTCCAATTTCTTCGGTACTGGTTGCGGCTGAGGCAATTTCAAAATTATTGTCCGCATGGGCCTGTTTTACGAGCGATTTCATAATGTATTCGGCCATTGGGCTGCGGCAAATGTTGCCGTGGCAAATAAAAAGTATTTTTATCATTGTAGTTTTTTCTCCTTTATTGCGCTGATTTGCCGTGTTTTGCGGCGTTTTTCGCGGGTTGTATTTTGCGGAAAGATTGTTAAAAATATCACAGTTTTGGCAAAACGGGGCAAAATGCGGCGTATTGAGGCCGTGAAACGTAGTAAAAACGTAGTAAAAGGCGGGGTGTTTTACTACTCTGGTTATTATCTTTTTTATCCAATAGATTTCTAGACTTCCTCATCTATTTCGTTTTTTGTTTGGCAATTTTGCAGCATCTGTTTCATATCATTCTTTGATAAAGCCTCTTTCCCATCCAAACATTTTTCCAACTTTATCCACCCCAATTTTCCATTTAAAATATATTCTTTTACTTTATCTTCTATAGATTCACCAATTGTTTCCAGAACAGCTATACGAAGAGCCAGCACAAGCACATAAAATGTATATATATTTACCATTTCATCAGTAGTGGTGTTCGGATTTTCCATAAAGGAACCAAGACTATCCGGCTTATATTCATAATGCGTCAGCTCATCTCTAGTATAGCCAAGAGCTTTCATCGCTTTAGATGGATTTACTCCGAGCATCCCTGCCCCTTGCTTATACTTTCTACAGTCCAGTTTATGCAGAATTTTATTGATATTTCCACCATTATTATCTTTATTACCATTTAAAAATTCCAAAACAAATCCATCACATATATGCATCAAAAGAACCAGCCTATGTTCAATATTAAGATTTGCATATCCTTTAGATATCAAATAAAAATATGATGAAAACATAGATTCGTTCATTGATTTTTCTCTTCGTCCTTTATAACGTATATTTGAATAAAAATTCAATGTTTTTTCAGATATTCCTCGTCTATTGCGTCCAAGTAACGGCGCACTTGATATCCACTTTTTATCCGTCACATAATAATCCACACTAATCAGTTCATCTGTGTTATGCTCAATGCCGTCTATTTTATACGATATCGGAGTATAGAAATATCCATCATACCATGCAAGAAGCTCCCATGTCGCATATACAAGTTCTTTTACCCTCTCATCACTCTCTCCACAAATACTCAGTTCACACTTATTTCTCTTAATGCCCAGATAAAATATTGTTTTATCAGACATAATAAAATCTGTTTCTTGATCGCTCCATTTAATAATATTCTTTTTCAATATAAAATCAACAATAATTTTCAAATTGTCTTCGCCTCCTATTTGTCAGTTATTCATTTTGATAGACACTTTTATATATATTTTACCATAAATTTGATAACTTTGGATAGATAAAATTATAAAAACGCCCCACCGAAGCAGAGCGCCTTACCTTTTTCATTTAAATCGCCCGGAACATCTTCTGCGATACCGGCTTTTCCTCTTTCGTCTTTTCCAGTTCTTTCCTCGCTTCTGCCAGCTCTTCCATCCGTTTCAGCTCATCCGTTGCATCTTCCAGTCCAAGGTGCGTGTATGTGTTCAGCGTCACCCCGATGTCGCTGTGCCCCATCAGGTACTGCAGCGTCTTCGGGTTCATGCCGGATTTCGCCATGTTGCTGCAGTAGGTATGGCGGCAGACGTGCGGCGTGATGTTAGGCATCTGCACCCGATAGATATCATTGTACCTCTTTACCATGTGATTAAACCGGTGCTCCCAGTGCATCGCCACTAACGGGTTGCAGTCTTTATCCACAAACAGGAATCCGGTATATCCGCCTATCACTTTCTCATACCTGGGCGGCTCCCTGTCCTCGATGATGCCCTGGAAGCACCGCGCCACATCATCTGTCATGGGTATTTTCCGTGTGCCCGCATTTGTCTTAGTCGATTCCACAATCAGCCTCATGTCGGAAGTCCTCTGGAGCTGGTGGTCTATGTTCAAAACTTTGTTTTCCAGGTCAATGTCCCGCAGCGTCAGCCCGCAGAATTCCGATATGCGCAGGCCGGTATGGAAAAGTATGTACACCACTTCATAATACTTGCAGTAGACGTTGTCATCATGCACAAATTTCAGGAACTTCCG
>CANRTU010000015.1 GCA_947642745.1 uncultured Eubacterium sp.
TCACGGATTCCCTCCGCCTTTCCTTCACGGATTCCCTCCGCCTTTCCTTCACGGATTCCCTCCGCCTTTCCTTCCGCAACCATTTCCTCTATCGCCCTGCACATGTCTATCTTTCCTTTCTTTCTGTGATGGTCCCTGACACGCAGCAGACCTGCCGCATCCGTGCATACTGCCGCCACTTCGTACGCATCCTCCTCCATGCTGGCGTAATACGGATCCCCGGCCGTCAGCTCCCGCAGTTTCTCCTTATCGTCCGCATAACGGATGAAATCAAACACCCTGCGCACGTCCGTACGGAACACGCCCGTGTCCTCCAGACGACGGATTTCCACCAGACGCAGGCCGTAGTCCGGCACCAGGCTTTCCGTCCCTTCCGGCAGGCCCGTGAAATCCAGGATGCCGTGCAGGCTACGGGGGCCGTCCCACTCCCTTCCGGTATACAGCACGATGGTGATCACCGGATACAGGCGGCTCTCCCGCCGGAACCCGTACAGGTATTCCCCGGGCGACAGCCCTTCCGGGGACTTCCGTGTCTCACGCCGGATTCCGGACGCATTCTTCCAGTATGTCCCCGCATCATAGCACATGATACGCAGCGGCATGGCGTAGTCCGGTTCCGCCTGCGTCTCTATGCCCGCCACCAGGCATCCCCTTCCGGTTACCACCAGGCGGACCGTGTCACGGGTGTTTTCCCCGTGATTCCCTGCCGGCCTCCCTTTCTTTTTCCGCCTGCCCGCCGGACGGACGGCGGTATGTCCCTGCGGGCTGTACGGCTGCAGCTGCTTCCCGCTCACGGCCTGCCGCCCGCCGAAACAGACGCCGTTGATAATGTCCGCATAACGTTCGTCATCGGACAGGTATTCCTTCCATACCAGGTCCTGTTTCATGTATCCTCCTGTTTCCGCAGGAGTTTTGTGAAAACCCCTGCTTTTTCTGTTATTTAATTGTTGTAAGCATGGGTTTTCCCTGAAATAAATAAACGGGTATACAGGACGGATACCTGCATATAGAAAAGATGCCTTTTTGGTTTCTGACTTTTATCATACCACATATGTGAATAATCCGCAACCGGAATAGAAAAAACAGATTCCCAGCGTCTTTTTATCCAGCCTGTCGAAACAGACGCCCGGCTACTGTTCAGCCAGATCTGTAACAGAAGTAGCAGGAACGCTGTTCCGACGGCATCACTATCAACGGCCCACAGAAAGTTCAGACAGATCTGTAACAGAAACAACAGAAGCGCTGTTTAACGCTGGACTGGACGGAGGGTTCTGGCAGACAGGACCAGATCAGACCCGCTACTACAACGTGCCCCTCTGAGTATGGCTCATAAATTTAAGATAAATTCTCCGTATCATGTCCTTTAGGGTACAAACCGTGGAGTACAGATTACTGGAATGATTTTTTGCACTTGCTCCAGAGCGTGTTTGAAAAATGCTTTCTGTCAGATGTACCCTAAAGGGCATGGTATATTTCATAATTTGTACCCTAAAAGGCATGACACGGGAGATTTACACCAGATAAAGGGCGCATACCCAGGGAGCATGCTGCATCGTACCCCTGGCAATAGCGGGCTGTGTAACCTGAACCTGGTATAAATATCACACGAATTGGCAGAATGCAGATGGCAATAATGATTTTTTAAACACGCTCTAGAACTGCAGCCTGGAAAAATCAATTTCCAGATTCTCATATATATTTACTTTTATTTTATCAGCAAAGGAATAAATCACAGGCGCTGCTGCCTGCTCCATGTCATAGACGAAGATAGCCTGTTTTACCGGATCAACGATCCAGTATTCACGAACACCCGCTTCCCTGTATAAAGAAAGTTTTGTATAATAGTCCATGGCCCTGCTGCCTGGAGAAACGATTTCTATAATCCAGTCCGGGGCGCCATTACACCCACGGTCGTTCAGTTTGCTTTTGTCACAGATAACAGAGATATCCGGTTCCAGGTATTTTGAATCATCCGCGAACAGAAATACCGCAAATGGAGCTAGATATACCCGGCATTCACCACTGTTATTTGCTATATGGTTTCCGATTGCCAGATGGAGAAATGATAAAATATCCTGATGTTTCCGGCTGGGTGGCGCCATCATATATATTTGTCCATTGATCAGTTCCGCACGTTCTCCGTCTGGCAGGGCATAAATATCTTCAGTTGTATAGAGCCTTTCCTGTGCTAATGCTGGCATGATAACACTTCCTTTCCCGGTTTATGACAGTTTGCATACAGCAAATTTAGCTGAATATAAATAATAAGTTTCATTAAATGAGTTATTCGACGGACTGCTTTCCATCCAATATAGATCTATTTTTACTTCTTTCCTGTGTTGCATCATTTTTCATAAGCCGTATTTCCCAGCCTCACACTAATTGGTATCCTGTATTGAAAAATCTGCTTCTCTGTATCATTGTTTTAGAAAACTATACAAGGATTTTCCCGTTCAGCACCACCGCTATCATACATAGCGGCAGCTGTTATGTGATCCGGAAAAACATTTTCCTGCCCGTTCTATAAATACCTGCGTGATTCTTCCAGACTCAGGCCGTATTCCTTCTGTATCTGAAACAGGATCGTCTGCACAGGTATATCCAGATCCCTTAACACGGAAACCGTTCCACGGATTCCTTCTGCTTTTCCCTCACGGATTCCCTCCGCCTTTCCTTCACGGATTCCCTCCGCCTTTCCTTCCGCAACCATTTCCTCTATCGCCCTGCACATGTCTATCTTTCCTTTCTTTCTGTGATGGTCCCTGACACGCAGCAGACCTGCCGCATCCGTGCATACTGCCGCCACTTCGTACGCATCCTCCTCCATGCTGGCGTAATACGGATCCCCGGCCGTCAGCTCCCGCAGTTTCTCCTTATCGTCCGCATAACGGATGAAATCAAACACCCTGCGCACGTCCGTACGGAACACGCCCGTGTCCTCCAGACGACGGATTTCCACCAGACGCAGGCCGTAGTCCGGCACCAGGCTTTCCGTCCCTTCCGGCAGGCCCGTGAAATCCAGGATGCCGTGCAGGCTACGGGGGCCGTCCCACTCCCTTCCGGTATACAGCACGATGGTGATCACCGGATACAGGCGGCTCTCCCGCCGGAACCCGTACAGGTATTCCCCGGGCGACAGCCCTTCCGGGGACTTCCGTGTCTCACGCCGGATTCCGGACGCATTCTTCCAGTATGTCCCCGCATCATAGCACATGATACGCAGCGGCATGGCGTAGTCCGGTTCCGCCTGCGTCTCTATGCCCGCCACCAGGCATCCCCTTCCGGTTACCACCAGGCGGACCGTGTCACGGGTGTTTTCCCCGTGATTCCCTGCCGGCCTCCCTTTCTTTTTCCGCCTGCCCGCCGGACGGACGGCGGTATGTCCCTGCGGGCTGTACGGCTGCAGCTGCTTCCCGCTCACGGCCTGCCGCCCGCCGAAACAGACGCCGTTGATAATGTCCGCATAACGTTCGTCATCGGACAGGTATTCCTTCCATACCAGGTCCTGTTTCATGTATCCTCCTGTTTCCGCAGGAGTTTTGTGAAAACCCCTGCTTTTTCTGTTATTTAATTGTTGTAAGCATGGGTTTTCCCTGAAATAAATAAACGGGTATACAGGACGGATACCTGCATATAGAAAAGATGCCTTTTTGGTTTCTGACTTTTATCATACCACATATGTGAATAATCCGCAACCAGAACAGAAATTGAATTTTTAAAATTTACTTTGCCCTGCACTCATTTTCATCACTGGTTCACCCGTTCATTGGTTTCCTTTATACATACCTGACTGTTTCGTACTGCTTTTTCCTTATCGGTCAATGCTATAGAATCTGACCCCGGCATATTAAGGTAGTCCGGAACCTTCTCCCGCATGGAGATTTCAGTGGCTCTCCGGCCTCATTTGTACCGCATCGCTGTTCTGGCAGCTATACTGCCCGGCGACGCACTTGTGACGTACCATCATCCCGGATATCAGTCCGCATACCTCACTAAATAACAGAGCGTGTACGAAAACGCTCTCAGGCACATTCTGGTGAATCATGAGAGTAATCCGGTAATTGTTGTGATTTCCAGAATGACCGCAGCCCAAAATACACTTCTGCCGATGACATTTCCATCAGGATTTACCCGGATTCTGTTTTTGCTTTCAGCTCTGAATCCATAAAACCACGCATTCCGTCCCTGCACCATTACCACCGGATAACTCAAAGATTATTCTATTTCTGGTAATCTTTGAGAAATAGGACAGGTCACATTACTGACTGGTTACTTATGTAATAACATTTCTGTCAGGATATACCAGAATTCTGCATGAACCTTCAACTCTGACTCTATAAAACCACACATCTTATCCCTGCACCATTATCACTCAATAACTCAAAGATCATTCTGTTTCTGGTAATCTTTCAGGAAAAAGACAGATCACATTACCCCCGACCGGTTACATATATATGGTATAATGATTGTAAAAAATTATACCTTGTCCGTACTGACCGCCGCAATAGTCAGAAGACCCGTGATTCGTGTTCTGATTGCCCGATCCATAGAAGTTACTGCCGTCATGAAATATAACTCTAACATAGCAGCCAGATTACGGAGCATGGAGAGCATAGAAAAAATATGCAGAAAAAAGCCTGAAAAATGTCTCCGGAAAGCCGCAGCTGACCGGAGACCACAAAGCACCTTATTTAGTTCCGGAATCCGGCTCAAATGTTCCATACTTTAGCAGAACGCAGAAAAACTATAATAACACAGTCACAAAACCGCACATCTCCCAGAACCAGTATTCTAAAGGCAGAAGCAATCATCTGATAACATCTATTCTGATGAAATATGCCCTGAATAAATCTATCCCTGACAAATACGGCTTTATATACAAAAGCTTCCGGCCATACGAAATTTATACCTGGCCGTACCGATATAACAATATGCCCTGACCAGAATTACTGTAATGTCCAGCTCCGGAACCTGTCCTGTCCATGGACGCCGCTGTCAGCGTCTATTACAGTTTTCTGTCTGGTACCAGATCAGGAAATTGTAACAATATGTGCACTTCCGGAAACAGTCGGAGGAAGCCAGCCGGTTTCTGCTAAGTAAGCGATGAATAACACACCGCCTGCCATATTCTTAAATTCAGTGAACATAGTAAACGACTGCCGTTTACTATCAGTTCCTCTGCTGCCTGGGTGGCAGGGGAATTCTATTTTCCGGAACATTAGATTCCACATCAGTTAGTCCTGAACATTGTTCCTTTATAAATTCACTCCATGGCATCAGCTGTTCTATGCCCGCGGACGAATTCATGTAATCCGGCATATACAGAAGTACCGTACAGAGGTATTGGAAAATATTCAGATTGTCTGCTTCTGCTGTTTCCACGATGCTGTACATCACCGCGCCGGCTCCGGCCCCTGACGTGTGGAACAGGAAGGCTTTCCGTCCGGCCGCATAGCTTTTGGCTTTCCGTTCAGCCCGGTTGTCCGGGATCCCACACCGGCCATCCGGCAGGTAATTCATCAGTGTGTCGTGATGGTTTCGGGCATGGTTCACCGCTTTCCCCGGCTTGCTTCCGCCAGTGGGATGAAGGGTATCCGGCCGGTTCCGGAACCGGTCCCGTACAGGCTGTTCCAAAACGGCTCTTCGCCGTTTGCGCTCCTCCGTATCCGGATCCTTCAGTGTACGCTCCGGATAGAAGAGTTTGTTGCGGAACAGCGGTCCGGTTTCTGCCGCAGGCAGCTGTTTTGCTTCTTCCTCATCCGGAAGGCCGGCATCCCCGACCGCCACATCGGAGTTGATGTCCAGAAGCCTCGGCTTTTTTCGCCCGGCTGCCGGAACGGCCCCGAAGAACTTCCGCCTTGCATGCGCAGGACAGCATACCGGCATGACATCTTCCAGCCTGTTGTAACCCTGGTATCCGTCACACTGCGCCAGTCCATGGAATCCCTCCGGGAAGTCCTGTGCGCAGGCTCCTTTACGGCTTGGCTGGTAATCATAGAGGGCGACCGGCGCGGGGCCATCATTTCCGGCTGTATATAACCACATACAGGATGTCTGCTCCGCGGTGCGTCCCTTCTCACGCGGGACCCGGCATGCCGTCTCGTCCGCGTGCGCCAGGTCACGCTTTAAAAGTTCTTCATGCAGCAGGTTATAAACCGGATGGAAACAGTTCCCGGCGACATAAATGATCCGGTTTGCCATGGTTTCCCCTGGCAGTGTAAATCCCGGCTGCTTCATCAGAAACTCCTGCCGGTAATAAGGCATTGCCGGGCCGGTTTTTTCCATCGCGACATATGCGGCCATGGATGGGGAGGCCGGGCTGCGCGGGATCAAAGCGGCAGGCGCTTTGGATCCCGCGAATGTCCCGTCACCATCTTTTCCGCATTCCGGGCACCGCCATTTTTCCCGGTAATAATGGACCCGTTCCACCTTTGCGGGTGCGATCCGGAGTTCTTCCCGGACAAAAGTTCCGGTTACATACCCCATCAGGGAATTACAGTATGGGCAGTGCTTATCTTCTTCCGGCAGAGGGATTACTTCTCTGCGGACCGGGAGATTTCCATACTGGTCTTCACGCGCAGCCTTTGCTTTACGTGTTGTTCTTTTATGGCTTTTTACAGCTATTGTCCCTGTTTCTCCGGCTTTTTCATCCTGTTTTGTTTTCCCGCTGCCCGTACCGAAGAGTTTTCGCCGGAATTCATTAAGTGTTTCCTGAAGACCGGCAATCGTTTCTTTCAGGTCTTTGACCGTTTCTTTCAGATCAGTGATCGCTTCATCTTTTTCATTTAACCGTTCAGAAAGCGTCCGGATCATAAGATCTTTTTGCTCCGGCTGACCGCGAAAAAGCATGTTCTGCCCTTCTGGATCCACCATGAATCCCTCCCTCTTTTAAGATACATTTATTGTACCAGAAGGGCGGGACTATCGCAGATACCACCAAAAAACGGACCGGCATTGTGACAGATCAAAAGGAGCCTTTTTATCTTCAGAAATCAGCGGGTTTGGGAGTTTTTCTGTGAAATTATACACATCATTACGAAGTTGCGCATAACGATCCCCGGGCAGCCATCCCCATGATCCCGCATCTGTGGATATCTTCCGCCGGAAAGCGGTTCCGGCTATGGAAAAATTTTTTCAGAATCTGCATATCGCGCAAATCAAAAATCTTTGCCTTTCACCGGCTGTATGGCTTTCGGCTGGTCAATGGAAAGCCCTTCCGTCAGCCAGCGGGACTCCCGCCTGGTCAGAGGCCCGGCTTCAGAAGCGTTGCGGGGCCACTGGAACTTCCCATTATCCAGGCGCTTCCGCGGGAGCACGAACCCGTCCCGGTCGGAGTAAAGTGCTTTCATCGTATTTTTCTTGCGTCCACAGAACAGAAAGACTGCATTGGAGAAAGGGTCCGTCTGGAAGTTATCCCGGATGACTGCCATGAGCCCGTCAAAGGATTTCCCCATATCCGTCCGGCCCGTGACCAAACAGATTTTCTGTACTCCGGACAGATCGCCGGTCAAAGCTCCCGCAGAGCGGATACCGTATTATAGATCACATCCCTGCCAGCATTATGATTGACTGCGGCTTTACAGCCATTAACCATGATCGTCAGTGCTTCACCCAATGATGCGGCATCTGCCGGCCGCGGCCTGATCGGATCAGGCATTTGCGCGTGGGATTCCCCGGCAAGGGATAATGGTACGATCCCAGGCGGGGCATCCATCGCCGGTCCGGTTGTCCCCGGTACCACACACGCCTTCTTTCCCAGTCTTGTGACAGTATTATAAAAAGTACTGATGGAGATATCGTTCTGTTCACACCAGCCGCGGTCAGGGAATCCGCCGCTGCGGCATTCCCGGATCAGTGACAGCCATTCTTCATCCGTCCTTCGCTTATTACGCATAAGTTGTTCCTCCCTAAAGTAGTAAATCACAGTGATTGACTACCTCTGATTACGAAAAGTGGAATGACGCGGCAGCATCCAGAACTGAAAACAGATAAAGGAGTCATTTGCTGCTTATTTACTGTATTATCGCAGATTTGAAACAACATTTGGAACGGTATGTTATTCATCGCTTACTCTTTATCTATAGTTTTGCAACCCCCTTTATTTATAACACAGACCACTTTTATTGTAACATAGGGGTTTCTTACATCTGAAGAAGTTCCCTTTTCCTGCAAATCAGAAGATTATTATTGTGACACAAAAAAATTCTGCCTGGCAAAAATTAATTTACCAGACAGAATTTTCAATTGAAATAGTTATCGAAAATTAATTTAATACTATTATTTTTTAATAGTAAGCTCTACTGGAGCTTTCTTTTCAATAACTACCTCCTTATTATTCTTATCTTTTACTTTAAGAGTCGCTGTTACTGTTACTGTTACTTTTGTTCCTGACTTCACATCACTATCTATAATAGCTACACTACCATCATCCTTTACCTTCAGAACCTTCTCATTGGCAGATTCATATTTATAACTTAATGTACCTGTTATGTTATCTTTTACAGTAACTCCCCCTGCTTTCTCTAAGTCATATACTGTTACAAAGTTGAATGTTGTTGCAACACCTGATGTAATATTAACATCTTTAGCTTTTAATTTACCCAACTCGGTAGCAAGATAGTCGGAATAGATATTTGTACTTGTCACAGTTTCATTCTCAAGTTTTACATCACATCCATCTGTACTTACTACCAGATCTTCTAATGTCTTATTACTGTCTTTCTCCTGCTTAATAACCACTTCTACCTTATCTTTTTCGCTTACGATATTGCCAATAGGCTTTGACTCGGTTGTTCCACGCACTTCTATAGAATTAGCTCTCTTAACAAGAACGTTCTCCATAGTACCTTTATTAACTAATACCATCTTGCTGGCTGCATCAAGTATAAGGTTGTTAATTTCACCACTTACACCATTCTCAATTTTGGTACCACCACCGTCTGTAACAGTGAGTTTTTTAACCGTTCCATAATTATAGAATGTGTTTTGTGAAAGATCTGCAATCCTTAATTCATCAATACTAATAGGATTAACACCAGTATCGCTACCAACCTGAAGGTCAGCATTTGGTATATTAACGGTTACTATACCTTTTTTAGTTGGATCATTCTCATCTGACAGAATTGTAATTCCATTTCTACCGCCCTTTGAATTGATAATCTTCAGCGTACCTGTATCAGCATAAGAAGCTGCTAAAGTTCCTCTCACCTTCAGCTCATTACCAGCCAGATCAATCGTAACTGGACGTTTAATATTTAACGTAGTTTTTTCTGGAATTGTGTAGTCAGTGCCTAACACAATTGTACGATATTTTTCATTATCCAGCGCTGCCTGAAGATCACTTAAAACACCACCTGCAAATTCGCCGGAAACATTACCCCAGACATCATCGTTTGATGTATCAATTCCTTCGTATACCACAGCGGAATCACCTGTAACATTGGCATCATTGGTTCCATATTTATATGGAAGCGTAATTCTGCCTGTATCTCCTAACGTATTACCACTTACAGCTTTAATTGCAGAAGAAATACTGATAGACACTGGTTTTCCTACTTTCAGGCTAAAGTTATTATTTTTACCAAGATCAATAGTTACACTATCAAAAGTATCTGCTTTGCCATTACTGTATCCTTCAATAAATCTGGAAACAGTTGCTGTCCTTGGCACTTCAACACCACTAACTGTATAGTTACTGTTAACCAAGGCACTGCTACCTAATTCTGTGTTAGACAGAGATTCGCTATATTTAATAAATAAATACCTGCCTTCTCCCTTGGTTTCACCGCTACTAATCAGACTACGTGTTCTGAATCTTTCGTAATTAGGTGTATCACTTACAGCTGCCCATACTACATGCAGACCGGTAGAATCTACAACTCCTGCCTGTTCAAACGGGAAGCTTCTGGAACTAATGGTGTTCTCAACATCATCCGTAAGCGCAGTTACTGTTAATTCCCACTTACCTGCTGATAATGTCTTCTCTGGTAAGATTCTGATCCATGTATCATCTTCATACAGCCAGTCCTGAACAGCACCAAGAATTGTTTCTTTTGTTTCTGTATTGTAAAATCTTGCTGTCGGCAGCGGAATACCACCACTGACACGCTGCTGGTTCTGACTCGGTGTAAACCAGTGACCATCCATCTGATTATTAGCAACCCGAAGCTGAACCGGCTCGTTAATCTGTACATGATAATACTTACCTACCTGAACACAATCAATTACTTCAGGACTCGTGTTATCCGGACTCAGCATCTTCTCATATCCGGTTGCTGTATTATCTGTAAGAGACATTACAATATCTTTGCTGTTTTCCTGTCCATTTTCATAATTGAATAATCTGTTCTTATCTACCTTCAGCTGGAATCTGTGATTCTTATAATAATTGTCACCAGTTGAATCAGTGTCAAAAATATATGTCCAGTCTTCTGTCAGTTCTACAATATATTCACCATCTACACTGGTCTTTCTGATAGTAATAGGATTTACTCCGGTTCCGTTCGGAGCACCACTAACTTTAGTTTCTACAAGTTCGAAATCATTCTTTCTTGCATCGTACATCTCTAACCGGATCAACGGCTCTTTATCTGTTAATAAGCTCCTTAAATCATCTGATCCTAAGTCTTTCACTGGCTTGTTTACTACATTAGTATTACCTTTTGCAACCGCAATATCACCATTGAATTTAACAAGCCACTGCTCAGGAGACTGTACTGTAACAGTTCCAGCCGGTTCATCTTTGTTATCTGCTACATTGAAGTAAAATGTCTGTGTATGAATTACATTCATTTTAGCATCTGTTGCAGCTGCCCAGTCACCGATATCGGATACCTGCAGGGAATACAGATTATTTCCCTTGAAATACGTAGGTTTGCCATTGTCATCTGTTCCGAGTGTAATATATACTATATTACGCTCTGTAGCTTTATCAGATACTTCAGCTGTTGCACCGTTACTGAAGTCAGTCAGCTTCTGTCCGCTGATTCTGTAATTATCTTCATTTTCTGCTGAATAAATATTCCCAGCATTGTCCATGCCGTCTTTCAGAACCGCTTCAGAGAAAGTCACTTTCAGCATTCTCATGCTTGGCTTTCCTGCCTTGTTTACAGCTTCCACATTGTATACGGCCGGCTGTGTTGCGTCTACCAGTCTGTCATATACAGTGTTAGATGTTGCTACATTATAGCGTTTGTCCTTAAATGTCATTTTGATTTCTGAATTGTCCCGTAAAGGTTTTGCCATCAGAATCTGAAGTGTTTTATTCGGTTCGCTGCCTGTAGATGCGTCGCCCTGAAGAATCGTAGCAACCTCACATGGGTTTGCATAGTTAACACCGTCTTTTACTTCGATCTCAACCTTATTTGCATTCAGCTTACCATCGCTGTTCAGGAACTCTTCCGCTTTTACTTCTTTATTGAAGTATGCAATAATACGGTCAGCTGTCTGAACAGTCATATGTGTTACCATTGCGCCCTGCTGAGCGTCAATTTCACCAGGATTTGGTGTCAGAAGAATACTTGTGGTAGACTTCAGACCAAGGATATCGCCATGTCCCAGCGCTGTTACAACTTCACCTGTGATAACTGCTGTCGCATTGGATGTCAGGTTTTCAGATGTGAACATAACTGTAGCCACACCGTTACGTACTGCAACGGACTGTCCACCTACACTACCACGGGTTGTTGAGAATTTTACTTCCACGCCGTTTAAGTCTTCACACAGTTTACCTGTTCCATCATAAATCTTGAAACGAACCTGTGTATTGGAGCTGTTGTCAGCCTTCAGGTATGTAGCGTCGCTTTCCATAACTGCTACGTACTGATCTTCTGTAGTCAGTGATGTAAACTTACCTGTCAGCGCTCCCTGTACTTTGCCGCCGCATGCCAGACCAGTAGCTGTCATTACATAGTCCTGACCCAGTTTCGCGCTGTTTGCCAGTGTCAGGGTAGCTACCAGTCCGTTTTCGGAAAGGATTGCGTCTTCTACTGCCACTTCAGCTGCTGTAGCGCCTTCCGCAACGTCTTCAGCGATCTTGAAGTTATCTTTGGATACGCTGTCTACCTTCTGGTTGAACACTACTTCTACAGTTGTTCTTGCCAGAGATTTAACAGTTGTCAGCGCCAGATCGCCATCTACCGGTGTTGTCGGATCTGTTGTACCGGTCGGTGTTGTTGCGCCTGTCGGATCTGTTGTTCCGGTCGGTGTTGTCGCATCTGTCGGATCTGTTACTGTTGTCGGATCTGTAGGTGTCGTGGTCTTAGGTTTAACTGTTACTTTTGTCTTTAATACCTTCTGGTATTTGCTCTTTGCCTTCTTGGCAGCTTTACGGCTCGGGGACTGGATTGTTACACTGATTGTTGCTGTCCCCTTCTTCACTCCCTTAATTGTGAAAGCCTTGTTGTTTTTCTTTTTCGTTGTGCAGACTTTCTTTTTATTGGTAGCTACTTTCGTAATCTTCCAATCGGAGTTGTTTTTCTTTAATTTGAGTGTCTTTGTATTGCCTACTTTGACAGTCGCTGTCTTGGCGATGCCAACGGTGGCTGCCGCTGATGCTGTCATCAAATTAGCTGATGGCAGTGAGAATGCCATTGCCGCAGATAATGATACCGCCAGCACTCTCGTCATGAAACTCTTTTTCATTTCATTTCCTCCTTAAAGATTTACCATACTAAGTAACGTATGAGTTTTTGTGGTCTAAGTATACAATATCGGTTTACGATTGTCCATGTTGAAATCCACTAAATTCGAGCTATTTTCCGGACATTTCTCGTAACTTTTGCCTCATTCCCATTCCAACCCTAATTTTTGCGGCGGCAGTCAGGATTTGCTCCTGTGTTTCTGCCATTGCCTCTAAATAATGAGAAGAAACATCTTTCTGAAATATTGTACCCCTCAGATTCACTATATAGTTACGGCGGGCTCCGGCAAAAAAGTGGGGTGTTCAAAAAAAATTTTTTTAACTTTTTTATTTTCCCGCAAAATCCGGTTCCAGAGCCCTTTTTATCAGTGTATCCGGCATGTGTCCGAAGCTTAAGTCCGGATGGCGCATACCGGTATTCTGTTATTTGTGAATAACGGTACCCTGGCCGCCCAGAATATCCGGGTCTGTATCGTCCAGTCTGGTGATAATTGTTTTGCGGATAGCGGAATTTCCGATGAAATCCAGAGCGGCCTGGATTTTAGGCTCCATGGAACCGGCTTCAAACTGTCCGGCTTCCAGATACTGCTTTGCCTTTGCCGTGGTCAGATCGTCCAGCGGTGTTTCCTGCGGGGTGCCATAATTTAAATACGCTTTCTGGACACCGGTGAGAATTATCAGTATATCGGCGTCAATCAGGGCCGCCAGCCTGGCCGCCGCCAGATCCTTTTCAATCACAGCGGAAGCTCCCCTTAAATAATTTTCCTGCTGGAGCACCGGAATGCCGCCTCCTCCACAGGCAATGACTACCTGGTCCGCCTCCAGCAGCGCCCGTACACTTTCGATTTCCACAATATCCGCCGGTTTTGGCGCCGCCACAATCCGGCGGTATCCGCCTTCCACCTTTGTGACGTGGTTTCCTTTTTTCTCTTCCGCTTCCGCCTCCTCAGCGCTCATCACCCGGCCGATAATTTTTGTGGGATGATAGAAGGCGTCGTCATAGGGATCAACCACCACCTGGGTCAGCACTGTGGATACGGTTTTGTAAATGCCCCGGTTTAAAAATTCAGTGCGGATGGCATTCTGCAGGTCATATCCGATATATCCCTGGCTCATGGCGGAGCAGACGCTCATGGGCGTGGACGTATATTCCGGATAGATCCGGCAGAATTCAGCCATGGCCATGTGAATCATTCCCACCTGCGGGCCGTTGCCATGGGTGATGACAGCCTGATAGTCGTCTTTGATGAATCCGGCCACTGCCCTGGCAGTTCTGGCGGCTGCGACTTTCTGTTCCGGAAGCGTGGTACCCAGGGCATGGTGGCCAAGGGCAATAACAATTTTTTTCTTTTTCATGGTTATACGAGATTCCTCCTTTGACTGTTAATTTTTATATTTTCTGGCGGACTGCCGGCTTCATGTATCCGGGCCCTGTGATAACTGCCTGTATACATGTATGCCTTTCCGCTCTGTCCTGACGTTTACTTTACCTTCCTGTTCTTTCCGGGGCCGGTCTGACCTGTTTCTTCTATTTAATAATATTACATATTTATTCCAGATCCGGTTCCAGATCGTGCCTTAAAAATCATTGCTGCGATTCCACTCCCCACTTTGCGCCCTGAAGGGCATGATACGGATCATTCATCACCGCTTTAATCAGCGCAGCCCGCTATACCCAGAAGGTACTACAATGCATTGCGCCATCCGTGCAGGCCTTATAAACCCGGAATAACTTCTCCGGTGTTATCCCCGCCGCCCTTACGGACCAGCACTTCCTTTCCCTTAAACGCAAATCCGTATTTCCTGATCCGTTCCGGGGAAACGCCCCTTTTCCTCAGCACGGTCTCGTAACGCTTTTCCTCTATCTGCGCCAGGGCCCCGGCAGCCGTTTCCTCCAGGGTCCGCTCCCTTTCCGGACGGAACACCTTGAATTCAATAATGATTCCGTTGTCCGTCCTGCTTTCCGGCACAAGCATAACGTCATACCTGCCGTCCCCGCTTTCCCTGTTGGACGTGATCCCGTAGATCTCCCCCAGGTCCGCCACCAGCCCCAGCACGAAGGCATGGTAGAAGTTTTCCCCGTGGTCCCTCCCGGTGTCGAAATAGCTGAACGTGGACAGGGTGATCTCGTTCATGTACCTGTTCATCCCGCTGACGTCGTCCGATAGCAGGGCTTCAGAAAACCGGTTGTAGCTGCAGTGCCTTCCCTCGAACCAGTCCGTGAACATATCCCCGAACATCCGGTGCACCTCATGGTTTGTGACTGACAGCGTGTATTCCGGCTTCTTCCGGCGGTTCAGGCGGACTTCCTTTACCTTCAGGTAGCCCCCGGCCAGCAGCAGGCTCCAGACGGCCCCCTGCTTTCTGTCCAGCTGGCTGAACACAACCTCCTCGTCCAGCGCCGTACGAAGCTCCCCGCCACGCATCAGGTCCTCCATTATCAGCTTCGTTTCCGTATCGCTTTTCTGTAACAGATTACTGACAAGGGTATTGGAACTGGTGTTTGCCCAGTAGCTTTTAAACTTTCCCTTGCCAAGGAAATTGATCACAGACCAGGGATTGTAAATATGCGGGCATCTGCCGAACGTAAATCCGTCATACCATTCCTTTACCTGCTGTTTTTGATCCGCAAGCCCGTATTCCTCCAGGGCACGGAACACCTCCTCCTCCGTAAAACCAAACGCAGTCTCATATTTTTCAGACGTGGCCGTAACCACTTCCAGATTGTTCAGATCCGAAAACATGGATTCCCTGCCCACCCTCGTGATGCCTGTCAGGATGGCCCTTTCCAGGTACGGGTTCGTCTTGAACGTGGCGTTGAACAGCCCACGGACAAAATCGGACAGCCCGTCCCAGTACCCTCTGGCACAGGCTTCCTGCATGGGCGTGTCATACTCGTCCAGCAGGATCACCGCCTTTTTCCCGTAATACCCCTCCAGCAGGCAGCACAGCCTGTGCAGGGAAAAACCGGCGTCCGTGTCGTCCATGGTGGCGGATACCGCCGCAACGGCCTCCCGGTCCCGGCTGCGCAGGCGTGACATGTCCAGGTATCCGGGCAGGTCCTCATACAGGCTGGTGATGATGCGGCAGATCTTTTTCCTGGCTTCCACGAAACTTCCCGCCTTCACGCTGGCGAAGCTCAGGAAGATGACCGGGTACGTGCCCTGCAGCTTCCGGTACTTCTCCTCCTTCCAGATCTCCAGCCCCCGGAACAGGACGCTGTCCGGGTATCTGGATGACAGGAACCGCTCCGTCATGCTCATGGCCAGGGTCTTGCCGAACCTTCTGGGCCTTGTGATCAGGGTGACATCATCCCCGCTTTCCCACCATTCTTTGATAAAGCTGGTCTTATCCACATAAAACAGTTTATTTTCAATTACGGAAGCAAAATCCTGTTTTCCGATTGCCACTTTTCCCGGCATTATCACACCTCCTTCAAAACTCTCTGCCCAGACTGGTTATCAAAACCTGTGCCAGGGCGTATCCGGATATCTTTCCCATAATCCGCACCCGCCCTTTGTACCACGGAAAATATCATATATCCCGGGGGCATACAGGAAGGCGCAGGGCAGTTTATTATATGATAAAAAGAGAATAGCCGCCACTACTATGTAAGTGACGGCTGGTGTAAAAATAAGCTAGC
Source organism: uncultured Eubacterium sp. (assembly GCA_947642745.1). Lineage (GTDB taxonomy): Bacteria > Bacillota > Clostridia > Lachnospirales > Lachnospiraceae > Eubacterium_J. The sequence goes on from CANRTU010000015.1 coordinate 16,284, forward strand.
TATAAGCTGTCCGGCGCAGAACAGCGTTTATAGTTTCCTATATTATATTTATAGCATATCCTGGTACCGGACGCAAGAAGTTTTTTACACTTCCTGCCAACTTTTATCAGATCTTTCGTTACTGTTCACACCAGGGTTTTGCATTTACTGCAAAACCCGTAAGAATGCGTAAATTCAGTTACTGTGAACACCAAAGGTGTGAACAGTAACGATCTTTCTGCACCGGCTGGCCCGGCGCCTGAAATAACAGATAACCGCAGCAGGCAGCTGCCCGTTCCATATGCCTGTTATCCACAGGTATGAAATCCGGGGCAGCCGCCTGTTATAAGGAGGTAACTGTCAGTTTTTAAGCATTCTTTTTACCAAGCACTACCTTTACTGTCTGCTGCTGGTAACCGCCTTCTCCGGCCCGGTAGATCTCGATTTCCACCTCAGAACCAGCTTCGTAGTAGGTAATCATATTCTGAAATGCCCGGTATGATTTTACGGCTTTGCCGTCAAATTTTGTAATAATGTCTCCTCTCTGCAGACCATACTTCTCTGCCGCTGTTCCTTTGCTCACTTCTGTAATGCAGATGCCTTCCGGTATATTGTAGGTTTGGGAAATTGTGGAGGTCACGTCCGCACCAACGATTCCAAGAAACGCAGCTTTATCGTCGTCCGTAACTACTTCCCGTTTAATCAGATCCTCAATAATCGGCTTTGCCGTGTTGGATGGAATCGCAAAACCCATTCCTTCCACATCCGTATCAGAATATTTAGAAGAATTAATGCCGATCACTTCACCTTTATTATTTAAGAGGGCTCCGCCGCTATTGCCGGGGTTGATGGCCGCATCTGTCTGAATCAGCTCATTTGTAAAAGATTCCCTGGTCTTTTCATCCTGAATGGTCACTTCACGGTTTAAAGCGCTGACCCATCCGCCAGTGACAGACTGACCATAGCCTAAAGCATTGCCAATGGCGATTGCCTGGGAACCTACTTTCACATTATCTGAATCTCCCAGGGTAGCGATTTTAATCCTGGATAATGTTTCCTTTTCAATATCAGATTTGTTTACCTTTACGACTGCCAGATCGGAACTGCGGTCTGTGCCTTTGATTTCCGCACTCGCCGTTGTTTTATCCTCAAACTGGATCGTCAGCGTTGTAGAATACTCCACCCCCTGGCTGCTACTGCCGCTGTTGGATTCTACTACGTGATTATTGGTAACAATATACAGATAGTTATCGTCCTCTCCGATAATAACACCGCTGCCGGCGCTTGGCACCTCATAATTCTGGACCTGACCGAAGAAATTCTGGACCTGTACCTGACTTAAGTTTGTAATAGATACGATGGATGGCATACACGCTTCCACAATCGCTGAAACATCCGCTCCGGAGCTGGCAGGGGTAGCCGCTACATTTTCCCCGGAATCCGGAGCTGTCTGCTGTACTGTCTCCTTCTGTGTGTGCTCTGTTGTGGTTACCACTTCCTTTTTGTCTGTGCCAAGCAGACCGCCCGTCAGATATCTGGAACCTTCAAATACAGTGCCTGATACAAGTCCGAAAATTAATGCGATGGAAGCGCATTTTGCCAGTTTTACACCAAAGTTCTGGCTGGCCCCGGCTGCTTTTTCCGCCCGTTTTCTGGCACGTTCTTCCCGTTTCTGTTTTTTTGCGTCGGTGTCTGTGGTATATCCCGCCTGGGAATCCCCATTGCCATAAATGCTGCTGTAGTCGCCGCCGTTCTGTGCACTGCCATAAGTACCCGTATTGCCAGCCTGCGTAGCGCCATATGCGCCGCCCTTGTTATACTGGCCGTTGTAACCGCCGCCCTGCTGGCTGCCAGGGGCGCCATATCCCGCGTTGTTGTGATACCAGCCATTCTGATCCGGCTGTGTGCCGCCATAACCCTGATAAGAACCGCTTCCATACTGGCTGTTGTCTCTGGCCGTACCATAACTGCTGCCGGCATTGTCTGTATATGCGCCTGCGGTATTTTCATCCGCTCTCCATACGGTATACGGATTCTTGTGTTCCTGATTGATATAACTGTAGCCATAAGTGGAACTGCTTTCCTGACTGCCCTCGCCGGAAGCGGTACCTTCTGTCTCTGTGCCAGTGGCGGTCACACTGTCTCCTGCTGTAGTATGGCTGTAGTCCGGCTCCATGTCCGCCGTTGTGTTTACCATAGTACTGTCAGAGTCTGCCGGAGCGTTTACATTTGCCATGTTTGTATTGTTCACATTGTTTTCATCTGAATGATTTCCATTTCCATCATTTCCATTGTAATTGTTATAAGTATCGCTCATAATAAGTCTCCTTTCTATCCTTCCTTTTTCTGTTGTATATGCCATGACTGATCCGGTTGTTTCCGGATGTGCTTCCTGTTGTCTGTTTCGTGTTGACTGTCTTGTGTTATTTGTTTCGTATTGTTTGTTTTCTGTTGTTTGTTTCGTGTTGTTTGTTTCGTGTTGTTTGTTTATAGATAGAAGTTTACCGTGAAATTGTGTTCCTTTTGTGTTTAAAATGCCAAAAAAAAGTGAAATTATGTGTCTTTCTGAACACAATTTCTCTGGGAGCCTTTCCAAATCAAAACAGATTATTGAAGGTGTTGAATTTACAATGTATGATACAATTTCTCTGAAAGCCTTTCCAGATCAAAACAGGGGCTGTCACAGAAAGAAATCTGATACAGACCTGTCATTTCCAGTTTCTGTATGCAATTTCTTCATGTAACAACCCCTGTTATCCAGCACAGCGGCCGGTCCGGCGTCAGCCTGCGGTTTTCACACGCACTTTTGCGTTGCCGGACAGCCGTATCATCTCCCGGTATGCTGACAGGCAGCCCCGTGGAACGACGACTACCGCATGGTCCGGAATATTCCGGAAAGCGCCTTCGCCTACTGACTCCAGGTTTTTTGACTTAATCGTAATTCTGGTCAGATTTTTACAACCGGCAAAAGCATGATCCCCGATTTCTGTAACGTTTTTGCCTACTGTGACATTTAAAACTTTTTTATTTCCCCTGATACAGTTTTCCTCCATCATGGTCACCGCATAATCCAGTCCGCTGATACGCACTTTTGCGGGAACGATAACCATAATCCGGTTCTTTGCCGTACATTTCGTATACCAGGCAGTGCCGTCCTTCCAGAAAATATAGCGCCCTTTGTCCACGGTTTTTACCATACCGTCTTCTGGCAGCTCCGGCTCCCCGGGATCATCCGGTTCCTGTGGATCATCTTCCCCCGGAGGATCTGTTTGCGCCGGATTCTGCGGAGTCCACACCGCATTTACTACCGTGTTTCCAGTAATATTGCTGTAATCCCGGTCCCACTGCAGTGTATAGCCCTCCCGTTCCAGCACTGGGGCCGTGGCCGACGCACCATGGTATACTACCTGTGACTTACAGATTTTCCCTTCGCTGACAAAGGTAACTGTATACTGTGAGGCAGCCGGCTGCTGCTCTTTCTCCAGCGTGATCTTTGCCCTGGCGCTTTTGCTCCTGTCCGCCGCAGAAATGGCATACACATACAGCTCCCCGGAAGTCTCATCATTGCCGATATACAAAACGCCCTGTTCCAGTTTCGTATTGCTGGAACTGTTGCCGCTTAACTGCCAGCTGATCTGCTGGGAAGGCTGGCCGGTTCCGGTAACCCAGGCCTGGAATTTCTGGCTCATGCCCGGACGCAGCTGACAGTCCTGAGGTGAGACCGTCACCCCGGTAACCGTTCCATACGGTGAGGAAGGACTGATACCCGGTATGCCTGTGGACGTATTGACAGTAAACGCCTTGAGACATACGTTTGAGCTGTCTGGTATCTGGCTGTCCGCCGTAGAAGACACCGGCACTGCCCGGTCATTTCCTGTCACCTCCACCTGCAGCTGCAGTACCGTGCCATTGACCGGCAGGGGATCAGCCAGCCGGAACGTACGGTAACCGCTGCGGGCCATAGTACCGCTAAACTGGGTCAGTTCCTTTCCATTGACAAAAAAACGGTAGCTGGCGCCCGCCTTTACATAGGTGGCAAAGCCGGACAGACGTTCCGTGCCCCCGTCCAGCCGGTAAGTGCGGCTGTAACTGCTTCCCTGCATATATTCTGACAATCCCCGGTAATCAGTCTCATATACATGGTCATACAGACCGGAACGGCTGGTTACCTGTGAGACCGCAAACGCATCCTGAAAATAATTTTCATATGAAATCCAGTAATAGCCTGTATTTCCATTGATACTGCACGTATCATTTCTGCCCCAGCTGTTTTTTACCAGAAACGCTCCCGGACCGGAAGGCTGGCCGGGCGTTGTCAGGGTATTGCGAAACCAGGCCGCCGGAAAAAAATCGTTCCAGCCTACAATCGTTACTCCGTGATTAACACCGGGACTGGAAGCCTGTGGATAGTAATATGCCCCGTTTATCGTGGTCTGCAGCCGGTCAAAGGAATTAAACCAGACACTGACCCCTACGGCGCCATACTGTGTCACCAGATTTTTAATATCCCGGATATAATCCTGCTTCGCCTGCACGTCCTCCTTCTGATATGTTCCAAGATCTGTGGTCTCACTGACATAATAATCTGTAAGCGTTCCGTCCGCCTCCCTGCGGGGACCGCACTGGCTGCCCCTGGTCCAGTATGCCACGGCCTGGTGATAATTTCCGCCCCGGGTCAGATCCAGAAACCCATAAGACCCGCCGTTTCCCATCTGATAAATCATATCTGATTCACTAAAATCATTCTGTTCTGTCCGGCCTGTCCGCAGCAGATAAGATTCCATAACCGCATCCGCCATATACGCCCAGCAGTAACTGGTCTGCGCCTGATCCTCCACGTCTGTCACATATGCCAGATGCGCCACATCTTCATTATAGCTGGTCAGCGGCGATGACGATGGATATGACTGCACCCCGGAGCGCAGCCCGGATTCCGGATTCTTACTGACAGCAGCTGCTGCCTGTAAATGTGTTGTACCTGTAAGCACAGATACTGACAGCACTGCCGCCAGGCACACCGCAAATATTCTTTTATCTTTTCTCATACAATCCTCCCGCCTTTTTTATGATTCATCCCGGAGCCAGCGATTTTACAAACAGCTCTTCATACCGGGCCGTAATATATTCCCAGCTGTAATATTTCCTGATCCGTTCCCTTGCCTGCTTTCCCAGCTCCCGGATCTGCCGGCTGTCCATGGCATCCGCAGCGCCGATAAGCGCCGCAAGGCTGCCGGACTCCTTTGTCCAGTAGCAGGCGGCGTCTCCTGCTACTTCCCGGTTAAATCCCACGTCCAGCAGCAGATTCAGATCTGTACGCCCCAGCGCTTCCAGCAGCCCCGGATTGGTTCCTCCCACTTCGTGTCCATGGAAATATCCATAGGCATGCTCCCGGATTTTCTTTAACAGATCCTGGTCATATACTGTTCCCGCAAAGATAATTCCGGGGTCTTTATCAAAACCGGTGGTTTTCTTCAGTTTTTCCAGAAAACTGTCATTTACTTCCGTGATCAGTACAAACGCTTTTTTCGTTCCGGACTTTCTGTATTCCCGGATCATTGTCTCGTAATTATTTTCCGGCACGAACCGGCCTACAACCAGATAATATTCCCCTGCCCGCAGTCCATGGGCATCATACCATTCCCGCAGCTTTCTGTCCGCATCCCCGGACGTTACCGGCTCCGTCTCCGCCCCATAGGCAATATATACCGTCTGTGGATGATACTGGCTGTATTCCCTGCGTATATAGGCGGCGATATTTTTACTGTCACATACCAGCAGATCCGCCTGCCGTACCATCAGCTTTTCGGAATATTTCCAGTACCGGCGCACTGGCGGACTCCATTTTGCACGCAGAAATTCATGGCCGTCCGGATTGACATACAGGCTGCCGCCCATCTGACGAATCCGCCCGGCGAAGGGAGCCAGGAACGGACCGATGCGGCATGCCAGTATATAAAATACAGGATGTGGAATCTTCTTTTGCTCCGCATAGTTGATATAATAACGCAGCGCTTCCAGATCATACATAATCGCCCGGGCCGGGCCCAGTCTGCGCCACTGGAACGTAGTACAGCATGCCCTGTGATACTTAAAATGTATGTTCCAGACGGCGTCGTCCGGGGGATCAGCGGCACAGGCCACATGATACTGTATCCGTTTATCGGTCTGGTACTCCGTCAGCTTGTCCACAAATGTCTCAAACCCTCCATAATGTGCCGGAATCCCTTTACATCCTATTATAAATACATGCTGTAATTCCTGTTTCTTCATAAAATCAGCTCCCGCTTTCATAATATTCTGTCCCGGACTTTATTCCGGCTGTTCTGTCACCGACTGCTTTTCCTGATCCTTCACGTAATGGTCTTCCGATACGCCTGTATCCTGTTCGTCGCCCGGCCCCTTACCAGTATCCGCCGCAATCGCCTGACTATATTTCAAAACTGTGTTGGACGGCGTGTAATTATGATCGTTAAACAGATATCTGTGCAGCTCCCTTACATTCTGTTCCAGGTCACACGGCGCCACAATATATTTTCTGGACAAATCAAAGGTATATAATCGAAATGGAAATCCACAGGTTCCCACCAGTTCATAATTAAAAAGCTGGCTGGCCATGGAAATGAGCTGCATCTGGGTCAGGTCTGTACTGATATCCCCAAGCACCGTGTCTATGATTTTATTAATCGTAAGCAGTCCGGCCTCTTTCGTCTTCTCTATCATTTTGCTCAGCACTTCCCGCTGACGCTGGGCACGACGGAAGTCATTGACATCGTGACGGATCCTGCAGTATGCGGTAGCCTGCACCCCGTCCAGCGTCTGCAGTCCGGCATGTTCCACCATATTGGCTTCCCTGCCGGTATACGCAGCGGTTTCCGCCACATAGAGGTTGATTTCTTCCAGCATGGCCCCCTCTTCCACATTGATCTCCAGTCCTCCCAGCAGATCAATCACTTTACACAGCGCATTGAAATCCACAGACACATAGTCTTCAATGTCCAGATCCAGGTTCTGGTTCAGCATCCGGACTGCCTGCTGCGGCCCGCCGTGGTTATATGCGTAATTTGCTTTCCACAGATACTGGTCGTCCGTACCGCTTACATTCAGATACGTATCCCGGTAAACCGATACGATTCTGACTTCTTTTGTATCGTTATTAATGCTTGCGATCATAATCGTGTCGCTATTGCCTGAGGTAAATACCCCGCTTTTTTCATTGTCCAGACCAAACACCGCAATGTTGGTATATCCTTTCAGAACTTCCTGTGTAGACTGCTGCAGATCCTCGTTTACCACATCTTCCGCTTCTATATTATCCACATGGCTGATTTTCTGAAATTTTGACCATACAAACAGCACGGCCAGCAGCGCCAGCAGCAGGATCATCTCTATAGTAAAAATTAATATTTTACGCCCTTTTCTTTTACGCAGCATTCCAGCCTCCTTACTCTTATTTTTACCTGTTACTACAGGCAGGAACACTTTAAAAATACGTAATCTATCTGTTAAAAAATGGGATAACCTCCAAAAGCCCCCGGGACAATCCATGATGCGTAATCATAGGTTGTCCCGGGGGCGCATACTATCTGGTCTGCGTATCTTCCGTACCTGTTCCGCCAGCGTCTGTATCCGTCTGCTGGCTGCTTTGTGTATAATTGTCCGCTTCGATACCAGTTACTGTTTCATCTCCGATTCCTTTTCCCGTTTCAGATATAATATGGTCGCTGTAACTTTGTACCGTATTGGATGGCGTATAGTTGTAATCGTTAAACAGATAATGATGCAGCTCCGTTACATTTGTAACCAGGTCGCATGGGATGACCACGTCTCCTTTGGATTCCAGTTCCAGGTTGCAGAGCTTAAATGGAAATCCGGTAGTATCCACCAGTTCATAGTTAAACATCTGTTTTGCCAGGGAGAATAGTTCCCCGCCGGTAAAGCTGGTGCTGATATCGTCCAGTACGGAATCTATGATCTTGTTGATCGTTAAGATTCCCGCAGTTTTAGCCTTTGCCACCATCTTGGAAAGTACTTCACGCTGACGCTGGGCACGCTTAAAATCATTGCCTGTCGTATAACGGATCCGGCAGTATGCGGTAGCCTGTACCCCGTCCATTGTATATTTACCAGGCTCTGTAATCATGTTTGCCGGACGTTTGGTAATTTCCGCCGTCTCAGCAATGTAGTATTTAATCCATTCCGCCTCTTTTTCATCAATCTCGATTTCCACACCGCCCAGCAGATCCACCGCTTCCGCTACTGCTTCGAAGTCTACTACCACATAATCTTCAATATCCAGATCCAGATTACGGTTAAGCATACGGATAGCCGCTTCCACGCCGCCACTGTTGTATGCATAGTTTGACTTATGAAAACTGAAGGAACCGTCGCTGCTCGTATTCAGAAATGTATCCCGGTATACAGATACGAGTCTCACCGCCTGTGTGTCGTTATTAATACTTGCGATCATAATAACGTCGCTGTTCCCGGCGGCATAATTGCCATTCGAACGGTTGTCCAGCCCGAACACGGCAATATTGGTGTATCCTTTTAATACTTTCTGGGTCGTTTCATCCAGATCTGTATTCATAATATCTTTCGTTGCGATAAAATCCGGATCACGGTTTAATTTCTGATACTTGGACCATACGTATAAAGCCGCCAGCACAACCAGCAGTAAAATCAGTTCTATGACAAATATAATAATCCTGCCTTTTTTCTTCTTTTTCTTTGCACTCATGTCTGCTTTCCCTTCTGCCTTTGTAACTTATACGAATATATAATAAATTTTTTTCAAAGTCAATATTTGCATACCAGTTTTCTATTTTTTTATGAAAAATTTATAAAATTTTATCCGCCGCCTGCGTCCTAACGGCCCGCCAGCCGGTATAAAAATAACAGCCGGTTGCGGATCATGACAGGTACCGTATTGGTCCCAAAGTCCGATACATTGTCCCCGTGTCTGCGGTAGTATAACAGAGGCTCTTTCAAAAATACCGTCCCGCCTTTGTGTTTATCGTTTAACACGCCGATCCACTGGTCATGCATCTGGATATCGTCCGGTATTGGCAGAATATATGGTTTTAAATCTTTGTGTATCGCCATACAGCAGCCGATAAATTTATTCCTCCATATATTGGACCACATCCCTGCGCCATATCCCCGGTATTCAAAAAAAGAAGGATATATGACGTTTTCCAGTCCGGCGTCCATCACCACACAGTCATGAACTACCACATGGCACCTTTTTTCACGAAACGCCTGCATGACCCGCCTGACTTTATCCGGTTTCCATACATCGTCCTGATCTGAAAGGAAAATAAACGCACCGTCTGTATGGGCAACCGCACAGGCAATATTCTGCTTAATGCCCCTGCCCGGACCGTCCAGCAGCCTGATCCGCCCATCTGACGCCTGGTACTGCCGGATCACGGAACATGTCTGGTCAGAAGAACCGTCATCGGAAATAACGATTTCATCCTGCGGCCCTAACTGCCCCAGAATCGAATCCAGCTGTTCCCTGATATATTTTTCACCATTATATACTGCCATTGCCACAGAAATTCTAACCATAACCAGTCAAATCTCCCTGAATTCCAAAACAGACAAACACTTCCTAATGCGCCCCTGATCCGGTCAGTACCACATACACGGTACGCAGCAGGATTTTCACATCCAGCGCCAGCGACCAGTCCGAAATATACTGCGTATCCAGCGCCACCACCTCTTCAAAATCCGTAATATCGTTGCGCCCGCTCACCTGCCACATTCCGGTCAGCCCCGGCTTAATGCCCAGACGGCCCCAGTGATGGAGCTTGTACTTTTCTACTTCATCCACAGTGGGCGGCCTGGTGCCCACCAGACTCATTTCCCCTTTCAGGATATTCCAGAACTGGGGCAGCTCGTCGATGGAATGTCTGCGGATAAAGCGCCCGATCGGAATGATCCTGGGATCATCCGCCATTTTAAACATCATTCCGTCCATTTCATTTTCTGTCATCAGATGCTGCTTCTTTTCCTCTGCGTCCATATACATGGAACGGAATTTATAGATATGAAAAATCCGTCCGTTTTTCCCCACCCGCTCCTGGGAGAAGAAAACCGGTCCCGGAGACTGGATCTTGATAACCGGCGCAAAGATCAGAAAGGCTATGCCCGTAATTACCAGGCCGGCCAGACTGCCTGCGATGTCCATCAGCCGTTTCACAATAAATTCCCTCGGGGAGGCAATCCGCATACTGGTAGTAAGCACCATGTAGCTTCCACATTTCTCCAGTACTTTGTTCGGCATCATGGCCGTCTGTTTCACCAGATTATAGTGAACCGTCACGCCCATTTCCAGCAGTTCATTGGCCAGCGCCTCACTGGATTCCCTGGTATTGCCATTGATAAAGACCTCGTCTACCACATTGTCCTTCACATATTGGTAAAAGCTGTCCGCATTGGCCACCACCGGAATTCCCCGGATTGTTTCCCCTTTGCGTGGCTTGTCCGCAATGACTATGCCGGTCACTTCAAAATCCCGGTATTCATCCCGTTCAAAGTCCCGGACACATTCTTCCGCATAACGGTTCATCGTCAGAATAATCATGGACGCTTTGCTCCGGTTTTTTTTGATCGCACTGCGCACAAACTGTTTGTATATACTGTGTACAACAAATTCATAACAAATAGATATCACCCAGAACGTAAACATACTTTCCCTGGAGTATATGGCGGACATTTTCATGGCATACATATATACCAGCATGCCGACGAAAATCGTCGAGCAGGTTACCGTCACCTGCTGCAGCTCCGCCATAGCCTCCCGCTTAATAATCCGGTGATAAGGCTGTTCAAAAAAAACCACGCAGATGTCCAGCAGTACAAGTATTACAGCCAGACGCCGGTATGGCTCGCTGGCATAAGGATTCATCCAGCCGTGGCGTACAATATATCCTGTTATAAAAGCCAGTTGGAGCAGCAGGATATCCAAAATCGTAAAATCCAGATGCTTGACCCAGCCGGTGTTATCTTTTCTATACATGCTGCTCCTTTAAATTTCTCAGGTGGATATACAGCCAGCTGTCTGCGTAATCCTCCCGTTCTTTCTGTGTCATATCGCTATATTTATCATATGTAAGTTTTGCCTGAAACATCTCCAGTTCTCCGCATTTGTAGCATTCCACATTCTTTCTGCGGGATACGGTACGCATCCATCCACATCTGGGGCAGATATATACTTTTATCATGCAAAAATCCTTTCTATATCCATATGTTGTTCCGGGTACTTACACACCTTTTCTGACTCTTTCTTTTTTATTCTTTAGAATCGCATGTCTTTTCTGACCATGCCTTTTTCTGCCGGCGGACAGACACAGCCTGTTCTGCCCGCTCTTGGTTCTTCCAGATTTTCTACGCCTCTTTTCTGACTCTGTAGACTGTATAATTGTCGCTTTGTTTTACCGGCTCAATGGACAGCTGCGACAGATAGCTGTCCATATCATATTCTGTCCGGATCACCAGGTAATGAACTCCCAGCTTTTTAAGACTGCGCTTTAACTTTGCCGCATCCCCGTGGATGCCCTCATTGACTGCCGCAATGATCCGTTGCTGGAAGGGATATTTTTTCTGGTCATATCCGTGCTCCGCCTGATACAGATATGCCTGACGGGACACCGCCCAGCAGATCCGTGGCTCATACGTACGCACCTGATATTCCAGATACATATCAAAGGCTGCCACCGGCTGCTTTTTCCGTTCCCTTCCCCAGTCCTCCATAATGGCGTCCGCCACTGTAATCGTATCCGGAGCCAGACCATATATGTTTAACGGACGGGACAGGTTTTTCCGGCTGATAAACAGATTCGCCCCAAATCCCAGACAGAGCGCAAAAATCAGCGCCGCAGCCAGTATCCGTTTCTTCTGTCTGCTGAAAAACGCTTCTGTCAGCTGGTATGCGATTAAAAACAATACCGGCAGCATCCAGAAAAACCGGTAATAAGTCTTTGCCTCTGTTATCCGGCCCATCAGCTGGTAAGCCAGTTCGTTAAATACAAAAAGAATGGACAGTCCCAGCGCAATCACCGCTTTTTTTCCAGTTGTCCCGCCCTTTTTCCTGTCTGTATCATAAAGCAGACCCAGGCTGGCCGCAAATGCCGCCAGATACAGGGAATCCCCGTTATATTGCCAAAACATGTCCAGCACAGGCTACACCTCCACAACCAGCCAGTCGATGGCGTAAAAGAAATATACAGTAAGATAGCATATATTTGGCAGCAGACAGACTGCCATCCTGCCAATCAGTACCATATCCCGTCTTTTTTCCACCAGCAGATGGGCCAGCAGCATAATCGTAATTAACACTGGCACGATCACAATCGAAGACATGGATACTGCCACGCTGGCAAACGCCGCCAGAAATAGTTCCGCCCAGGTGCCCATATCCCTTTCGTTTTTCCATATCCGGTATAGCAGATACAGGATCATGGGCAGTACCACACTGGCACAGTAGGCCTTTGCTTCATATCCCCGCAGCATCAGAAACTGCCCTGCCGTATCATACACATCCCAGAACAGCGTAAGCAGGATCGTCAGCGTCACCAGCACTGCGGATTTTTTCCGGTCCCGCCGGAAGACTTCCATGGCAAAACTGTATACAATGGCATTTGCCAGCAGTACGCACTGCACGCCTGCCATATATTTCTGTAACAGCAGGGCGGAAATACCGGTCAGCCGGCTAATCCACGCTGTATTCATATAGAAAGAAGACAGTGCGTAACGCAGTTCGATGGTCTCCCGCAGCAGACCGGAATTGCCGTCGTACAGATACATGGTATCCGTCTCTACAGAAGTCGTCATATTTCCAATATAATAAGCAAAATCCCATCCGATATTGCGCTGCATCAGCACGGCTGTGATACATTCACAGATCACCGCCGCTGTCATTAACGCCATCAGAAGGCGCACCGCCTTTGCCGGACGGACAGATGTGGCCGCTGCCGGAGACTGTCGTTTCTTTTCTTTACTTATCATACAGGATGAAAGCAGCAAAAGCAAGACCAGGATGGCCAGCCATACCATTCCCAGCACATGCAGCTTCTGTCTGGTAAAAATCATAAATTCCGCCAGCACCTGAAACAGGGCGAAATATAAAAAGAAACCGATACAGAACACTTCCGGCAGTACCGGACGCATCCGGTATCTGATGCATACTGCTTTTCCCAGAATGCCGTAAACCACAAAGCTTAACGCCAGTATACAGAAAACAAAAAAAAGTTGCGGCACTTCCTAATCCTCCGACATAAAATCATTGTACAGCGGCAGCACTTCCGCTGTACTGCCCTGCATTTTTACCTTTCCCTCATGAAGCCATAAGATCGTATCGCACAGCCGCTCCAGAGTCTCTGTGCTGTGGGATACGATAATCACGGTCCGGTCTTCATTGGTAATCAGCTGTTTCATCTTTTCATAACTCTTTGCCTTAAAACGGGCATCGCCTACGCTTAATACTTCATCAATCAGCATAATTTCTGTTTCCAGAATAGCGGTAATGGAAAATGCCAGTTTGGAATACATACCGCTGGAATACGTACGCACCGGTTTGTCAATAAACGTGCCAAGACCGGAAAACTCTATAATTTCTTCCAGTTTTTCCGCCACCTGTTTTTCTGTAAAACCCAGGAGCATCCCGCTTAAATAAATATTTTCCCGTCCTGACAGTTTCTTCTGAAAACCGACACCGATGGATAGCAGCGATACCGTATAACCATGCAGGTCTATCGTCCCTTCATCCGCTGAAAAAATTCCCGCAATCGCCCGGAGCATGGTAGATTTTCCGCTTCCGTTTTTACCTACTATGCCCATGATTTCTCCCCTGGGAACTTTAAACGACACTCCACGGACTGCCTCGTACACTTCGATTTCGGATTTTTTCAGACTGAACAGACTCTGTCTGATGGAAACTTTGTTCAGGCATTTATAACGGATTTTTAAATCCGATACTTCGATTGCGTATTCCTGTGTATCCATTCTGATTCCTTTCGCTGATATTTATATGACTTTTACATAACTGTTTTCATGTTTATATATATTATGGACGCCGATAACGGAAAAAATAAGCCCGAGGATAAACCATACAAGCAGCGGCGCCCAGTCCGGCATCGTCCGGTATATCAGCACTTTACGCATGGAATCCACCAGCAGCGCCATGGGATTACATTTCAGCAGCAGACTATTATAAGGATACGGCACCCTCTTTTCAATAGAATAAATGATTCCGGACATATAAAAAGCCAGCTTGAGCACCACTGTGGTCACATTTGCCAGGTCTTCCACGTAAACGCCAAAATGAAGCAGCAGACTGCTGAAGGCAAACGTCACCACCAGCAGCATAAGCAGCAGCGGAAACAGCAACATCACTTTCCAGTCCACAGGCACCTGATAGCCGATCATCATAATTACCACAATGGAAAACGCAATCGTCATTTTAAATCCATTCGTAATCATCCGCTCAAATACCAGAATAAATTTTGGCAGATATACCCTGGACACGATGGAACGGTTGGCTGTTACCAGCTTCACACTCTGCTGCAGACACCCGGAAAAGAAGTTCCAGCAGTTGAATCCGATAAAAATAAATACCGGAAGATATGGTTCCTTTTTCCGGAATACAACTAATGACACAAAGGAATAAACAATCATAAACAGCAGCGGATCCAGAATCCACCACAGCCAGCTTAAATGAGAATTAGCCACTTCTGATTTTAATGCGGATTTGGCCGCATATACCGTATACCCCCGGTATTTCTTTACATCCCTGATAAATCTGTTCAACTTTTTTCCCTCGTTTCTCACAGATACTTACGGAATCCGTTTAATGTATAAAACACCATATAATAAAATGACCTCACTCGTCCTATACCCAGACAGCGGTAAGAGCCATACTGCATCTGTGCTGATTTCCATTTATTTCTGGATTTTCCCCCTGCGCTGAGCCGGCATTTAAGCGCCGGTATATTGATTCCCCGGGCAGCCCCGTATTTTTTTAAAATTTTCAGCCACAAGATATAATCCTCATGGTATTCATCATGTACGAATCCGTATTCCCTGGCCACATCTGTACGCAGAAGTACCGAACCGCAGGGAATCACGTTTGTTTTAAGCAGCTGTCTGTAAGTAACCCTTCCCGGTACCGGAATCTGTCTGCCCGTGGACGTTCCGTCCGGCCGCACCAGTTCCCTGGCTGTAAAGCACAAAACCGCACCGGTTTTTCTGATACAGGCCATCTGCCGCTTCAGCTTGTCCCTGTCCCACCAGTCGTCCGCATCCAGAAATGCCACATAGGTTCCCCGTGCTTCCCGGATGCCCCGGTTTCTGGCAGCCGCCACGCCCAGATTTCTGGTCTGGCGCAGGTAACGGACCCTGGAATCTGACAGATACTTTTTTACGACTTCCGCTGTATGATCCCTGGAACAGTCGTCAATGACCAGCAGTTCAAAAGGCTGCCCGCAGCTCTGGTCCAGCACCGACTCTATGGCCTGTCCGATGTAGCGTTCCGCCTGCCAGGCCGGCATAATAACAGAAATCAATGGCTGCCGCTTCGTCTGTGTATGTTCCATAAATTTTTCTGTACACTGTTTTTTATGATTTATATGCTTTCTATACCTGCAATCTTTCATCGTTTCCCAAAATGTCGTTAACTAATCATTAACCGTCCTGTGCTTTGTCTGTATTTCATGGCTGCCTTACTGGCTCTGCAGGGAATCCCCCCGCTTTGCGGGACTGGCTGCCTTTATTTCTTTTTTCGTATCCGGATGTATTTCCGCTTTTAATCCTATTTCCATGTCCGCTTCCTGTTTTTCCTCCGGCTTTGTATGTCCGGATTCTTTTTTCAGGGCGGTTTTCTGGCTGTCGTCCACGCCTTCCGATTTTTCTTTCTGAAAGAGAATTTTGACAGTGAGCAGAATCAGCTTGAGATCCAGCCAGAGGGAATAATTTTCTATATATGTCAGGTCCAGTTTGATTTTGTCGTAAGGCACAGTATTATACTGTCCATAGACCTGTGCGTATCCGGTAAGTCCGGCTTTCATTTTCAGACGGAAACGGAACTGGGGAATGCTCTTTTCATATTCCTTCGTAATCTCTTCCCGCTCCGGCCTTGGTCCTACAAAAGACATATCGCCCAGCAGCACATTAAACAGCTGCGGCAGTTCATCAAAATGAAGTCTGCGGATAATTTTTCCTACAGTCGTAATCCGATCGTCATGTTCGCTTGCCAGCCTGGCGCCCCGTTTTTCCGATTCCACAATCATACTGCGGAATTTATAAATCGAAAACGGTCTGCCGTCCTTTGTAATCCGTTCCTGCACATACAGCACCGGACCGCCGTCATATAATTTAATGGCCACTGCGATGATCAGCATCACCGGCAGTGTTATCACACAAAGTATCAGGGAAACAGCCAGATCCATCGTCCGTTTCCAGAACAACTGTCCAAACGTAAGACCCTGATTGCGGAACAAAAGCAGCGGCGTGTCAAACAGATCTATTTCCGTGGCGCTGGTAATCATAATATCCGAAATCTTCGGTACCGAATAACAGCGTATATCTTTCGCAAAGCAGAATTTCAAAAACAGGTTGCGCTCATGGGAAGGAATATCCCCGATAATAATTGATTCAAACTCTGGTATTTTTTCCAGAATCTTATCAATTCCCATGCTCAGATTCATCGTTTCTTTTACCAGGTACTTGTCTCCCCTGGACTGCAGCTTCTGAATCAGCGCTTTCGGGCTGATGGAACCATAAATCAGCAGCATCTCATGGGGCGGGTACAGCCTTGCGTACACAGCCCGCATCATAAAAATCCAGAAGATGCCCACCACAATCTGCAGCACTGCCAGTACCAGTACCGGCGTAAGAAACCAGGAAAATTTCCACTGGGCAATAAGCGCCAGCTGGAGATATTCCACAAAATTGGTGGCACATACAGACAGTATCTGGGAATACAGCACATCCAGATTGCGCAGATATCCGACACGGAAACCGCCCAGTACTTTCATAAACAGAATCAGCACTAACGCATAGAGCAGGATAATTGTCCAGTGTCCTCTGCGGTAAAAATAAAAACGCCTGAAATATTTTTTAAATTCAACCAGGTCTTTGTTGGCATAGAAGTTAAACCACAGCCACGCAAACATGGCCGTCTGTACCGCAACAATCAGAATCGTCCCTAACAGCATAAAAAAACGTTTGTATCTGGCATTCGTTGTTATATCCCTGTATACTGGTCTGTTCATTGGTCTCATAATGATTTCATCCCCGTCCGGTTTTGATGCGCCTGTTTCAGTCTCAGTTTTTCGTCCGATCCGGCTTTATGGCTCTTTTTATGCTCCTGGCCACTTTCCAGAATCCCCTGCTTTTTAACATTTCATTCTGCGCCATGGCCTGATGGTACTCTTCTTCTATCTGACAGATATTACGGAATCTGCGTTCCAGCAGATTTACCATTTCCCGGTACGGTACCAGCCCGCCGGTCACAAACTGTTGAAACCCGGCTTCCATCCGCTCATACAGCGCCGCTTCTTCCGGCGTAATTTCCACGGTTTTTAACAGCCGGTCCATGGACAGCTCTTCCTGCCCGGGATTTTCGTGGTTTAAAAAAAACAGCGTCCGGTAAATAATAAAATTCTGTGGAACCGGAAAGAAAAAGGTCCATTCATAATCTATCACATGCCATCTGCCCTGATCATCCACCAGTATATTAGGCAGAATCAGATCAATATCGGAGACGCCGCTGCTTTGCGTATGCTCTGGAAACTCCTCCGTACAAAATCTGCCAAACACCCCGGTAAATGGTTCCGTTACCATAAATGGCCCGGTATTTTTACTGCTTCTGATATATTGCACTATCCGGCGCAATATGTCAAAGACTTTTTTTATTTCACCCGCAGCCACCAGCTCCCGGACACTGGTCTGCAGTGCCCGCCCACGGATAAATTCAAATTCTGCGCAGGTTTCTCCTGTCAGCTGACAGCGGTTAAATTCCAGATCTGTTCCGCCATACTGCTCCCGCAGCTTTTCGTAAGCCTGTGCGATACGGGCCACATGGGCGCCGCCCTCCCGGTACAGCGGGGATTTGCGCACTTTCCTCACGCCGGTTTCCGGATCTTCCAGCACATCCGTGCGGAGCGCATATGCCCGTCCCCGGTCGGATGCGTATCTGGTATAAATAATCTCCTGCCGCAAAGCGCCACCGCCTGCGCTTTTTGACGCCACACAAAGCAGTGAATTGGAGAATAGTGGAAACTGTCCTTCCTCAATAACTGAATCATACACTTTCTGTTCATTGAACAGAACGAGCCGGTCGTCCCCATAATTGGCTATATTATAGTCCAGTTCTCCCTTTCCGGGCAGATAACGGTCAGAGTAAATATCCCTTGCGAAACGATAGTCCGGATAAGGATAATAAAACCGGGTCCGGGAATAGCCGGTCTCTGCCAGCAGCTGTTCCAGACCCTTGCGGGTATAAAGACGGATTCCCTGTTTTTCCGTCCTGTTTTCCAGTCCCGCAAAATATTGCCCGGTATTGTTTTCTTTATTTCCCGCCCAGTACTTCAGTCCGAATTTATTATCCAGGGCAATCAGCAGACTGCCCTGCTGCGTTAAATGCCCGCCCAGCTGCCGCAGCCATTCCTGCGCCCGGATTCCGGTCAGCGCACCGGCCAGCAGAATCAGATCGTACTCCTGATCCAGCTGCGGTTCGCACTGTTCAAACGGCATGGCATAAATGACAAGCTCCCGGTCTTTATGGCGTGTGGCGTTGATCCTGCTGTAGTGGACGTTTTCCTCCTGACAGGTAACTACCGCGCCTTTCTGAAGCAGCACGGAAGTCAGCGCACCACATCCGGCTCCTGCTTCCAGCACCCTGGTCCCGGACGGAAGATCCAGCCATCCGATCAGGCTGCCCCTGGTCTCCGCCAGCTGGTACATGGCGTTATAATTTTTATTTCCGGTAATCCCGGCATGATACTCCTGCGGCGGATAGTTTTGTACGATTTCCTGAATCAGTACTGTATCCGGGTCCGGCTCCGGTATGGACGCCTGATCCGGAATATATACGACTGCTTTTCCAATCTGTTCTTTTACCATATTTACCATAATAACGGTCTCTTTTTACTGCCGGTATGTCTGCGTAAATTCCGCCAGGCTGCCCCATGCCCTGTCCTTTGGAGACATGATCAGCTCCATATCTTCCGGAACCGGCCAGTGGATTCCGATTTCCGGATCGTTATAGGCGATCCCGCCTTCATCATCCGGATGATAAAAATCCGTACACTTATAGGCAAATTCCGCTTCTTCCGACAGCACCACAAATCCATGGGCAAAATCTTTTGGAATGTACATCTGTTTTTTATTTTCCGCCGATAAGATCTCCCCATGCCATCTGCCATAGGTGGCGGAACCTTTTCGCAGATCCACAGCCACGTCGAACACTTCCCCACGGATAACCCGTACCAGCTTGTCCTGCGGATAATGGATCTGAAAATGCAGTCCCCGTAAAACACCTTTCACAGAGGAGGACTGGTTGTCCTGTACGAAGGACGCATCTATGCCAGCTTCTTTAAAGTCGTTATAATTATACGTCTCCATAAAATATCCCCGGCTGTCTCCGAATACCGCCGGTTCTATCACATACAGACCTGCGATCTCACAGTCCGTCACTTTTATTTTTCCCATTTTTTATCCTTTCATCTGCGGCTTTTTACAATCCTTTTGAGATTTCTATCAGATATTTTCCGTATTCTGTCTTTAACAGCGGCTGGGCCAGCGCTACCAGCTGCTCTTTGCCGATAAATCCCCGCTTGTAGGCAATTTCCTCGATACAGGATATATACAGTCCCTGCCGCTTCTGGCAGGCGGCCACAAAGTCTGCGGCGTCCAGCAGGGAATCGTGGGTCCCGGTATCCAGCCATGCGAATCCACGGCCCAGCTTTTCCACTTTCAGCTCTCCTCTTGATAAATATTCGTTATTGACGGAAGTGATCTCAATCTCGCCCCTGGCGGACGGCTTAACGTTCTTAGCAATTTCTACCACATCGTTGTCATAAAAATAAAGCCCCGGCACCGCATAATTAGACTTTGGATGCTCCGGTTTTTCTTCGATGGACAGAGCTTTTCCACTGTCATCAAATTCCACTACGCCGTAATCCCTTGGATCCCTGACATAATAGCCAAAAATCACGGCGCCTTTTTCAATGGAGGCCGCACGCTGCAGAACCTGTGAAAAACTCTGGCCGTAAAAGATATTGTCCCCCAGCACCAGGGCAACCGCATCCTTACCGATAAATTGTTCTCCTATGATAAATGCGTCCGCCAGCCCTCTGGGCGCCTCCTGCACCTCATAGCTCATACGCAGCCCCAGCTGCTCCCCGCCGCCAAATAATTCCCTGAATACCGGCAGATCCCGTCTGGTGGAAATAATCAGAATATCCCGGATTCCCGCCAGCATCAGCGTGGAAAGCGGATAATATATCATCGGTTTGTCATAAACCGGCATGATCTGTTTTGAAATCGCCTTGGTCAGCGGATACAGCCTGGTACCGGAACCTCCGGCAAGTATAATTCCCTTCATATAAATATTCTCCTGATAAATTTATCCTGTTACAGTTGTATTGCGGCATTTTTTTGCAGCTATTCTATTACAGCTGTTCTGTTACAGTTATTCTGTTACAGCTATTCTATTGTAACAGTTCTATTCTGCGCAGTGAAAAATCCTGATAACGTCTGGTAAGGTTTGGATTGTAATAAGGGTCCCCGGCGCTGATCAGATCCGCCCAGCGGGTGGTGAATAATTCCACCTCCCGGTTGTAACGGGCCAGCTTGGCCGCCGTGTTTTCTGTTCCCCTGGATTTGTATTCATAATGGTACAGCATGGCAAACGGATTATATACTACCAGTCTGCCCGTCTGCCGCACTTTGAGACAGTAATCAATATCGTTATAGGCGATCTGTAATTCCCCGTCCATACCGCCCACTTCTTCAAATACCCGCTTCGGGGTCATCATACAGGCCGCCGTGACAGCACTGTAATCCTGCGGACAGCAGATTCTGTTCTGGTAACCCGGATTTTCCTTTGGAAACCGCTGGAATCCCTCTCCACAGATACCCGCCAGCCCCACGATCACTCCGGCATGCTGCACCGTATCGTCAAAATAGAATAACCTGGCGCCGCAGACGCCCACATCCTCACGCATACAATAGCCCAGCATCTCTTCCATAAATCCCGGCGAAATGACTTCTGTATCATTATTCAGCAGCAGAATATACTCTCCTCTGGAATGGGCCACACCATAGTTGGTAATTTTCGCAAAATTATAGCTGTCTTTCCAGTATATCACCCGTACCCTGGAATCCTGCCTGCAGATTTTGTCATAATATTCAAAGGTCTGTGGCAGAACACTGTTATTTTCTATAATTACAATTTCATAATCCGGATATGTGCAGTTTTTCAAAACAGACTGCACACAGGTGTCCAGATCGTCCACATGGTCTTTATTAGGGATATTGATGGACACCAGCGGGGTTTCCTTCCAGTGGTAACAGGTCCGGTAAATACCTGCCAGATCAGATTCTTCCACTGTGGCCGGAATACCCATCCGTTTGTAATGGGCGTCCAGAATCATTTTCGCGGCTGCCGTCTGTGTACGGCCCGTTTCTGCGGCAGACGGCTTCTCCGGAACGGATTCCCTGATATGGCACACTGCCCGTGTCAGATGTATGATCCGCTGCGCCATCTCCGCACTGCGCAGATAATAATCATAAGACGATTCCGTTCCCAGGTCCGGATTCCAGCATCCGCAGCGGAGCGCCAGATCTCCCCGTACCAGCACCAGATGTCCCAGATAATTCATGGCACGGAGCATATCAATGTTAAAATCTGATTTAAATACCGGCTCCATATATGTGCCGCTGTCCGCTGATATCTGATCTTCATCCGTATAGCACATATCAGCGTCCGGCTTCTGTGCCGCCAGCCCCATGCAGGCGTACAGCGCATCCGGTTCCAGCGTATCCCCGCACTCCAGGCGGGTAATCCAGACGTCTTCCGGTTCCTGTCTGTTTTGTCCCTGTTTCTTCAGATAACCGGCAATTTTATCAAATGCAGACATAATTTTCCAGTTATAATCTGCCTCTGTATGGTCAGCCTTTTGATCCGCCTCCCGGTATTCCACTGTCAGGGGCACGATTTTACCCGCAGGTACATGCCGTCCTCTCTCCGCTCCTGTCTGAACGGTTTTTAATTTCTGTTTTAAATTTTCTGTTTCTGAACTGTTAACAGCGATGATCCATTTCCAGTTTCCATATGTCTGGGATGCCAGTGAAGCTGCTGTTTCTTCCAGCTCCGGGCACTCCCGGTACCCGGTTACCACAAATACCAGCGGACGTCCCGTACTGTCCTGCGCCCGCTGCCGTGCCAGCTCCCTGTCAGAAGTCCTGTTTTTTTCCCGCCACTTCATGTAATTGCCGGTATCGCCAATCAGTTCGTATATTTCGTTGACAGCCCGTTTGCATGTTTTCGCCATACCGTTACGCTTCATAAAATAATGGGCTTTTTTTACATACAGCAGCACGCGGTTTTTATCTATGGCGGAAAAAGAATGACGCATAAAAGTCACGCCGTCTGTCAGATGCAGTATCATCCGTTTGCGGCCCCGCATAGGTACCCGGATGCTAAAACCGCAGTCTGGCAGATGCTCCGCCTCCCGGTATTCCAGTTCCACATCCGGTTTTGGAAAGCGTGTGATTTCACATTTCACCGGATTATTTCTGCTGTCTGTCACACGTATCCGGACTGGATTTTGTGATGCGGCCCAGCCGCCCAGCACACAGTCTGTTCCGGTAATCTGTACATCTGTAATACGGCATTCCAGCTGTTTTTGGAGTTTTACCAGCCCGGATACCGGCCGGTCATATACCACCGTACCGTCTGCAAGGTACAGACGCAGCCTGCGAAAATCCGGTAAATTCTCCGGCAGACTGATTATTATCACATATTCTTTTTTCACATTCTGGTCTAATTTGGCATACTTCTGCCGCACAGAGTCATCAGCGAATACAAGTGTCTGTATTTCCAGCGGCTGTTTGTCCAGACAGACCGTAAATCCGCCGTTTTCTCCCTCCTGGCGTACCCCGTCTGTCCCGTCATACCATCCCGTAAGCACGAAACGGTTTCTGTCTCCTGTATGAAAATGTCCTTTACGTATTACAAATTTACCATCAGCCATAAGCAGAACCTTTATTTCCTTTATTTCCTTTATTTTTTTGGGTTAATATTCTGATTAGATTTATTATTATGATCCAGTTCCGGCTTAATTCCATTTATTACGTCTTTCAATTATTTACCTTATATTCATTCTTCGTAATATTTCTGGTATTCGCCGCTGGCAGCGTCTGCCAGCCAGTCCTGCTAATCAGACTACTGAACAGTGCCAATTACTTACCTTTATACATTTCTTCGTAATATTTCTGGTATTCGCCGCTGGTAGCGTTTGTCAGCCAGTCTTCGTTGGCAAAATACCAGGCAATGGTTTTCTTTATGCCTTCCGCAAACATCGTTTCCGGCTCCCAGCCAATTTCTTTTCTGATCTTGTCCGGAGCAATCGCATAGCGGCGGTCATGACCTTTGCGGTCTTCCACATAAGTAATCAGGTCTTCGCTGATCCATTTTCTGCGTTCATCATCTTCCGGCAGCATTTCCAGCAGTGTGTCGATCATAATATGAATGATCTCAATGTTCTGCTTTTCATTGTGTCCGCCAATATTGTAAGTCTCGCCCAGCCGGCCCTGTTCCTGCACCATGTCAATGGCTTTTGCATGATCGTCCACATACAGCCAGTCCCGCACATTTTTTCCATCTCCGTACACGGGCAGTTTTTTACCATGCAGGGCATTGTTGAGCATCAGCGGTATTAATTTTTCCGGAAACTGGTAAGGCCCATAATTGTTGGAACAATTTGTTATATTAGCCGGGAAATGATAGGTGTCGATATAGGATTTCACAATCATATCCGCCGCAGCCTTGCTGGCGCTGTACGGACTATGGGGCGCATAAGGCGTTGTCTCATAGAAATAGCCGCCTTCCTCCTCCAGGGAACCATACACTTCATCCGTAGACACATGCAGGAATTTTTTATCCGCCTTAAAACTGCCGTCCGGCAGCTCCCAGGCTGCCTTTGCACAGTTAAGCACCACCGCTGTGCCAAGTACGTTTGTCTGTACAAAAATCTCCGGATTTGGAATGCTGCGGTCCACGTGGGTTTCAGCGGCAAAATGCACGACCCTGTCAATGTCATGGTCAGCAAAAATTTTGCCGATGGCCTCTTTGTCACAAATATCCGCCCTGATAAACAGATAGTTGTCCCTGTTTTCCACTGTTTTTAAATTTTCCAGATTGCCTGCATAAGTCAGCGCATCCACGTTAATAATTTTAATCTGGTTATCATATTTATGAAACATATAGTGAATATAATTGGAACCAATAAATCCGGCTCCGCCTGTTACTAAATAAGTTCTCATTCTGTTTTTCACCGCCGTTTCCGGCTGTTTCCTTTCTGAATTTATAATGGCGCAGCATCAGCGGCACATCCGTAGTATCCTGCGTAATCCTTTGCTTTTATACTTCCCCCGGTTTTCCGGACTTATACAACAGACTGGTATCTGCTCTTTTTTATAAAATTGTCCGCATATAAGCTGTCAGCGCTTCCTTCCAGTCCGCCATCCGGTAATCCGTCGTCAGACGCAGCATCTGGTTGTCCAGCACTGAATAAGCCGGACGTTTTGCGGGAGCCGCAAATTCTTCTGTGGTAATATATTCTACTCCGGTGCTCTTTCCCGCCTGCCGGAAGATTTCCACCGCAAAATCCGCCCAGCTGCAAAACCCTTCACAGGTACCGTGAAAGATGCCGTAATTTTCACCGGGTTCCAGCATATGAATCAGCCTGGCCAGTTCCACAGCGCTGGTAGGCGTGCCAATCTGGTCTCCAACCACACGTACCCGGTCGTTTGTTCCGGCCAGACGCAGCATGGTTCCTACAAAGTTTTTACCTTCCCCATACAGCCAGGCTGTACGGATAATAAAATACCGGTCCGCAAAATCCCGTACAAACTGTTCCCCGGCCAGCTTGGTAGAACCATAAACACTTACCGGTCCCGGCTGGTCTGTTTCCACATAAGGCCTGGTACCATCGCCGGAAAACACATAGTCTGTGGAGAGCTGTACCAGCTTCGCCCCGGTTTCCCGTGCGGCAATGCTTAAATTTCTGGGTCCGATGGCATTGGCAAGAAAAGCTTTATCGTATTCTGTCTCACATAAATCAACGGCTGTCATGGCGCCACAGTTCATAATCACATCCGGTCTGGTCTGGCGTACCAGGGCCATAACCGCATCCAGATCCGCCACATCCAGGCTGTCCAGGTCTGTATTGATGATTTCTGTCTGTTCTCCTTCGTATTCCCGGTTTAACGCACGTCCCAGCTGTCCGTTACAGCCGGTTATCAACAGCTTTTTCATGTCCTATTCTCCTAATCCTGATTCAATCAGTTCTACCATTTCCCTGAGCGCTTTTTCTTCGTCGTCGCCTTCACAGATCAGCTCGATTTCATCCCCGCTTTTAATACATGCGCCAAGAACGCTCAGGACGCTCTTGGCATTCGCAATATTTTCTCCACCATATTTAAACGTAATGACGGAGTTATAATCAATTGCGCTTTTGCACAGAAATCCCGCAGGCCTTAAATGCAGGCCTGTAGGATTTTTAATCTTTACTTTCTGACTTACCATACTTTTAACTCCTACAACATGATTTTTGTAATTAATTCTGCCAGACGGACAGCTTCTTCTTCGATTTCTTTCTGGTCTTTCCCTTCGATCATTACCCGTACCAGAGGCTCCGTTCCGGATGGACGTATCAGAACCCGTCCTTCTCCCTGGAATTTTTCTTCCAGCTGCGCAATTGCTTCTGCGATCTCTGTATATTCCATATAGTGCTCTTTTTTATGATTCGGTACTTTTGCGTTGACCAGCGCCTGAGGATAAACTTCCATTACAGCGGCCAGTTCGGAAAGTTTTTTCTTCGTGTCCACCATGACCTGCAGCAGATGCAGGGCGCTAAGCAGTCCGTCTCCCGTAGTATTTTCGTCCAGGAAAATAATGTGGCCGGACTGTTCTCCGCCTATATTATACCCATTTTCCCGCATATTTTCCAGCACATACCGGTCGCCTACTTTTGTCTTTTCCACATGAATGCCTTCCCGGTCACACATAACAGAGAATCCCAGATTAGACATTACCGTAACTACAATTGTATCTTTTTTCAGTGTTCCCCGCTGTTTCATATAATTACCACAAATTGCCAGCAGCTGGTCGCCGTCCACCAGCGTCCCGGTTTCATCCACTGCCAGTACCCGGTCCGCATCTCCGTCAAATGCGATTCCGATATCCGCTTTTTCGTAAACGACTCTTGCCTTCAGCTCATCCATATGGGTAGAGCCACAGTTCGCATTAATATTTTTTCCGTCCGGATGAATATGGATCGGGATTAAATCCGCTCCCAGGTCCCGCAGCACTCTTACTGAGGTATCATAAGACGCTCCTTCCGCACAATCCGCCACAATCCGGATTCCATGCAGATCCACCGGCACACATTTCTTAATAAATTTAACATATTCATCCCGGATATCAAAGCGGTAATCAATCCTGCCCACGCCGGAACCTACCGGAAATTTAATATCTTTCATATGATTGCGGATCATCGCTTCGATTTCATCTTCCAGATCGTCTGATAATTTATAACCGTCTCCGTTAAAAAACTTAATACCATTAAATTCCATAGGATTATGGGAAGCGGAAATCACCACTCCGGCGTCCACTTTATGCCGCCTGGTAAGATAGGCAACCGCCGGCGTCGGCAGTACGCCCACGTAAATCGCATTGGCGCCTACTGAACAGATACCGGCCATCAGTGCGCTTGCCAGCATACCTCCCGAAATACGTGTATCACATCCTACGATCAGTGTCGGCTGATGCTCCTTTTCCCTGGTAAGCACATACGCTCCCGCCTGACCCAGATTCGTGGCCAGCTCAATGGTAAGCTCAGCTCCCGCCACACCTCTGACTCCGTCTGTTCCAAACATTCTGCCCATTTTCATTCCTCCAGCTTTTTCATATCTTTCAATTATTTTCTTTTTTATTATTTATTTATCCTTGAAATATTATTTAATTTTCTTTTATATACCCCGGTATGGCCCGGATAATCCGGGAAGCGCCTGCCCTGTCTCTTTGCCTGAGCGGACTGCCGGTGGGCATGGCTTCTGTTGGCCGGGCCATGCCGGCAGCCGGGGTCAGCCTGTCATCCCAGCGAAAATGCGCTTCCGGTATCCTATGGACGATCCGCCCCGTCGTCTGTATCTGTATTTGTTTCTGTCCCTGTCTGGTCGTCCGCTATCGTATCCCCGATTCCTCCATTTCCGGGACTATTGTTATCCGGATCGTTATCGCCAGTCCCCTGCCCGGTATCTGAATAAATCGTATATGATATCTGGTTATCCCCTGCAATATATTTGTTGTCCAGTAACAGCTGCAGCTGTCCCACATGACTTCCGGCCATCTTTCCGCCTACATCAAGTACTGGATGCAGTTCCTGAATGGTCAGTGCGTCCAGATCATTTTTCAGTCCATAAATAACCATATCCACACTTTCACCATGAAACTCGATCCGGTATCCTTCTGGCAGGTTATCCACACTGATGTTTTGTGACGGCACTTTAAATACCCTGCGCTCCAGTTCTTCCACATCTACTTTTACGATAATGCTGGCTTCTTTGGAATTGCTCAGGGATACACCGTCTGGCAGATACTTGGTCAGGTCTACCTGCTGCTCAAACTTCTCATCCACATTATCCACACTGATTACATTTTCCGGTATTGTAATCGTACTGATGGAATTAAGTATTTCTGACCTGCCTTTAATCGTCACTTCCGGCGGATCAGTTTTTACAGAAATTACTTCAAATCCGGAAGCCGGCTTTCCTGTGTAACTTGCCTTTACCGGAACTGTTTTTTCTGATATGATGTTTACCTTTACCGTCACAGCTTTCAGGTTTAAGGTAAGTCTGGTAGTATCAATCGCTTCTTCTTTATCATCCAGCAGCACTGGTACGACACCATCTGAAACAGAGGTGCTCATACCGGAAATATCCACCACCGCTTTGACACTGTCAATTCTGGAAACCACTTCTTTTGGCCCGGATACTTTGAGCAGGTTCGGCGTCACTTCCATGGTTCCCAGCGCATATCCTTCCGCCGGCTTTCCCTGCGTCCCTGCCTGAATGACCAGCGTTGTGCTCATCAGATCTTCCAGGCTGACTTTTATTTCCTGTACACGTTTGGATATCGTCAGCTGGCTGGCATACCGCTGGGCGGTGATTTCCACCGGTACGATACTTTTATCCGTTCCCTGGATCAGCTGGCTCATATCCGCAACCGCCTTAAAATCCGAACTGCTCAGTTCCTGTATAATACTACGCTTTCCCAGTACATTAAACGTCACATAGGCAGATTCATTCTCAAACTCAAAATATTTGTTCATTGCGGTAACCGCATTTTCATTTTCAATGGTCACCGCCGCTGTAAACGGCTTATTAATGGTCGGATCACTGATATTTACCACCGCCATCCACATGGCAACCGCAAACAGGAGCGCCAGTATTTTAAGGCCCAGATTATTTGTCAGCCTTTTTATTAATCTTCTTAACATTTTTCAGCCTCCTTTGCAGTAATCTCAGGCGGGACTGTTCCACATCCGCATTCTGGATCAGCTTTAAATGTTCCCGCAGTCCGTCCTGTGTCAGCTCCCGGAAAATCCTCCCTCCTTTTGCTATGGATACTGCCCCGGTTTCTTCGGACACAATAATAGTCACCGAATCACTGACTTCGCTGATGCCGATTGCCGCACGGTGTCTGGTTCCCAGTTCTTTGCTGATGGCCAGGCTGTCAGACAGCGGCAGATAGCAGGTCGCTGACACGATTCTGTCCCCCCGGACGATAATCGCCCCGTCATGAAGCGGTGTATTTTTTTCAAATATGTTAATCAGAAGCTGACTGGTAAGTATGGAGTCCAGGGCAATCCCGGTACGTTCATATTCCGCCAGCACAATTTCCTGTTCTATGACAATCAGCGCCCCGGTTTTCACTTTGCCCATTTCAAAGCAGGCTTTCACCAGTTCATTAATCGTCTTGTCACTAAACCGGCTCGTATCCGAAGCTGAGTCAAAATCGAACAACGCTGATACAAACCGCTTTCTGCCCAGCTGTTCCAGCGCTTTACGAAGCTCCGGCTGAAAAATCACCGCCAGGGCAACAACCGCTACGTTTACGGTTTTTTCCGCCAGCCACAGAATCGTGCTCATCTGAAAAAGAGCCGCAATCAGTATAAATATTAATATTACGATAATTCCCTTTAACAGCATCCATGCACGGGTACCCTTGATCCATGCCAGTATATTATAAAATAAAAATGCAATAATCAGGATCTCTACTGCATCGGTGGGCGTCATCTTGGGCGGGGTGATCCAGTTCATATATTTTGCCGCAAATCCCTGTATTACACTCACCAGTGTCTGCACGTTGTCACTTCCCTTCCTTCTGATTTTCTTATGCTTCAGTATTCGTCGTCCGTATCGTCTTCATCGTCTTCATCCATATGGATATCCATATCCTTCATCAGCGCTTCTCTCGTAACGCCGTCTCTTTTTCCAGACTTATTCGCACTGATTTTCTTTACCGTCTTTCTGCCGGCCGGAACATACCGCTTTGGTACAGCCTTAACATAATAATAGTATTCGTCATCCTCAAACTGCACCCGTTCTGTCCTTGTATAATCCAGATTGAAACAAAAAAACTGTATAATAACAAGTATCAGTCCGCTGACTGCGCACCCTGCCGCCAGCATGGCCGACTGGTTCCGCATTCCGATCTGCATGTATCCGATCACAAATACAAGAAACTGCGCCAGTACCCCTATCACAATGGCAAACGTCCATGAATAATCCACTGGAAGCCGGCGGATCAGATAAACCAGCAGCATAATCATGACCGTAACCGCTACAGCCAGATACATCTCCCGGTTACCCGCAAACTGCCTGATAATATCCTGGAATCTGGCAATCAGTTCCTCCTCTCCTTCTGCCCGGACAGAGAGACTGGTAGCGCTGGCTGTAATTCCATCCAGATAATAATAAGTAATTATCCCGCAAACCGTAGGAAGTACCGCCGCTGGTGTCTGCAGCAGCCCGTTTGCCACCGGCATCACATATGGAATGCCCAGCAGACATGCCAGGGGCGTCAGCAGAGCGTTATACGCATACTGGGACGCAAACCGGAAGTATAGCAGATACATAATGACAAACAACACAAAAATAATAACACCTGCCTGCATAGATAAAGCATAGCAGTGCAGTGTAATCATTCCTCCCGCCGCCAGAAGCATCGCCGTCACCGGCAGAACAGAACATGCCAGCGCCAGAATCAGCACCAGTGGTACGCTGTGCAGCCGCAGCATATATCCAAGTCTGTCATTAATCTGCCAGAATACGGTAAGCCCGAACAAAAATTTAGTAACCGGTACAATCCACACCCCGTATTTTACATAAAAGCCACGCAGCTTTTCCCTGAATTCCAATAATCCTGTCATAGATCCTCCTTGCGGAACAGTAAAATCTCCTCCGGAACCGTATATGCCTGATACCCGGCAAGCCTGTCATACGCTCCTCCTTATGGACGGGCAGTATCTTCCGTGGAACCATGCAGACCAGCGGCCGCACGCTCTTCCTGCTCTTTATACAGCCGTCCCAGATGTTTCAGCCTCCTCAGATGCCGCTTCTGGCTGCGTCTGCCCGCAGCGTAATGCATATTTGCGTATACAGCCACACCAATCAGATATACAATGAGAAAAAGCAGATACCGCACCAGTATGGATATTCCAAATTGTATCACATCCATGGAAGGCAGTTCATGGATCAGCTCTTCCATATGGCAGACGCCCCACGCCAGCAGCATCAGTCCAAATGCCACTGTGGCGCAAAAAAAGCCTTTGATCAGATGCCTTCCCACAAAATCACGGCGGTAAAACCGCATGGCCCCGTGATATCTCTTCCCTTCCTGTTGTTCATAAGCGGCCAGTTTCGTCATCTCACAGACACGTTCCCTGTCAATCATGCCATCCCTGCTCCTTTTATTATATTCACAGACCGTTACTGTTCACAATTTACAGAAAAGCCTCTATTTTCCATCTGTCAGCAACAGAAATAAAGCAGTAACAGCCGCATGGCACAAATAACCGTCATACCCCTTCTTGCCTGCTTCTTACCGGGATGCCCTGTCATGCATACGGACATCCTGCTCCTGTGGGTATATGCGGATTTACATCGCTGCCAGTGTACTGTATCATTGATACTCAGCCAAACCTCCCTGCTCAGGCTTCCATCGGACTGCGTTGCCTTCACTCAGCGATGCCACCGCATCGCCTCGTTCAGGCGCCTTGCCGCTGAAATCCTGTTCAGCGGAGTTTTGACAGATATCAACGATACAATACACTAGCGATAGCCTTTTACAATAATATTTTTATTATAACACAGTCTTTTCTATATGAAAAGATTTTTTATGAACATAAAAAGTATCCGGCAAAGCCGGATACTGCGCCTGCGGCGGTCTGCCCGGAGGACTCTTTGTTTTATATAAAGTAATGTTCTGTAACGCAAAAAAGAGAATGCCTGCTGTACAATGCCAGCCGCATCCTCTTTCGTGGTTTTCAGGCGTTTTTAATTATCCAGAAAACGCATCCGGTTTCCGTCGGATTTTCTTTTTGGCTTATCAGCCCTCACCGGTTCACTATGTATCGCCTGATTCAGGTTATTGATTACTTTCCCTTTACACGCATCACAGTATTTGCCAAACTTGATCATTGTGCCACAGTTCATGCACTCAATACCTACCGGAGAATCATCAGAAAATTTTAAACGTTCTTCACGTACCCATGTTTTCAGCTGCTTGACTGTAACCTCATTTGCCTCTGATACTTCCGTCAGTGACGCAGTCGGATTCTCCCGGATAAAATCCTTCACCTCTTTGAATTTTTCTTCCAGTTTTTCCACACACGCCGGACAGATACCCGGCCCTGCCAGATAATTAAACAGGCGTTTACAGTTTTTACATGGCCTTACATCCATAATATATGCCCCTTTCCATATATAATTCTGTTACTGCCCCTGCCCTATGCTGATACACAAAAAGTATACTTCCGTCACTCCTGCCTGCTTTAATACAAGTGCGGCTGCGTCAATCGTACTTCCGGTCGTATAGATGTCATCAACCAGCAGGACTCTGTCTAATTTTACTACATTTCCGCCTATTTTAAAAGCATTTTTCAGATTATTTTTACGATCCCGGACAGAAAGCTGTTTCTGTGGCGTCGTATTCCTGATCCGCAGGAGAATTCCTGTACGGCAGGGCAGTCCGCAAAGCTGCGCAAAGCGCCTGGCAAAGGTTTCCGCCTGATTATATCCCCGCAGCCGCCGTTTCTGTTTTGACAGCGGCACCGGAATTATCTGCGTGATTTTCTGCTGTTTTACCCAGTCCCCGTACAGCCTTGCGGCTTCCGTGGCAAAAAACTCTGTATAATCCCTGCGGTTACTGTATTTGTACCGGTATATGATCTGCCTCATCTGACCCTGGTATAGAAATACCGCCTTTCCCTGACGGAATTCATGATGCCTGCCGCCGCAGTCGCCGCAATATTCCTGCCAGGCTCCGGTTAACGGTTTGCCGCAGCTGTAACAGGCTGGCTGCTTCACATAGCGGATTCTGGAGAGGCACGCCGGACAGATCAGCGTATCGTACAACACCCGGTCGCAGACCGGACAGCGGTCCGGATACAGCTGCCGTACAAGCTGCCGCATATATTTTCTGCATATGTTTAATAATAATTTTTCTTTAATCAATCGTCCTTTCCGCATCCCTGTCAGACAAAACGCCGCTGATATGCGCCGCTGCGGAATGCAATCATTTCATCCGGCAGGTTTTCCGGCATTACTCTTCTGCAGCCTTATATTCCCCGCTTTCAGCAAAAAACCAGCTCCGCCCGCCGGATATCAATACGTTTTCATACCGTTTCCTGCATACGGGCGTTCTGCGCCTGTTCCAGAATACGGTCTTTTAATCCACTGTACCGTTTCTGTTCACTGATATTATCCACCATAGCCTCAAAGGTACGTTCATCGCCTACCAGGGTTACGCACTTTCTGGCTCTGGTAACCGCTGTATAGAGCAGATTACGGTTCATCAGCATTCTGGGACCGGCCAGTAGCGGTATCACCACCGCCGGATATTCACTTCCCTGGGATTTATGAATGGTAACCGCATAGGCCAGTTCCAGCTCCTCCAGCTGTCTGAACGGATATTCCACTATACGGCCCTCATCAAATTCAATCGTAATCAGTTCTGTCAGATCATGAATACTGCGGATAATGCCCATATCCCCGTTAAAAATACCCATGCCTTTCTCTACAGCCAGACCGTAACGGTTACGGATTTCCCATTCCGTCTGGTAACTGTTTTTTACCTGCATGACTTTATCGCCCTCCCGGAATATGATCCCGCTATGTTCTTTTTCCGCTTTGTCCGGTGACGGCGGATTAATATACTGCTGCAGTATGGTATTTAGGCGGGTCACTCCCAGCAGCCCTTTTCGCATGGGCGCCAGCACCTGGATATCAGCGATACCGGCATCCACATACCCGGGCATTTTCTGGATCACCAGCTGCAGTACCACATTCACGATTTTGTCCGCATCATAACGTTTTAAAAAGAAGAAGTCACGGCTTTTATTGTCCAGCGTAATTTTTTCACCGCCGTTAATTTTGTGGGCGTTCATAATAATATCGCTCTGGCCCGCCTGACGGAAAATTTTGTTCAGGCGCACGACCCGGTATTCTCCGGAATCAATGATATCCTTTAATACACTGCCCGGTCCCACGCTGGGCAGCTGGTTTGTATCTCCCACCAGTATCAGCCGTGCGGGCGGGGTAATTGCTTTTAACAGGGAATTCATCAGGGAAATATCCACCATGGACATTTCATCTATAATTATCGCATCCGCTTCCAGCGGATTGGACTCGTTGCGTTCAAAACCGGCTTCGCCTTCGATTCCTCCGCTGATTTCCAGCATCCGGTGAATGGTACGGGCTTCATAACCGGTGGTCTCACTCATACGTTTTGCCGCCCGTCCCGTAGGCGCCGCCAGCATAAAGTCCATGCCTTCCATTTCGAAATAACGGATAATGGAATTAATAATCGTCGTCTTCCCGGTTCCCGGTCCTCCGGTAACAACCAGCAGCCCGTTTCGCACCGCTTCACATACTGCCTGACGCTGCTGTGACTCCAGCACCATGCCGGTCTGTTTTTCAATTCTGGCTATTCCGGTATCCAGCTCTTCTTTTGCCACTTTATACTGATGATTCAGCTCCCGCAGCAGAAAGGCCACATTGTGTTCCATATTGTAATAGGGAGACGCAAAAAGCTGTACTTCCTTTTCGCAGGATACGATTACAATTCTGCGTTCCATTGCCAGATCAGTATAATGTTTTCCGATCAGGGCCGCATCAATACCCAGCAGCTCCGCTACCCGCCCGGTCAGTTCCTGCTGTGGCAGATACGTATGCCCTTCTCCGGCTGCCTGCATCAGCGTATATACGATACCGCTGCGGATACGGAAATCAGAATCTGTACTGATTCCCGCACGGTGTGCGATTTCATCCGCAATTTTGAAACCTACCCCCCGGATATCATCCGCCAGCCGGTAAGGATTTTCCCGGATTACCCCATAGATCTGCGGCCCGTATTTCTGATAGATTTTCACGGCCAGATTCAGGGATATTCCAAACTGCTGGAGAAAAATCATGCCCTGACGCAGTTCTCTTTTTTCCATGATCTGAACCCCGATTTCCTGCGCCCTGCGTTCACTGATTCCCCGGATCTCCGCCAGCCGCTCCGGCTCCTCTTCCACAATACGGAACGTATCGCTTCCAAACCTGCGTACAATGCGTGCGGCCATGGCCGGTCCGATGCCTTTAATGGCGCCGGAACCCAGATACCGTTCGATGGCAGCCTCGTCCTCCGGCTCTTTTTCTTCGTATGTCTCCACCCTGAACTGTCTGCCGTATGAAGGATGGGCCGTATATCTGCCAGCAAACTCCACGATCATCCCTTCTGATACGCCGTTCATCATACCCACGCAGGTGAGTTCCCCATCATCGGTATGAAGCGTAAGCACCGTATAACCGTTTTCCTGATTCTGATAAATGAAATTATGGATGTATCCTGTGACTTTTTCCACTGTGGCTCCTTTTATCATGACTCTGACATCATCTATTTTTGCGCATCTGTTTTTCTGATCTGTTTATTCTGATCTGAAAAACAGATACGTTCCGGAAAATATCCTGAAAAAAGGACCGCATTAAGCAGTCCTTCTGGTTACTCTTCTTCTACAATTCCATAATTGCGCTTCATCTGCTTATACAGCTGCTGCGCAAGCGGCCCGCCAGACTGTTCTGTGGTCTGGGAGGCAAGGGTCTGGATGACGCCGTCTTTAAAATAATCTACCAGGTTAGCCAGAGAAGAATCCCCTTCCTCGGTTTTCCCTACAGATTTGAACATTTCTTTGTATACCTGCTCCATAAAGTAGGATTCAAATTCTTTACATACTTCCTTTAACTCATCCGCTGAGGAATCAGAACCTACACCTTTTAATTTTCCGGACATCCCATTCCCGGATATGTCTGCGGCCGGTGTATTCAGGTATGTGTTGATACTATTTGTCATCATGCTCATTTGTCATTCCTCCTACCGCTTCAGGTTATTCGCCTGCTCCAGCATTGTGTCAGAGGTGGTAATGGCCCTGGAATTCAGTTCATATGCCCTCTGGGCAATAATCATATTAACCATCTCATCCGCCACCTGTACATTGGAACCTTCCAGATGACTCTGGGCAATTTTACTCTGCCTTAATCCCGGATTAGCCGCCTCATTCATTGGCGCACCGGAAGCATCCGTTTCCCTGTAGTATGTACCAGTTATCTTCTCAAGTCCGGCATCGTTGTTAAACTGCCAAAGACCTATCGACTGGTTCATATCCACATACTCGTTTCCATTCATATAGGAAATCCTGCCGCCGCTGTCAATCGTCACCTGTTCCGAAGAAATCTCATCCGGTATGACAATTTCATTTCCATTGGAATCCATCACCTGATAGCCTTCTGAAGTGCAAAGCGTCAGGCCGTTGGCTCCCTGTGCCCAGACAAAATCACCATTTCTTGTATAATAAATCTCATCGTTAATTCCACTGACCGCAAACAGGCCGTTTCCTTCAATAGCCAGCGCACTTTTGCTGTCCACGTTAAATATCGGGCCCTGTTCAAAACTGGACGTAATGGACGCCACCCTGGTTCCAAGACCTACCTGCGCGGAAATTGGTTTTTCTTCTCCGTTAGCCGTAGTCGTACGGGTCTGCAGGGTCTGGTACAGCAGTGTTTTAAATTCCGGTTTTTCAGTTTTATAACCATTTGTGTTGACGTTTGCAAGATTATGCGAAATTGAATCCAGATTCGTCTGTTGCGCCCGCATACCTGATGCTGCGGACCATAATGCTCTCATCATAATTTGTAATCTCCTTCCACGGCATTCCATGCCACTCTTACGCCTTCCGTGGTCTGATTATTTATATATCGGCATATCCCATCTGTTAGATAACCGGCAGAAACTGTTAATCTGTTAATTTTTCAGTAAAACAATCTGACAGATCCGTTCCGCCTTCTTTCCAGCCACATTTCACAAAACGCAAGATCCGGACACAGATACAGTTTCCGCTCTTTCATTACGCCTTACCCACCTGATTAACCGCCTTTTCCAGCATGGAATCCATTGTATGGATCAGTTTCTGGTTGGATTCGTAGGCTCTGGCTATAGTAATCATCGTAACCATCTCATCCACGACCTTTACGTTGGACGCTTCGAGACAATACTGTTCAATCAGACCGGTAGCCGCTATGGCCTGACCGCCGTCTACCAGATCATACATATTCTCGCCATATTTGGACAGAAAATTATAATCTTCAAAATCCACCAGTCCCAGCTGCCCCACAAGCTGGCCGTTCTGACGGATATATCCCAGTTTATCTATGGAAAAATCCTGATTCGGATCGAGCCGGATGTAATTGTTGGCGCCCGGATCAGCGTTCATGGCCCCGTTCATATTCAGTACGTAATCCCCGTCTTTTGTACGCAGAATACCGTCTGTACTGATTGTAAACGCACCGTCCCTGGTATATTTTACACTGGTGTTCCCCGCCTTATCTGTAAAAGAAATGGCAAAGAAACCGTTGCCGTCAATGGCGCAGTCATATTTATTATCTGTAACCTCAAAGCTGCCCTGGGTATAATCGGTATAGGTCTCGCCGATTTTTACTCCCAGATTAACATCCCCGATGCCTCTTGCCAGCCAGCCGGTTTCTGACGAATCTTTGATTTTCAGCGCCAGCTGTGTATCGAAAGGCTCTGCGGTAGCCCCTTCTTTTTTATATCCGTTTGTATCCACATTTGCCAGGTTGTTG
Source organism: uncultured Eubacterium sp. (assembly GCA_947642745.1). Taxonomy (GTDB): domain Bacteria; phylum Bacillota; class Clostridia; order Lachnospirales; family Lachnospiraceae; genus Eubacterium_J. The sequence goes on from CANRTU010000015.1 coordinate 53,958, forward strand.
GTGATGACGTCCAGCCGGTTCATCTCATTGACCATACCTGTCCATGCGGTATATAAGCCCTTTACCATGTGCCGTTCTCCTTTTTGTATAAACTGTTTTTATTTTACCACCGCTGCCATGGATTGTAAAGCTTTAAGATTGCAAAGCTTTAATTGCAGGACTTTAATCGTCATCCCGCTTTCCAGCCAGAAATTCCACAAACTTACCGGTTCCCACTGCCACACAGGTCATTGGTTCTTCCGCCGTCATCGTGTTAATACCAGTTTTTTCCTCAATCAGCTCTTCCAGTCCACGCAGCAGGGAACCGCCCCCGGTCAGCACAATTCCCCGGTCAGCCACGTCTGCGGCCAGTTCCGGCGGCGTACGCTCCAGTACACTGTGTACCGCTTCTACAATCTGGAGGGTAGCTTCCCGCAGCGCCTCTTCAGTTTCTTCTGAAGACACGGTCACTGTCTTTGGCAGTCCGGTTACCAGATTACGTCCCCTGACGTCTATTGTTTCCGGCTGTGCCAGCGGATAGCAGGTGCCGATTTTGATCTTGATGTCTTCAGCTGTCCGTTCTCCGATCAGAAGGTTGTGTTTCTTTCTCATATAACGGACAATGGCTTCGTCAAAGTCGTCTCCCGCAATCTTGATGGAGGTGCTTACTACTGATCCTCCCAGGGAAATAACGGCAATATCCGCCGTTCCGCCGCCGATATCCACAATCATATTGCCGCATGGACGGGAAATATCAATTCCTGCGCCGATGGCTGCCGCTATAGGCTCTTCAATAATCAGTACTTCCCTGGCGCCTGCCTGGTAGGTTGCGTCTTCCACGGCCTTTTTTTCCACTTCCGTGACGCCGCTTGGCACACAGACACTGATGCGTGGTTTCCGGAAACTCTTCTTGCCAAGAGCTTTCTGTATGAAGTATTTAATCATCTTTTCTGTTACTGTATAATCAGAAATTACTCCCTGGCGCAGCGGACGGACTGCCACAATATTTCCGGGCGTCCGCCCCAGCATCAGCCTTGCCTCTTCACCGATTGCTTTTATTTTATTTGTATCACGGTCAAATGCTACTACGGAAGGCTCCTTTAATACAACGCCTTTGCCTTTAATATATACCAGAATACTGGCTGTCCCTAAATCAATCCCAATATCTGCTCCCATCATGTACAGATATCCCCTTTCATCTTATATATTTAAATTATTGTCGTATGATAATCAGCTCAGGACACGTCTGAAAACGCTTTTTGGTAAGACACGCTCCACAATATTTCCTTCGCTTTCGCCAGCAGACATGCCACCGTGCCAAAGCGAACGATGCCCATGATATGCTATATTCTATTTTTCCAGATTAACCTCTATTATATACAATAAATTCCATTTTTCATAGCATTTTTTTATTTTTCACAATTTCTTAAAGTTTTCGTAAGAATTGTTATGTTTTTTGTGCAATTTGTAAACGAATAAAACATAAGTATCACCCGCTCTGTATCCCTTACTGTCTGGCCGGTCTGAATCCCGGAACGCATGACAGAAATCCCCGGCATAAGAACTGCCACACCTTCGTTTTCTGTCATGCGCTCCCGAAATTCATTCCCGGTAAAACTGCCGGATATTCAAAGCGGGTGATACAGGAGCATATCTGCGTAATTTTTTACGAATGCGGGATGCTGACTGATGGAATGGCATGCCGGCATATTTCCTGGCAGCCGCTTATATCCGGATGTTACATAATTTTGCGGAACAAATTTTTCAGATCTTCCACATTCGTTTCTTTTGGATTTCCGGGACAGCATGCGTCGGCAAATGCGGATTCCGCCAGGAAATCCAGATCTTCCTCCCTGAGCGCTTCCAGCTTCTGCGGAATGCCCACATCCTGTGACAGGGTACGGACCGCTTCAATGGCAGCTGCCCGGTATTCATCCTGTGACATGCCGTCTACGCCTTCCACGCCCATGGCTCTTGCGATTTCCCGGTATTTTTCACCACTGCAGGATGCGTTATACTCCATGACAATCGGGAGCATCATCGCACATGCCACGCCATGGGGCGTATCATATGTGGCGCCCAGTGTATGGGCCATGGAATGGGCGATTCCCAGTCCCACATTGGAAAATGCCATTCCGGTCACGTACTGTCCCAGAGCCATTCCTTCCCGGCCCTTTTCATCATTTTGCACGGCCTGGCGCAGACTTTTCGCAATCAGGCGGATTGCTTCCAGATTCAGACAGTCTGCCAGTTCCCAGGCAGCTTTTGTGGTATAACCTTCAATGGCGTGGGTCAGCGCATCCATACCGGTGGCGGCTGTCAGCCCTTGTGGCATCGTAGCCATCATATCCGGATCTATAATGGCAATGTCAGGAATATCATTTGTATCCACGCAGACAAATTTTCTTTTTTTCTCCACATCCGTAATCACATAATTAATCGTGGCTTCAGCCGCGGTACCCGCTGTGGTTGGCACGGCAATTGTAAATACTGTTTTGTTTTTTGTCTCCGCCACGCCTTCCAGGGAACGGACATCCGCAAATTCCGGATTGTTAATAATAATGCCGATGGCCTTTCCTGTATCCATGGAAGATCCGCCGCCGATGGCTATCATGTAATCCGCACCGGATTTCCTGTATGCTTCCACACCGGATGTTACATTTTCAATGGTCGGATTTGGCTTTATGTCAGAATAAATTTCATATGCCAGGTTTTTTGCGTCCAGAAGATCTGTTACTTTTTTTGTCACCCCGGAGTTAACCAGATCCGGATCGGTAGCGATAAATGCCTTTTGCAGACCTTTTGATTCGATAATGCCCGGTATTTCCTGTACTGCCCCTTTTCCGTGATAAGATACTGCGTTCAGTACAAACCTGTTTACCATAATACCTTCCTCCTTTTTTATCCTGCTGCCGTTGCGGCCCGCCCGCATGTGATGCAGCCGGCAGTATTGTTCTGATAAAATCTGTTTCCCGGACGCTGCATACCTGGAAACAGATGATGTTATTTTAACATAATCCTGTTTTTCACACAAGAAGCGGCCCTGCTGATTGTCATGAAAATCCACCTTTGTCCCCAGCTGGTAAACAAACGTTCCGGATAGTCAAACATACGATCTCATGATATGATAGTACACGCAGGGAGCCGTATAATGCAACTGCGGCTGTTGCATCCCTGTAAAATCTTCGTCACTTTTTAACCACAGCTTTGCCAGAAGCAACAATGGCAGGGCATCACCTCCTGAAACATTCAAAGACTGGATTTTATCATTTTTACCTCTCTGCGAATGGATCGGGAGCAGGAACCTGAATAAAAATCTTTCGCAAAAGCGTCCATGTCTTCTTCCAGTTCATGGGCGTTTTTTGCGTCCTGACGGCCATGGCTCAGACAACCTTTAAAACCCTATTGTATAATCAGTTAAAATGAGTTATAATAATGCTGGAAACAGAATAACACTCTTCAGGGCGGGGCGCAATTCCCCACCGGTGGTACAGCCCACGAGCCGCAAGGCAGATCCGGCGCAATTCCGGAGCCGACAGTACAGTCTGGATGAAAGAAGATAAACGAAAAGCGGATTTAGTATGCGGTTTTCCAAGCGGTTCCATATACGAAAATCCGGCTGGTTTCATGATCTGAATATCTTTTTTTATATATAAGAACCCTGGATACTATGATTTCCTGGTTCTTATTTTATTTTGCCTTGCCGCCGGAACTTCCGGCAGATCAATTTCAAAAGGAGACAGGTTTTATGACAGATGAATCATTCATGCGCATGGCCATCGGTCTGGCCAGAAAAGGTACCGGATATGTGAATCCCAACCCGCTGGTAGGCGCCGTTATCGTAAAGGACGGAAATGTCATCGGAGAAGGATGGCATGCCAGGTACGGGGAACTTCACGCAGAACGTAATGCGCTGGCAGCCTGTACCAGTTCCCCCCGGGGCGCAGATATTTATGTCACCCTGGAGCCATGCTGCCACTACGGAAAGACGCCGCCCTGTACAGACGCCCTGATTGAAAGCGGCATTGCCAGGGTATTTATCGGTTCCAGCGACCCGAATCCCCTGGTCAGCGGAAAAGGCGCAGCTATCCTGCGGGAACACGGGTTAGACGTCCATGAGCATTTCCTGGAAGAAGAATGCGACGCTCTCAACCCGGTTTTTTTTCACTATATACAGCATAAGACTCCTTATGTAGCGCTGAAATACGCCATGACCATGGACGGCAAAACCGCCTGCCATACCGGCGCCTCCCGCTGGGTAACCGGTGAAGAGGCCCGGCATGAAGTACAGAAACTGCGGCACCAGTATACCGGCATTATGGCAGGCATCGGCACCGTATTGTCTGACGATCCCCTGCTGACCTGCCGGATCGAAAACGGCCGCAATCCAGTGCGTATTATATGCGATTCCCGCCTGCGGATCCCTGTGGACTGCCAGCTGGTCCGCACCGCAAAAGATATCCCGCTGATCATTGCCACCTGTGTGGCAGAAAGTGAAAAAAAGGACCGGCTCACTGCCGCCGGCTGCGAATGCCTTACCATCCGGGAAAGCGGCGGACATGTGGATCTGCCGGAGCTGATGGGTCTGCTGGGCGCACGTGGCATTGACGGTATTCTGCTGGAAGGCGGCGGAACACTCAGCTGGTCCGCATTAAACAGCGGCATTGTGCAGAAACTATACACATTTATCGCTCCCAGATTATTTGGCGGCGCAGCAGCAAAATCTCCGGTGGAAGGACCGGGCGTCAGTGATCCGTCAGAGGCCTTCTTACTAAAACAGACCGGTATCCGCCAGTACGGCAGCGATCTTTGTATTGAAAGTGAGGTGATAAATATTTGTTCACCGGAATCATAGAAGAAACCGGCTCTGTAGAGGGCATTCGTAAAGGCGCCCATTCTTCGGTACTGACGATCCGTGCCCGGGAAATTCTCTCTGGCACCAGACAGGGAGACAGCATTGCCGTCAACGGCGTCTGTCTGACTGTCACATCCCTTGGAAGCGGCAGTTTTACGGCGGACGTTATGCACGAAACCCTGAACCGTTCTTCCCTTGGACAGCTGAACGCCGGCTCTCTGGTTAACCTGGAGCGTGCCATGGCCGCTGACGGGCGCTTCGGGGGTCATATCGTATCCGGCCATATTGACGGCACCGGCACCATTGCCAATATCCAGAAGGACGATAACGCAGTCTGGTATACGGTCTGCGCACCGGAAAAACTGATGCGCTATATCATTGAAAAAGGCTCCATTGCCATCGACGGCATCAGTCTGACTGTGGCGTCTGTGACAAAAACCAGTTTCCGGGTATCCGTGATCCCGCACACTGCCAGCCATACCACATTAAGCGGCAGAAAACCCGGAGACATTGTAAATCTGGAAAACGACTGTATCGGGAAATACGTGGAACGCCTGCTGGCCTTTGATCAGTCTGACAGCCGGATTTCCAGGGAATTTTTAGGAAAATACGGTTTCCTGTAATCCCCCGGATTATAAGAGAGAAAGGAAGCGCGCCAGAGCGTAATAAAAAAAGAAGAACAATAAGAAAGGAAGATCATCATGTCTGATTTTAACACGGTAGAAGAAGCGCTGGAAGAACTGCGCCAGGGCAGAATTATCCTGGTCACAGATGATGAAGACCGGGAAAACGAAGGTGATTTCATCTGTGCGGCGGAATATGCCACAACCGGAAACGTCAATTTTATGGCTACCTATGGTAAAGGCCTGATCTGTATGCCAATGGGAGAATCCTTGTGCCAGAAGCTGCATTTTCCACAGATGGTGTCTGATAATTCGGATAATCACGAAACAGCCTTTACTGTATCCGTGGATTATGTACGCACCACCACCGGTATCTCTGCGGCGGAGCGGAGTATGACTGCCCTGCACTGTGTGGCGGACGATGCGAAACCGGAAGATTTCCGAAGACCCGGACATATGTTTCCGCTGCTGGCAAAAAAGAACGGCGTGCTGGAACGCAACGGCCATACCGAGGCTACCGTTGATCTGATGCGCCTTGCCGGCCTGAAAGAATGCGGACTCTGCTGTGAGATCATGAAAGACGACGGCACCATGATGCGCACGCCGGAGCTGATGGAACTGGCGGCAAAATGGAACCTGAAATTTATTACGATTGCCGCCATCCAGGAATACCGCAAAAAGCACGAAAAACTGGTCCATCAGGTGGCCGTCACCAGCCTGCCTACCAGATATGGGGATTTCAAAGCTTACGGCTATATTAACCAGTTAAACGGCGAGCACCATGTGGCGCTGGTAAAAGGCGAAATCGGTGATGGATGCGACCTGCTCTGCCGTGTCCATTCTGAATGTCTGACCGGAGACTGTTTTGGTTCCCTGCGCTGTGACTGCGGCCAGCAGTTTGCCGCCGCCATGACCCGGATCGAAAAAGAAGGACGGGGCGTGCTGCTATATATGCGCCAGGAAGGACGGGGTATCGGTCTGATTAATAAACTGCGTGCCTACGAACTGCAGGAAAAAGGAATGGATACGCTGGAAGCAAACCTGGCCCTTGGATTTGCCGGCGACCTGAGGGAATATTTTATCGGGGCGCAGATTTTAAAAGATCTGGGCGCCAGAACGCTGCGGCTTCTGACAAATAATCCGGACAAAGTATACCAGCTGAGCGATTTTGGCATGGAAATCAAAGAGCGTGTGCCGATCCAGATTGAAGCCACACCCCACGATCTGTTTTATTTGAAAACAAAGCAGTCACGCATGGGCCATATTCTGAACTATTAACAGACTGTCCGGGATTTTTTCAGACAGATTTCAGAAGACTATGATAAATAAAGGAGAAAATCATGAACGTATATGAAGGAAAAGTTGTTGCGAAAGATATAAAAATCGGAATTGTGGCAGCCAGATTTAATGAATTTATTGTTTCAAAACTGGTAAGCGGCGCATTGGACGGCCTGACCCGCCACGATGTATCAGAAGACCAGATTGATATCGCCTGGGTGCCGGGCGCTTTTGAAATCCCTCTGATTGCTTCCAGAATGGCGAAATGTGGAAAATATGACGCCGTTATCTGCCTGGGCGCTGTCATCCGGGGAAGTACAACCCATTATGATTATGTATGCAGTGAAGTATCCAAAGGCATTGCCAGTGTTTCATTAAACAGCGATATACCGGTAATGTTTGGCATTCTGACTACGGAAAATATCGAACAGGCCATTGAACGTGCCGGAACCAAAGCCGGCAACAAAGGATATGACTGTGCGCTGGGCGCAATTGAGATGGTAAATCTGATTCGTGAAATAGATGGCGGACAGAGCAGACAGTAAGGAACTATTGATTCAGATCACAGACAGGGCTGCCGCATACAGATAAATTCTGTTGCGGCAGCCCTGAAGCGTATCTGAAAAAGCTTTTCGTATCTGATTCTGGCAGCCGGACTACAGATCATATTTCCGCCCGAAGTATTCCATCAGCCGTTCCAGCGCCTGCCGCAATACCAGACTCTCCTCCGTGCTGATATCATTCAGTACAAACGCAATCATATCCTGATGAAAACGCTCATGATGCCGGTAGGCATGTACTCCCCGGTCTGTCAGGGTAATATTCACTACCCGTTTATCCTGTTCACTCCGCTGCCGCTTTACATAATGTTTTTTTTCCAGGGAATCCACTGCTTTTGTCAGCGTACCTGTTGTTACCGCCATGATCCTGGCAATCTGAGACATTTTCTGAGGCTCTTTCATACCTATTGCTTCGATGACATGCATGTCATTGTAAGTGATATCTGAAAACTCTTCGGTAATCAGTTTCTTTTCCTCAATCTCCATGATAAACTTAAAGAAATCTACCAGAAGCCTGTTCAATGTCCGCTCCGTTTCCATTTCTGTGTTTCCTTTCTACCAGACCAGCACGGTGGCTCCCCAGGTAAGCCCCGCACCAAAACCTGCCAGTACAATCTTATCTCCTTTATGTAATCTGCCCTCCCGGTTTACCCGGTCCGTCAGAATCGGTACACTTGCCGCAGAAATATTACCACATTCCTCCAGGCATACCGGAAATTTTTCCAGCGGCTGGCGCAGGCGCTTTGCCACTGCTTCTATAATCCGCCGGTTGGCCTGATGAAGTAAAAACAGAGAAATATCTTCCGGCCGCAGCCCCGCCTGATCCAGAACCTGCATGATGCTGGCAGGAACTGTACGGACCGCAAACTTATAGACCTCCTGGCCATTCATCTGTACGTAAGAAGATATGCCCGTATCCGTATTTTCAGATACATAGGGATGCCGCAGCGGCCTGCCGCCGCAGGAAAGCACCATTCCTTTCGAACCGTCCGCACCCTGTACGGACGCCAGTACGCCTTCTTCGTCCGCACAGACTACCGCCGCCCCGGCGCCATCTCCAAACAGAACGCAGGTGGAGCGGTCTGTCCAGTCCATCAGTTTGGAAAGTGTTTCCGCACCTACCAGCAGTATTTTGCGGTACATGCCGCTGCGGATATAGGCATCTGCCGTATTCAGGGCAAAAATAAAACCAGAGCAGGCAGCGCCCAGGTCACAGGCAGCCGCATGTACTGCCCCCAGTTCCCGTTGTACTTCGCAGGATAAAGGCGGCAGGACATGATCCGCAGATAACGTGGCCGCTATGATCAGATCCAGTTCTTCCGGCCGGACTCCGGCCTCATCCAGAGCCAGCCTGGCAGCCTCCACAGACATGCTGGTCGTTGTTTCATCCACCGCCAGATGTCTTGCGCCGATTCCGGTACGGCTGCGGATCCATTCATCCGACGTATCCAGAATGTTGCCCAGGTCATCGTTCGTTATCCGCAGCCCCGGAAGGCAGCTGCCGGTTCCACATATTCTTGCCCGCATATCGTTCTCCTTTTTAATACTGCCGGAACCGTTCATACCGTTCCCCGGCAAAATCTTCACCGCTCTTTCCTGCCTGCGAGGAGAGATAGTCTTTGAGTTTTTGTTTCATATATCTGGAAATGGCATCCAGGGTAATTTCATCCGCCCCGCCGTATTCCGGAATTACTTCCTCTGTTACCTTCAGCTCATGCAGATCCTGCGCTGTCAGTTTCATTACTTCCGCCGCTTCCTGCGCCCTGTTGCTGTCTTTCCACAAAATCGAAGAAAACCCCTCTGGCGAAAGCACTGAATAAGTGGCGTTTTCCATCATCCACACCTGATTGCTCACTGCCAGCGCCAGTGCGCCGCCGCTGCCGCCTTCCCCGATCATCAGACAGATAACCGGCACTTTCAGGGCTGACATTTCATACAGGTTCCTGGCAATGGCTTCTCCCTGTCCCAGCTCTTCTGCTTCCATGCCGCAAAAAGCGCCGGATGTATTTACAAACGTAACTACCGGCCGGTGGAATTTTTCCGCCTGTTTCATCAGACGCAGCGCCTTACGGTACCCCTCAGGGGAAGCCATTCCGAAATTCCGCTGCCGGCATTCTTCGATGGTACTGCCTTTCTGGATACCGATAACGGTCACCGGCTGGCCGTCCAGAAACGCCACGCCGCCTGTTACCGCCGGATCATCATGGTACTGTCTGTCGCCGTGGAATTCCATAAAATCATTGAAAATATGGCTGATATAATCCATGGCGGAAGGCCTTGTGACTTTACGGGCTGCCCGCACTTTGTCCCAGGCTGTCTGGTTCTGCGCCTGCACCATATGTTCCTTACTGCGTTCATCCGGCCTTGTGTCAATCTGGCTGTTATCTGTAAACGCATGAAAACTCCGGTTGCTGTGATGAAATTTTAAAATCCTGGCCAGTGTCTGCTTTAAGTCTTTGCGCTCTACAATGGCGTCCGCAAATCCATGCTCCAGCTGGAACTCCGCCCGCTGGAATCCTTCCGGCAGTTTTTCCCCGATTGTCTGCTCAATGACCCTTGGCCCGGCAAACCCGATCAGCGCTCCCGGCTCCGCCAGAATAATGTCTCCCAGCATCGCAAAGCTGGCCGTTACACCGCCAGTGGTAGGATCTGTTAAAACCGGTACGTACAAAAGTCCGGTATCACTGTGTTTTTTTAATGCCGCCGCCGTCTTTGCCATCTGCATCAGGGAAATAATGCCCTCCTGCATACGCGCGCCGCCGGAACAGCAGAAGAGAATGACCGGAAGCCGCATGGCCGTAGCCTTTTCCACTGCCAGCGCAATTTTTTCCCCTACCACGTGACCCATGCTGCCCATCAGGAATCTGGCGTCGCAAACGCCCAGCACGGCAGGTTCTCCGTCGATCCTGGCATAACCCACGGTAACGCCTTCGTGCAGGTTCGTCTTTTCCCGTACAGCTGCCAGTTTTTCTTCATATCCCGGAAATTTTAACGGATCTGTCTCTTCCACATCTTCGAACCAGGGTTCGAACGTACCCGCATCCACAACCATCCGGATACGGTTTTTTGTACGGACCCGGAAATAATAACCGCATTCTTTACATACGTATCTGCCTGCCACTGTCTCCGCTTTTGAGAGACTGGCGCCGCACTTTTTACAGGTAATCCAGTCGGGACTGGCGTTATCCCTGCCAGTGTCTTCCCGCTCTCCCTGCTGCTCTTCCTGCGTCTCCGGTTTCTTTTTTGAAGCAGTGCTTTTTCTCCGGAAAAACGTGCTTTCACGCTTCTGTACGCCACGTCCGTCCGCCGGCTGCGCATCTTCCGGTACCGTTGTTGCGGATGCCTGCTCCTCCCAGCCGGGATTTTCGGTTTCTAACGCTTCATCCTGTTTTTTCCGGTTCCTGATTTTATTGATCCACATAATTTTATACCCCGCTTCCAATTGCAAAGGTGATTTCAGCGGATGCCGCAAGTTTTCCGTTCACCATGGCGGTTCCTTTACCGATGCCGATGGGACCTTTTACTTTCACGATCTCCACATTCAGTTCCAGCACATCCCCGGGTATTACTTTCTGTTTAAATCTTGCTGACTGAATCCCCGCAAAGTAGGCTGTCCTGCCTTTCATTTCCGGCTGGGAGAGCATTGCCACGGCGCCTGCCTGCGCCATGGCTTCCACAATCAGCACGCCCGGCATGACTGGTTCTTCTGGAAAATGTCCGGCAAAATACGGCTCATTGTAGCTTACACATTTTCTGGCCAGGGCACGGACACCCGGCTCCAGCTCCTCGATGGTATCCAGCAGCATAAACGGCTGTCTGTGGGGAATGATTTCCATAATCTGGGATGCGTTTAATAATGACATACTGTTCCTCCGGCTTTCTTATTCATATTTCGATACGATCAGTGTGGCATTGTGACCGCCAAATCCCAGGGAATTGCTTAATACATGGTTTACCGGCTCTTCATACGGCTCCCTGCAGTAATCCAGATCCAGCTCTTCATCCGGTATCTGGTAACCAGCCGTGGCATGAATATAGCCCTCCTGTATTTCCTTGACGCTGGTGACAAATTCTATGGCGCCGGCTGCGCCCAGCAGATGCCCTACCATGGATTTGGTGGAATTGATCCGGATATTTGCCGCATGACTGCCAAACGTCCGCTTAATGGCTCTTGTTTCAAACAGGTCATTATGATGGGTGGCTGTACCATGGGCATTGATACAGGTAATATCTTCCGGCAAAAGCCCTGCGTCCGCAATGGCGTTTTCCATGGCTTTTGCCGCACCTGACCCGTCTTCCACCGGTGAAGTAATATGATACGCATCGGAAGTACATCCATAGCCTGTAACTTCCGCATATATTTTAGCCCCACGCTTTTTCGCATGTTCCAGCTCTTCCAGAATCACGACAGCCGCTCCCTCGCCCATGACAAAACCGCTGCGGCGTTTATCAAACGGCAGGGAACAGCACGCCGGATCGTCCTGTGTGGACAAAGCGGTCAGGGCGGTAAATCCTGCGATTCCCACTGGCGTAACGCTGCCCTCGCAGCCTCCGGTAACCATAATATCCGCATCCCCATACTGAATGGTACGGAACGCCTCTCCGATGCTGTTGGTACCTGTCGCACACGCAGTAACCACATTAATGCTTTTTCCTTTTAATCCATAGGCTATTGATACGTTTCCGGAAGCCATATTGGAGATCATCAGCGGTACAAATAACGGATTTATTTTGGACGGTCCTTTTTCCAGCAGCTTTTTATGCTCCCGTTCCATGGCCTGCAGACTGCCAATTCCGGAACCAATGGCGCAGCCTGCCCGGAACGCATCTGTCTGCGACATATCAAGGGCCGCATCTTCCAGCGCTTCTTTTGCGGCAGCCATGGCGTACTGGCTGAACGGTTCCATCCGTCTGGCCGATTTTGCGTCCATGTAATTTTTAGCGTCAAATCCTTTGACTTCCGCTGCCAGATGACATTTAAAACCGGAGGCGTCAAAATGGGTTATCGGCGCAAATCCAATATCTTTTCTTTTAATCCCGTTCCAGAATTCTTCCACACTTAAACCGATAGGTGTAATCGCACCCATTCCGGTCACTACCACTCTTCGTTTCATGTTCCCTCCCTAAATAGCCATTCCGCCGTCCACGCACAGTACCTGTCCGGTAATATACGAAGCCTGGTCTGACGCAAGAAATAATACCGCACTGGCAATGTCCTCCGGCTGCGCCGTGCGGGCAAACGGAATCTGTGCGGTCAGCTGGCTCTTCACCTGGTCTGATAAATGGCCTGTCATTTCTGTTTCTACATATCCCGGCGCTACTGCGTTGACGTTGATCCCTCTGGAAGCCAGCTCCCTGGCCACACTTTTCGTCAGTCCGATCACGCCGGCTTTTGAGGCGCTGTAGTTTGCCTGTCCCGCATTGCCAAGCACGCCGGATACAGAAGTGATATTAACGATTTTGCCGCTGCGCTGTTTTAACAGGTATCTTGCCGCATGACGGATCGTATTAAAAGTACCTTTTAAATTAATATCCAGCACGCTGTCATAGTCTGCTTCTGTCATTTTCATTAACAGCCCGTCCCTGGTAATCCCTGCGTTATTCACAAGAATATCCAGTCTGCCGCTGTCTTTTATGATCGTTTCGATCATTTGTTTACTGGCGTCAAAATCCGATACGTCACACTGTATGGCCACCGCCCTGCCGCCGTCTGCTATTATCTGCGCCGCCAGAGCTTCCGCCTGTTCTTTTGAACCGTTATAATTGACATAGACAACGGCTCCATTTGCTCCCAGCATTTTTGCCACGGCGCTGCCAATGCCCCTGCCCGCGCCGGTAACCAGCGCTATTTTATCTGTTAACATAAGCTTCCAGGTCCTCCGGTTTTTCTATATGATAAGCTTTTACATTCCGGTTAATTTTTTTCATAAATCCGCTCAGGGTACGTCCCGGCCCGATTTCTACAAATTCGTCCGCCCCCTGTTCGATCAGCATCTCAATGCTCTGCTGCCAGCGGACAGACGATGTAATCTGACGCTTTAACAGATCCCTGACCTGTCCGCTGTCTGTCACCGGCAGGGCTGTCACGTTAGATACGTAAGGTATTACAATTTCACGGATCATGATCTCATCCAGGTCTTTTGCCAGCTTTTCTCCCGCTCCTTCCAGCATACCAGAATGGAATGGTCCGCTGACATTTAACGGCATTACCCGTTTTGCGCCGGCAGCCTTACAGCCTTCCCCAGCCTGATCCACCGCCTGTTTCTCCCCGGTAATGACAATCTGTCCGGGACAGTTATAATTGGCGATGGATACGATCCCCTGTGTCTGTTCACAGACACGTTCAACCGCCTCCGCATCCAGACCAAGTACCGCCGCCATAGCGCCGCCTGTTGGCACCGCCTCCTGCATATAAATCCCCCGCTTTCGTATAATATAAAAGGCATCCGCCGGATCCAGCGCTTTGGACGCTACCAGCGCCCCATATTCGCCCAGACTTAACCCCGCAGTATAGTCCGGTTTTAAGCCGCACTGTTCCATTGCCATATAGATGGCTGTTTCCACGGTAAGCATGGCGATCTGTGTATATTCTGTAATATCCAGCTGGTCATTTTTTTCAAAACAGAGTGCGGGAAGATCCAGACCAGTTACGGCTGACGCCTGGTCAAACACCGCTTTACAGATGTTATAATTGTCGTAAAATTCTTTTCCCATGCCGGCGTACTGTGCGCCCTGGCCTGGGAACATATATACTGTTTTTCCCATAATCAGTTCCTTTCCTGGTATCGCAGCAGACAGCCGGGGACCAGCCATTGTTATGTAATCTTCCGGACGCTTCCGGATGGGATGGCTTTGATGTTTCCGGTTTCTAAAAATCTGTCACAGATGCCGGCTATTTCCCGGATACTGTTTCTGCGTCTTCCCACTTTAACAGTTTTGTGGCGCTGCCCACGATTTCTTCTATAATTTCTTTACAGGTGCCTTCCTGCCGGACGAGTCCCGCAATCTGTCCCGCCATCAGGCTTCCCTCTTTTACATCGCCTTCCATGACTGCTTTGCGCAGGGAGCCAAGAGTTAACCGTTCCAGTTCCTCCAGCGGCGTGCCTTTCTTTTCCAGTTTTAAGTATTCCCGGCTCATCTGGTTGCGCAGTACACGGATCGGATGACCTGTGGAACGGCCTGTGACTTCTGAATCTATGTCTTTTGCTTTGATGACCCGCTCTTTGTAAGCAGAGTGTACGATGGATTCCACAGCAGTAATAAACCGGGTTCCCATCTGTACGGCTTCAGCGCCCAGCATAAAAGCGGCGGCCATTCCCCTGCCGTCCGCAATGCCGCCGGCCGCAATAACCGGAATGCCTACGGCGTCCGCCACCTGTGGCACCAGCGTCATTGTCGTCTGTTCCCCGATGTGTCCGCCGGACTCCATGCCTTCCGCCACTACCGCATCCGCACCGGAGCGTTCCATCATCTTTGCCATGGCTACGCTGGCCACTACCGGAATGACCCGCACGCCGGCTTCTTTCCACATTGGAATAAATTTAACCGGATTTCCGGCGCCGGTTGTTACTACCTTTATCCCTTCTTCCACAACGATCTTTGCCACTTCCGGTGCGTTGGGATTCATCAGCATAACGTTTACGCCTACCGGCCGGCTGGTGAGCTTTTTCGCTTCCCGGATCTGCTCCCTCACAACTTCCGGCGGTGCGCTGGCCGCCCCGATAATGCCCAGACCACCGGCAGCCGATACGGCTGACGCCAGATGATATTCCCCTACCCAGGCCATACCGCCCTGTATGACGGGATATTCAATTCCTAATAATTCTGTTACCCTGGTTTTCATCTCTGCCACCTTTTTTGCTTTTATTCTACACCATGCTCTTTTAAATAGTTCATTATATCGCCTACTGTTGTAACGCCTTCCAGGTCTTCAGACGGAATTTCAATGTCAAAGCCTTCTTCCAGCGCAATCACCAGTTCAAAAATATCCAGGGAGTCCGCCCCAAGATCGTCCTTAAACGTAGTCTGCTCTGTGATTTCCGCTGTGGTATTTAACTGTTCTTTTATAATCTCCGCAATTTTTTCTAACATCTCTGATCTCCTTTTCATTTTCTTTTTCCTGTATCTGGTTTGTTTTACATTTATTTTTCTTTGATTATCAAACTATTTGACTATCAAGCTATTTGACTCGCAAAGTATCATAGTACGTCTGGAACAATTTGTCAATAGGGTTTGGAAAATCCGGCAGTATTATTTTCTGATTGTATTTCCGGATACAAATGTTATACTCTTTTATAAACACAGAACAACGAAAAGTTTCCTTCGTCCGGAGTCCGGTGCCCGCAGCCCGTTAATATCTTACACGCACCGGCACCCGGCAGAAGGATGCTGTTCAACATTCTACATGACAGGTGATTCATATGGCAATTAATACAAAAGAACTAATCGCATCAGGACTACTGGAATTATGTGAAACCAGTTCCTTAAAATCCATTACCGTGGGGCAGATTCTAAGCCATACCGGCGCAGGCCGACAGACTTTTTACAATCATTTTCAGGACAAAAATGATCTGATCCAGTACATCTATCTGAATAAAATCATTCCAGGGTTTCAGAATACGGAAGTTCATATTCCCTTTCATGATATTCTGCTCCATTCCCTGAGGAACATGAAACGTTATCACAAATTTCTGAAACAGGCCTGCCTGCTGGATGGTCAGAACTGCCTGCTGGATTTTATTTTTGAACACTGCCGCACTTTTGATCTGAACTGGCACCAGCTCCGCTACGGGGATGATCCCATGCCGGACAGCCTGCGTTTTGCCACAGAATACCATTCTTTTGCGTCCAGCAGCATGACCCTCTCCTGGATTTTGTCAGATATGCCCGCTTCCTGTGAAGAAATGGCGGACCTTATTACCCGCTTACGAAGCAGCGGTATGGAAAAACTGTTCGAACCGGCTAAAATAAAGGGAAATCCTTATGAATATAACTCTGCCTGACATAGACATTTCTCTTTAAATGTCCACATACAGACAGCCCGTGGCTTTTGTAGCTGGCGCATTATCATGTTATCTGGCAAAATATATACAGCAGACAGGTTTATTTCTTTCATCACACGATAGAAAAACCTGTCCGGGCGCACATCAGAATTACTATTTTTTCAGAACAGGAGTATTGATTATGGAATATATTACATTAGGAAAATCCCGGCTGCATGTATCCAGAATCTGCCTTGGCTGCATGGGCTTTGGCAACGCATCGCAGGGAATGCATGCCTGGACGCTGCCGGAAGAGGAATCCCGCAATATCATCCGGCACGCACTCTCCCTGGGTATTAATTTCTTTGACACAGCCATGGGTTACCAGAACGGTACCAGTGAGCAGTTTCTGGGCCGGGCAGTCCGGGATTTTGCCAGAAGGGAAGATGTGGTAATAGCTACCAAATTTGTTCCCCGCTCTGTAAATGAACGTGAAGCCGGCATCAGCGGACAGCAGCATGTGGCAGATCTGCTGGACGCAAGTCTGAAACGGCTCGGTATGGACTACGTGGACTTATATATCTGCCATATGTGGGATTACCATACGCCCATCGAAGAGACACTGGAAGGTCTGTACCTGGCCATCCGGCAGGGAAAGATACGTTATGCCGGCATCTCCAACTGTTATGCCTTCCAGATCGCAAAGGCAAACGCCATTGCAAAGGCGAATGGATGGGAACCGTTTATCTCCGTTCAGGGCCATTATAATCTGATTTTCCGGGAGGAAGAACGGGAAATGGTCCCTTACTGTAAAGAAGAGCAGATTGCCATGACTCCTTACAGCGCACTGGCTTCCGGCAGACTGGCCAGACGGCCCGGAGAGACTTCCCTGCGCATGGAAAAAGATGCCTATGCCAGGGGAAAATATGACGCCACGCAGGAAGCGGACCAGTTAATTATAAGACGGGTAGCGGACCTTGCGGAACGCAGGGGCGTTTCCATGACGGAAATCTCCCTGGCATGGCTGATGGAAAAGACCGCGGCCCCTGTAGCAGGCGCCACAAAAACGCAGCAGCTTTGCGACGCCGCCGCCGCAGTAAACATAAAACTGACGCCGGAGGAAATCCGGTATCTGGAGGAGCTTTACCAGCCTCATGCGCTGACAGGAATCATGGCAGAAAACAGACCTTAACCACCAGAATAAGCGCCGCGGTTTAGAGCGTGTTTGAAAAATGCTCTGGTACTACAGCCAGCAATGCCATATAATACATGGTTATCTTTTATTTCATGCAACGGATCAGCTGTGGACAGCTGTATATTTCCCGGACACCGGGGAAAGGCATCCGTATGGGGACGGATGATCCGGAAATTCCGTCAGGCGTTTCCCGGA
>CANRTU010000016.1 GCA_947642745.1 uncultured Eubacterium sp.
TCGATGCGTGGCTCAGTTTGGTAGAGCGCTGCGTTCGGGACGCAGAGGCCGCAGGTTCAAATCCTGTCGCATCGACTCTTGGCAGGGGCACCGGAAACCTTGATTTTAAAGGGTTTCCGGTTCTTTTTTTGTCTTTTTGCAGTTTCTCAGAATGGGGCTGATTTTTCATTTGACCGCATTTTGACCGCATTTTTTTCAAAATCTTTATGTTTTATCAGCGTTTCGCATTGTTTCTTATTTTCACTTATCTTTTTCAAAATCCTTGTATGACAGAAAAATATATAAATTTTTTCCGGCGCACTTGGCTGTACTGCATGAAAATTTAACAATCGTTGGAAACCCCACCCTGCCCTGTGCAGTGTGGTTTTTTTGAGAGGGAGCATGTAAAAGTGTTCCCTCTTTTTTGTGCCATTTTAGAAAGGAGGTCTTGCGTTATGGCAGATACGGTTCTTGCGCTTTTTATGGCGTATCTCATTTTGAAATGCATTTTTGACAGTTAATCGAAGAATCACAGACACTTATTATTAACCGGACAGAAAAATGCGGGTTTATTTTATTAAAAGAATGGAGGCAGAAACATGAGAATTATATATGATGATGCTATGCAGTCAGTCATGGTTGAGGCAGTTGAAAAATTTATGGTTGTTTGTAATGTAAAAAGAATTACAAGGTATGAATATGGGATGGACAGGGTGCAGATGAACAGGATGAAAGAAGCTTTAAATAGGTTCCTTGAAAGTTATTACAGCATGAGCATTGGAAACACTGTAACACATGCGCACGGCATTGGGAACAACTGCCAGTATCCGGTATATTATCACCCGGAACAACTGAATGAAATCCAGCAGTGCGGAAACATAAACATTAATACAGGAATGTTTGGGGAGGGTTATGTTTACTGTGAAGATTACAATGGCAGAAAACTTGGGCAGGTTTACGAAGTCAGGGTCCGGGGAATAACCAGAAAATGTGATTTATGAATCTTATCAGACAGAATATCTGAATGCAGAAATACTGCATTTTATATATTAAAGGATATATTTAGGAATATTACATTAACCAGACAGAGGACAGGTTTCTTCTGTCTTTTTTTATTTTGAGGAGGAATATCCATGAATAACAGAACAAAGCACATGGGCATTGACGTTTTAAGTGTAATGAAAGGCATTGTAGACAGTCACGTGAAGCATTACCAGAATGATTTTGACATTGATACCGAATCACTCAGAGGCGCCGCCTTAAAGAAAGAACAGAAAGGATTTTTGTATGGATGTGCAGGGAATGTGGGACATGGCTTTTGAAAGAAAAGGATGTATTCATCCAAGGTACACGGGAAAATAATACGTTCTGTTTTTATGCCGAGCAGACAAGTGATAACATCCTTGCTTTTGTAGTTGAGGTTACTGCCCTTGATGGTGATACGGTTATAGGAAATCTTTATGTCCTTGATTACCCGGAATACTATCAGCATGTGAAGACGGCAGCAGTCCAAGCAGGGAATATTATCGTTGCCTATGAAAAAGGCGAACGTATCTTGCTGCCGACAGCACACTTTGGTGCATACCCGGATTATGAGTTAGGGCGGTTTATTTCTTATAAGTTCGTGCCAAAATCTCCAGAACAGCTTGAAATGGTTCTTGTAAATGAAAAAAGGACTCGAAACAATTTTAAAGAAGATTATGAGGTTCTCGTTTACGAACTGTACGAATATCCGAAGTCACCGAAAGAAACCGGAAAGTATTTCTGCAAAACTTCGATTCTGGAGCAGGCTGAAACCATAGTCAGGAAAGCTAAAGAAACCGGAAAACAGCTTTTCATCAAAGCAGTATGCAGCGATGGAAAAAAGCGGCAGCGGAAAGAATGCAGGTTTTATCAGTGCGGTTTTGA
Source organism: uncultured Eubacterium sp. (assembly GCA_947642745.1). Taxonomy (GTDB): domain Bacteria; phylum Bacillota; class Clostridia; order Lachnospirales; family Lachnospiraceae; genus Eubacterium_J. The sequence continues at coordinate 1,888 of CANRTU010000016.1, forward strand.
ACAGTGGGAACTAAAATAACAATATATTTAAGAGAAAGGGAAAATAAATGGATGCTTCGATTAAAATAATATGCAGAAGATGCGGTACGGCGGTTTGCAGGGAAACAGACAGGGAACTGAAAAAGGAATACCCGTATTACTGCCCGTGCTGTTATGAAAACATGTATTCGTTTGAATACATTTTTGCAGACTGCACAGGGGATGAATAGGCAAAACGGGCAGGGTGCTGTCCAACAGGCTACCGCCCTGCCTGTTTTTCCCTGTGTGCCTTGATTTTGGTGAACTCAATGATTTCCCGCTTGTCAGCATCCGTTATCTGTTCAAAATAATAAAGCAGTTCTTTTTCAAGGTTGCTGAACAGGCGGTATTTCTTCTGGTTGGCCGGGCTGTTGAAGTATTCGAGGAACCCGGCGAGGTCTTCGCCTGACTGTGTGGGTGCGGGCGCGTCATAGTAAATGTTGCGGTCAATTTCAAGGGAAAGCTGCATCAGGTCGTCCACAGAAATACCATATATCCCGGCCAGCTTGTAGAGGGTGCCGGGGTTTGGCGTCCTTCTGCCGGACTCATAATGGCTGTAGGTCTGCCGCACGACACCGAGGGCAGCGGCTACATAATCCTGTGTGTAGCCGTGTGCTTTCCGCAGTTCTTTCAGTTTTGCAGGGAGCAGTTGTTCTTTCATTTTCTTTATCCACCTTCCATATATTCAGAATTTTATTCAGCATAATGACGAAAAATGTAACATTATGTAGCTTTTTCAATGATAATATGTTAATATCTCTGTAGCTGTATTGTGAAATAAGATACAGACTGTAGCAGAACAGGAAAGGTGAAAGAAATGTTAGGAGAAGCAGCATTCCAGCCATATGCAGTAAATACTTTCAGCGGGCGCGGGAAAAAATTTACAACTGTAACGCCTGTGTATTATGTACGCCCGCACTGGGTCAGTTCTTATACAAGAAAGGATGGCACATTTGTTTCAGGGTACTGGCGTGACGGGGACGGCAACACGAAAATAAACAGGCAGACAGGATATTTTGCAAAGAACCCGGGCGCAGTGCCGAAGATTGTAAAAAAGAAGGGATGGATTTTTTGATATGTTTGGGAAAAGCAGAAAAGACGGAGGGGCAGGCGCGGATGAGGCAGGGAACGGCTCAAAGGCAGCAGTGCGGGATGTACAGGAGAAAGAGGTCATAAAAACAGTACATATAGGCAGCAGTGATGTAAAGTTCCGCATCCAGAACGCCTGGACGGGGCTTGTGGGCGGGCAGCGTGAAGTTCTGGACGAAACGCTTATTGACAGCATGGTAGAGCGGATGGCGCAGGCTGTTAAGGCAAGCCATTCCAAGTATAACCCGTTCCCGCATGAAATCATTATCCGCAGCGCAGCAGTGCAGGACGTACAGGGAGCAGACGGCGCACAGGGCGGGGGAATGCAGGGGAGCGGCAGCACGGATATGCTGGAAAGCTGTGCGCCCCGTTTCCGGCTGGATGACGTTGCCCTGAATGAAAAAGTCAGGGGGCAGGTAAAAACAGCCATTGCAGCAGTGCGGTATAGAAAGAAAATGACAGAAGAATGGGGGATGTCGGAACACTTTGCCGGGAACCGTGCCGTTATTTTGAATTTCTATGGGAAACCGGGGACAGGCAAGAGCATGGCGGCAGAAGCCATAGCGCAGGAACTTGGAAAGAAAGTGTACCGCATCAGCTATTCGCAGCTTGAATCAAAATATGTTGGCGAAACGCCTAAGAATATACGGAAGGCGTTTGAATGTGCCGCAGAGGACGGGGCGGTGCTGGTTTTTGATGAAGCGGATTCATTCCTTGGAAAAAGGCTTTCATCCGTAACACAGTCGGCAGACTACGGTGTGAACATCACCCGGAGCGTCCTTTTAATGGAACTGGAAAAGTTCACGGGGGTTGTTGTGTTTACCACGAACCTTATCAGCAATTATGATGAAGCCTTTAAACGGAGGATTCTTTTGAGCGTTTATTTTGAAATGCCGGATGAACAGGCGCGTAAAAAAATATGGACGCTGCACCTTGGCAGGATGATACCGGTGGAACCGGGCGTGACAGCGGATGTGCTTGCCGCAAGGTATGACGGGATATCAGGCGCAGACATTAAGGATATGGTTTTTTATGCCGCGCTTCGGACACTGGAACAGGGCTGGGAGTCACTCGGTCTTTCAGCCATTGACTATGCGCATGAAACCATCCGGGGGCGGTACAGGAATCAGGATGCAGAAAGTGATGTTAAAATAATTTCCTCAAAGACTGTCACAGAGGAAGAATACAAGCGTGAGACATGCGGGGAGGGCAGTCATGGTTGAAAAGATAGCGGCAGCCTACCGAAAGGCACAAATGGGCGTTTTAAGCGGATTTGCAGGGGTTACGGGCAGCATCCTTGACGAAACGGCGTTTTATGATGCCGGGTATATGGATGCACAGATAAAGCGGGTGCAGAAGGAAATCAGCCGTGTCACAAAGGAACTTGAGGTTAACATGGATTTCAAAGACAGTTCAGAGTATGGCCGGAATAAAAAGAAAGAATTGCTTGCAAAAAGGGAGCAGCTTATGTTCCAGCTTGTATTCCTTGCATCCAACAGTTTTAAGAATCTTGGGGACTGTGTAAAGATAGCGGAGGGGCATAACCATCCTTTCATGAAATGCGTGGAAGGGCTTGTAGCCTATGACAGCGGACAGAAGGAAAAGGCGTTTGCCATCCTTGAATCTTACTTTAAGGAGCATAAGGGCGTAGAGGGACATTTCCTTATCAATAAAGTGTTCGGGCTTCTCCTTGCAGGGCGCGGACAGAATGGGAAGGCTGTGCCGTTCTTAACGTATGCGTTACAGTTTATGCCGTATGATACGGAATCCCTTGACGCATTAGAAAACTGTTATGAGTCACAAGGAGATAAAAGGAAGGCAGCAGTTGTAAGTGAAGTCCTTGCACTGCTGCACTGACGGAGGATGTTATGGACAGGGAATGTTATATACATAAGGGACAGGATGAAGCGTACCGTCAGTATCAGGACGGCGTATTGTTTCAGGAAGACATTGAAAAAGTGTATGAGGAAATTGATTATAGATTCAGGGTGCCGGATTTACTTGGCAAGACTGTGCGTGTATCTGAAAGGCAGTTCCCGGAAGTATATCAGATACTGAATGAAGTGTTATTGGATGCAAGGACAGGGGATGTGCCTGTTTATGTGTATGAAGATTATTATTACGGTGCGGAAAGCAGCGGCATTGAACACCCTTGGATAGAACTGTCGGCAAAGACAGTGCAGGACTTTACACCGGGTGAACTGAAATTCGTGCTTGCCCGTGAAGCCTTTAAGATAGCGGACGGCATCACGAAGCACAAGACCATGATGGAGGAGCGTTTCAAAGCCATGAGGAAAGCCGTGCCGGACAAATTGGAGGAGGTGTCACGGCTTTCCTTCAACCACTGGTACAGGCTGGCAAATTATTCCGCAGATAATTACGGGTATGTGATGTGCGGGGGTATTAAAGCCGCCGTAGATGCAGTACTGAAAATGGTGCTGAACAGCGTCATGTTAGCGGGACAGGTGGACATAAAAGAGTTCATCCGGCAGGCTTCGGAAATTAACAGGTTGGATGATGTAGTATCAAATTATACGAAGGCGGATGAATCCATGCCGTATGCGTCGCACAGGGTACAGAATTTGCTTGCCTATGCAGTGTCGCAGCGGAGAATAGATAATAGAAAGTAGGTAGAAATATGATAGGAACACTTGGATGGTTTGTCATTGGTATGGTAGCAGGCGCAGTGGCGCTTACGGCCATTGACATATTCTGGAATAATATAGCAGAGTGGTTGAATAATACAGCTGCGAACGCAGTTGAACGTGTGTTGGGGTATAAAGCAAGAAAGTGTATGGAAAAGGCTGTTGCACGTGTTTCAAAAATGCGGGATAAACTTCATAACATTACAGTTGTATATACAAGACAGAGTGCATTAGACACACATATACAGAAAGTGACGCTTGAGTCTTCTGCACCATTATATGAACAGGAGCAGGATGTCATAGAATTGTTTGAGCGGGAAAATACATTACTTAAGGAACTCGAATATAGAGGTTAGTGGTGATATAAATGGCCGGGTGGGAAACAGAGAAAATAAAAGTAGAAAACAGGGTAGATACAAGTCCAAATACATATATGCAGCGTACCATAGACGCTTTAAATAAGGACAGATATGAAGATGCACTTGAAGAAGCAAAAAAGGCAGTCGCATATGGCAAAGGTGAGTTGGTATATCATGTATTATTAGTTCGTGTTGTATTTACAATGAAACGTTATGCTGGGTGCTTGAACTATCTTGTCAAATCCGGCTTATGGAATAAACGGAATGACAATAGCCTTCGTCCAGATGAAAAGAAATATTTGAGATATGTTTACCGGGTTTGTTGCCAGAAATGTAATTTAGCGATACCGGATGATTTATATGAGGAGGAAGAAACGAATGATAGATACACTTATGCAGACGGAAAAAAACAAGCTACGGAGAAAAAAGAAGTCAAAAAGAAAACAATAAAGGTTCCTAAAAAAGAGCAGAAAGTATTTCATACAAAAAGGAATATTTTAATATCCTTTATTACTATGTGTCTGAGTCTATTCTTTCTAGGATATACAGGTAGTGAACCAGGAGCATCTTTAATTGGTCAATTATATTTGTTAAGTTCTTCTGTATTTTTTGTAACGTTATGGTTTGGGTTTTTGAGGCTTATATATAAGCAAGCGGGGACCATGCGACTATGGGATATTACATTTACTATATGTATGATTGTACTTTTTGTGGGAATTTCTTTTTCAGGTGTTGCATTGGTATTTACTCCTAGGGCAATAGTGTATTGTGTACGAGGACTTTTGCCGACAAATGATGACTTGGGACTTGAAGTTATAGAGGTAGAAGAAAAGCCAATTTTTGAAAATGCCCAGATTGTCCGCTCAGAGCAAATTACGGAAGAACAATACCAAAGAGAAATGAGCAGAATGGAAGAAATAAGAGCAGCGAAATCAATATGAATAAGTATGATGCTTATTTTGGCAATTTCCAATATTTATATAAGCCGGGCAAGGAGAAAAATATATAAAGCTTTTCTCTCAGCCCGGCGTATTTTTTGCATTTCTTTGCAAAGCTAGAAACCCGACGGTTCTTATCAGAAGGTCTTATACAGATGTTACAATTAGGGAAAAGCCGCCTGTATATTTAAACGTAGAAACTTATATATACAGGAGGATATTTCCATATGGATGTAGATAGCAAAATTATCAATTTGTCAGATGTTAATTACAAGGTATTTAAAGAAGGCAGGGTTTTTAGCTGTAAGACGGGAAAAGAAATAAGCCAGAGGCCGAATAAGGATGGTTATGCAACATTTACAGCGGGTAAAAAAGGGAAGAGAACAAGGATAAGGACGCATAGGATTGTTGCGCAGCTCTTTGTTGATAATCCGAATAATTATGATGAAATTGACCACCTTGACTGCAACAGGATGAACCCGGCGGCATCCAATCTGGAATGGGTCACGCATCAGGAGAATATCAGGCGTGCTTATGCAAGGGGAAACCATGAGGGGCGCATTACTGGTGAAAAAAACCCAAAAGCACGGCTCACGGAATCCTTGGTGAGGCAGATGCGGGCAGAATACAGTGGAGGGGCATGTATCAAAGACATTGCGGACAGGTACGGGTATGCATGGAGTACAGTCGGCAATGCGGCAAAAGCCAAAACATGGGCGCATTTAACATAGGCGCACGACCTGAGCAAGTCGTTAAAAGGCTTATTTTTTATGCTCGGAAAGGAGTGGTTTAGGAAAAGGGCATGGCAGCAGTGCCGTAAACTGCACAGTGTAACTTTATAACATAAAATATTATAGAAAAGGAGAAATATTTATGAAGAACAATACAGAAAACATCGGGAAAAACAGCAGCAGGGGGCGTGTCAGTACAGTAAGGGCATTTGCAGAAGTGGCTAGGAACTATGCAGAAGCCTGTTTTGGAGGCAGTGTACAGGTCTTTGTTCAGGAAACCGTGAAGAAAAGAACAACGGGGTAGTGCAGACGGGAATCTGCATCAAGGCAGGGACATTCTGAATGCGTATGCGACTGGAAAGCCGTATGATGGTTTTGATGTATCGTCTGTTACGGATTTCCGGTGCGTGCAGGGGCGTATCTGCTTTAAGCTGGTAAATGCGGAAAGGAACCGGGAACTTCTGGCTGGTTCGCCGCATCTTCTGTACCATGACCTTGCAGTAGTGTTTTATGTCATTGCTGGCGGAAGTTTTAAAGAAGGCATCTCCACGATTGCCGTCAAAAAAGACATTCAGGATATGTGGGGCGTGGATGCCCGGACGATTTATGCTGCTGCTTTGCGGAATACAGGGTTGCTGCTGGGCTGCTCCGTCCAGTCCATGGCGGATGTGCTGAGAGAAATGGCGGCGGAAAAACTGGACGGTGGGTGCAGCGCGGATGCGTCTTTTCCGTTTCCGATGTATGTTGCAGGCAACAGCCATAAGTTCAATGGGGCAGCAGTGCTCCTTTATCCGGGGCTTCTGGAATGGTTCGCGGATAAGGCGTCTGGTGATTTTTACATCTTGCCGTCATCCATCCATGAAGTCCTGTTCCTTCCGTGCAGCGCAGGCTTTGAGCCGGAAGAAGTCAGGAGTCTTGTGCATGAGGTGAACCGTGCAGAAGTGCTGCCGGAGGATTTTTATCAGATAATATTTACCGTTACATTAAGGACAAAGGCCGTGTGGAGATTGTTTAATCCGCACGGCCTTATTTTTATGCACTTTTTGCCCTGCTGCATCTGTGGGAGGTTACAGGGAAGGAGGTGGCTGTTTGATGGAATGCATTTTACAGGGCTGTCCGGTTACGCCTGAAATGCCGGGGATTTGTGTCGGGTGCGGGCTGTACCTCGGCACATGCCTGCCAGTCATCTGGAACGGGTGGCTGTCAGGTGCGGAATGTGATGAAGACTACTGCCAGTTTTGTTCGCACTATAAGGAATGCGGAAGATAGAAAAAATATCATTATGGAGGTAATAAAAAATGGGAAAGAATCAGGAGAAAATAGAAGCGGCTCTTGCACGAATTGACGAGGGGATGGAGCATATCAGCACGGATAAGGACTGGATGGAGTTCCTTGCTTTCCAGAGCCGGTTTTACAGATACAGTTTTCGGAATACAATGCTCATTTACCAGCAGAAGCCGGGTGCGACATTTGTTAAGGGATTCAAGGCATGGAACCATCTTGGAAGGTATGTGAAAAAGGGTGCGAAGGGAATCGCCATACTTGCGCCGTGCGTGAAGAAAACAGAGGTATTCAAAGAGCCGGAGGACAAGGCGGAGTACCACGAAAAAGAAGGCGAAAAGGAAATGAAGAAAGTTATCACAGGATTCCGCATTGCCTATGTTTTTGATATTTCAGATACGGATGGTTCTGATGAACAGCTTCCAGTCCTTGTGAAAGGGCTGGAAGGGGATGATGAACGTGTGCAGGAGATTTACGGGCATCTAAAAGATTTCATCTTACGGGAGCATAAAGTTATTGAAGCGTCTGGAACAGCAGTAAAGGGCAGCTATAATCTGGAAACAGGGGATATTATGGTACGGTCTGACGTGCCGCATTTCCAGAAGGTAAAAACCATCCTGCATGAATACGCCCATGCAGTTGATTTCCAGATGCATCCGGGGGAGGATGTCAGCCGGAATAAACGAGAACTCATTGCGGAGAGTACGGCTTTTGTCGTGTGTGAAAGGCTCGGTCTCGACACCAGCAGCTACAGCATGAGTTATATCAAGAGCTGGCTGAAAGACAAGGAAGAACTGAAAACAGTTGCAGGCAGTGTGCAGAAAGTCGCTGCCAAAATCATTGACAGTCTGGCAGAATCCGGGGATTCGCTCTTTTTTTGTCTGAAAGAGGAACAGTAAGGCAAAAGCTGGGGATATGCATAAACGGGCGGGATATGGCTCCTGCCGGTTTTGATTTATACAGGAGGGTTATATGAGAGTTAATATTCTTGTTAAAACGGAAACATTGTCAAGGGAGGAATGGCTGCAATGCCGGAAAAGAGGAATAGGCGGAAGTGATGTGTCTGCCATACTGGGTATCAGCAGATGGAAGTCAGCAGTCGGCTTGTGGCTGGAAAAGACAGGGCAGGCGGATGATATCCCAAAAGAAAATGAGGACGTGCAGTGGGGGAACATCATGGAGCCTGTCATCCGTAAATATTTTTCGGAAGTCATGGGCAGGCCTGTAATAGAGGTAAGAGCCGTATTGCAGCATTCGGAATATCCATTCATGCTTGCGGATATAGATGGGCTGACCGTGGATGATGAAGGGAATCCGGCAGTTCTTGAAATCAAGACAGCCAGCGGGTACAAGCGTGGTGAATGGGAAAATGACATTCCAGTTTATTACCAGACACAGGTACAGCATTATCTTTGTGTGACAGGTGCAGTGAAAGCATATGTTGCCGTCCTTATCGGCGGCAGTTCTTTCCGTGTTTATGAAGTGGATGCAGATGCAGAAGTACAGCAGATGCTTATAGCAGTGGAAAGGGAGTTCTGGTATAAGGTTCAGAACATGATAAGGCCAGAGATTGACGGCTCGGATGCATCAGGGGAGTTTCTGGACAGGATTTACAAAGGGGGCAGCAGTGAGAGAGTCGTGCTGCCGGGGGAGGCCATAGGATATATAGAGGCATATATTTCGGCTTCTGATGATGAAGAAGACGCAAAGGCAAGGAAACAGGATGCGGCGAATCATATCAAGGACATTATGGGTGATTTCAATTCAGCAGAATGCTTTGGCTATACGGTCACATGGAAACCCGTCCAATCAGAGCGGGTTGACGCAAAGGCTCTGAAAGCGGAAGAGCCGGTGGTTTATGCAAAATACATAAAGACAGTTAACAGCAGAAGGTTTTCAATTAAATAATTTTATTACAAGGAGGAAAATATTATGGGTACAAGACAGGTCGATTTAAAAGCACTTTTGGAGAGCAGAATGGGGAACATTGAACCGGCAGAAGGTTCCAGAGCATCTATAGAGAACGCAGAAATGCACATACCCAAGAACCTTATGTATGATGCAGAAAGCACTGAATTTAAGCCGGAAACAAAGCCTGTACTGTCAGAGGTAAAACAGGTGAGCGTTGAGGAAACGAAGGCATTTGAAAATGAAATGGACAGGTTCATTAAAACAGCCCTTATTTCCGGCAGGGATTACGGAAAAGTGCCGTATGGGGACAAGCCGACGCTGTTCAAGTCCGGCGCAGAGAAGATACAGATATTCTTAGGGCTGATTGCGAGGGCTGAAACCGTAAACCGCATTGAGGATTACAATGCGGGATTCTTTTCGTACGAAGCTAAAGTGTACCTTATTGACTACAATGGCGTAGTCAGGGCAGAGGGGGTTGGAATTTGTAACACAAGAGAAGGGAAATATATCAAGAGCAGCGGCTATGCAGTCATGAACACCGTCCTCAAGATGGCGAAGAAGCGTGCTCTGGTGGATGCAGTCCTGAATGTTGCAGCCCTGTCAGCAAGGTTCACACAGGACATGGAGGACGGCATGAGACCGGAGCCGGATGCAGCAGTGCAGAAGCCAGACACAGCACGGCGGGAACCTGATGCGGCAAAGGCGGAAAAGCCGGCAGAAGCAAAACAGGAAAGAACGAAGCCGAAAGGGCGCAGGGCATCAAAAAAGCAGATGGAGAAGCTGGAACTTTTGATGCAGCAGTCCCATTCTTCTGCTAGCGCGCTGAATAAATATGTGAAACGGGAATATGGGATTGATGATTACACGATGGCAACATCAGCCATTGCATCCACGTTAATTCAGAAATTCGAGGATGCAGCGCGGCAGGCATAAACATATTTGGGATGTCCATACCGGGCATCCCTTTATTTCAGGAACGGAGGGAAACGGATATGTCAGGGTCATGCGATTTGATTGAAATAGTGGAAAACAACATGGTATGCGTGGTTTTGAAGGTAAAGGAAAATGCCGGGATTGCACTTGTCTGTATCGGTTGCTTTGAAACAGAATGAATGGTGCGTGTTCCTAAAAGGGGCTGGCAGAAGCCTGTGTTAGAAAGATAATCTATACAGAACATGAATCAGGCATATTCCATTCAGAAACAGGGTGCTGCTGCAAAAGTATTTCAGGAAGGAGAAGATGACTGCCCCGCTAGAAGGCAGTGAGGAAAACGGACGAATGCTGCTGGTTTTTCCAGGACAGCAGCAGTGAACTGTTTGATGGGGCAGGGGCAGTTTTAACAGACGGGTATTTGTTTAGCAGCCGGGAAAAGTAACCGGAAAGTGGATATACGAACAGAGTACGAACTGATTCATATTCTGACGTACTATAACTACAAAGAATAGGCAACTTGGCAGTGCTGTATTAACAGTGCTGCCTTATTTTTTTACATATAACAAAAGGAGAGGATTTCATATGGATAACAGAGAACTGATTGAAAAGATTTTTGATGTGCTTGCCATGCATGACCCGGAATTTGCTGAACTGGGCAGAAAAATGGATTACAGGATTGTTGAGATTATTGAGGAAAGCCTGTACGAAGCTTCGGTGGAAGATATTGAAGCCATTTCGGATGTTTTTATGGATTTTATTTCGGACGCACGGCGCGACAGCTTCATGCTCGGCTTAAAATTTGCGGCTAAGATAATTTTTGCGGTTCTGTGCAGGTAAGCAGGCATGACGGCGTAATTGTTCATTAATGAGCGGCTGCGTCTTTTTATTTTAAAGGAGAATAATAATGAATAAACAACTACTAAACAAAATTTACGAAACCATATTTAATAATGAACCGTCTTTTCTGGATTCATGCAGAAACGTTGATTCTGAAATCCGTAAAATTGTGGATGAACATGCCGGAACACTTGACAAACAGGAAGTCGGCCTGCTGCCGGAATTGCAACAGCATCTAAAACTGTAGGTATCGTCATGCCCATAGCAGCACCTGCGCCGACACCAGCAGTATTTAATGAAGCTTTTTTATTGCCGGAGCAGTTTTGTTTTGAAAATTTGTTATGCTTCATCTTGGAAAGTGTTGAGCTTGAAATCTCATAGTGTTCTGTCAGCATGTACTGGCTTATTTGCTTTTCTTTCAGCATTTTCCAGAAAGGGTCATATCTTATCAGCTTTGCGGGAGATACTTTAAAGGGTATCTCCCTTTTTTCTGTACAGCTTGTTTTTAAAATGCCTAAATACTGCTTTTGCCGCGAACAGCCCGGTTTCACCATGATTTCCCCTTGTCTTCCGGTTCAAAAAGTAACACAAAACCACAAGATACTGCGGTGGTGTGGCTGCTTTGCTGCTTAATATACTGGCTATGGATTCCGCAGCATGACAGGGGCAGGGCTTATGTAAGGCGTTGTTATGAAGTGTATGCCGCTGTCTTTTAAGGTTTTCTTAACATGTGCAGTCTGGCATTTAGTCAGTGTCACGCTCTGCCCGTTCCTTACCTGGCGTGCAAGCTGCAAGGCGTTCTGATATGTCTTCTGTGACTTAAACAGGGGCTGTACAGCCTTTCTAAAGTTTGACTTAGACAGTATGCGGCGGTCAAGCCCCAAGGCGCTTATAAGCCTTAACAGCACGGCTTCTTGGAACTGCTGCTGAAAAACCTCATGCATTGTAGGCGGTGTATTCAGCTTATTACATTCATATTTAATGACGCTTCGCCGGAGCATCCATTCAAAACGGATGAAATCAGAAAAGTGTTCATCCATAAGTAGGTATGCTTCATGTTTTTTATGCACCGAAAGGGGATAATCCGTTCCTGTGAGCCTGTCGTGGATTTCCTGTACCTTGGGGTAGACCCGGAATACCTTGTTTGATTTTTTGTCCGGCCTTCTGCTTGAATTAAGATAATATGTATTGCCATATTTCTTTGGGCGGTATTTGGAAAGCATCAGAAGTTCATAAGCTCCCATGTATTCGTCCCTTTGTCCTATGGGAATTTTATGCATGAGGAACAGGTCGGCCCTTGAAGCCTGCCATTCGCTGAATGATGCTGGCGGACTTTGTTGGAACTGCTGCCACGGGAATAGGGACAGGCTCTGCATTAAAAGGCTGTAACAGGCAGCCTCATCAAAGTTCTGCACAAGGAACGTGTTGGAGCCGTTTAACAGCCGTGGGACACTGAATGTAACGAACAGGCGTACATGGTTGAACAAATCCGGGTAAAAAGCCATGAATATATTTTCTGTGTTCAAGAACCAGTGATGAAGCCGCTGGTCTTTTGCAGTCCCCCGATACCGCCAGGGCTTGGACAGCGGCATTTTTAAAGCTCTGTATGATGGCATAGGAAACGAAAAGTACATGGTGACAGTATCAATACGGTTAGTTGACATCACATCCCCCCTCTGTTTTGGATGATGTGATTATAACACAGTGAATTGACTTATGCAACATATAATTAAAAATAAAGTTGACACGACGTTAAGCGTGTTATATAATGGGTTTAGACACATAATATGTAATAAAAAATAAGCTTAATAGGTATTTAACTATCTGCATTCTAGTTTGAAAGGAGAAATACATATGGGATTTGAAGATAAAAGAGTTGGCGAAAATATAAAGAAAATCCGAACAAAGAAAGGATTCACTCAGTTGGATGTGGCGAACAGTGTCGGGGTTACGAAACAGACCATCTGCAAGATTGAAAAAACAGGGAGTACGAATCCGCATACACTGGAACGGATAGCTGACGCGCTCCATGTGGACGTGCATCAGTTTTACGAGCCGACCAGAGATAAGGATGATACATCCACTAAGGCTGAATATGCTGATTTTTTAAATGACGATGAAATGAAGATTCTCATTGCAGACTATGCAAAGCCGATGATAAAGAAAGTGAATGATGACGTTGCGGCTAGGTTTTATGAACAGCTCAAATATAGATTCAATCCACAAAATACATGGACGAAATTCATTAAAAAACAGGCATATGACAGCTTCGGCTCCTATACCAGTAAACAGGTGGATGATTTCTGTACTGCACTATACAATGAATTTCTTATTGAAGCGAGATGCATACTGCGAGGTGTTGAAAGATAAGAACACATGGCAGAACCGGCAGCAGAAAGGAAACAACAGCATGGAAAACAGAGACAAAAAAGCATTTCTGCCAGCAGGCGGAAGACCGCCGCCGATACATACCTGTAAACAAAAAGGCTAAGAGCAGTCGTCCACGAAAACGAACCCTTAACCTTTTATCCAAAACAGGGAGTGCCCTGCAAGACTATTGTACCATAACGGGCGCTCCCTATCAATAAAGATATGGAGGTATTTAAAATATGAAACAAGAAATTATGTATCCGAAACAAAAGATTCCAGAAATGCTGACCATAAAAGAAACTGCTGAGCGTTTCGGCATGTCACAGTACAGCATCCGAAAACTGATACAGCAGCGGAAAATTGCATTTATACACCCAACATCGAAATACCTGATAAATGCAGACAGGTTTTCCGAATATTTAAACAGCGTGGAAGAATAATGACAGATTTTAAGGACGGTAATCAGCCGTCCTTTTATTGTGCATAAAATTTTTTAGGAGGTTCCAGTTATGGCACAGATTAGAAAAAGGGGAAACAGCTATCAGATTGTAGTAGACAATGGAAAAGACATGAATGGAAAGAGGATTCAGGAAACAATGACTTTCCGGCCAGACCCGTCGCTCATCCCGAAACAGCGTGACAAGGCAGCGAACAGGGCTGCAGCGGAATTTGAGGAAAAGGTGAAGAACGGCGTATGTATTGACGGGGACAAAATCACATTTGCACAGTTTTATGAGAAATGGTACAGTGAATACGCAGTCATTGAACTTGAAAAAACCACGCTTGCAGGCTATGACCATAACATACGGACAAACGTATTCCCGTCACTGGGTCAGATGAAGCTGTCAACCATCAAGGCTGTCCATCTAAACTCGCTGTATAACAGCCTGAGGAAAGACGGCGTGCGGCAGGACGGAAAGAGCGGCGGCTACAGTGACACGACCATTAATATGATTCACGTAACTATCAGCAGCATATTGAAGAAAGCTGTCGAATGGGAAGTGATAATGTCGAATCCGTGTGACCGTGTAAAAACACCAAGGAGAGCAAAGGATTCAGACGACATTGAATATTTTACTCCCGAACAGGCAAAGGTTTTTCTTGACGCACTGGGCATGGAATACGACCAGCCCGTAAAGGCACGCAAAAGGAAAGACCGCAACGGAGATGAATACAAGGTTGCAGCATATGTGAATAAGGTCAGTGTTCCGCTGCAGTTCAAAGTCTTGTTTCATATTGCGGTATGCGGCGGACTGCGGAGGGGTGAAATTGTTTCCTTAAAGTGGAGTGATATTGACTTTGAGAATAATACTATAAATATTTCAAAATCAACAGCTTATGTGGAAAGGGAGACATTCATAAAGGGAACCAAGACAAAACTTTCTAACCGTAAAATCACAATGTCGCCCGTTGTGATGAAGCTGCTAAAAGAATACCGGGGCGAGTACCTCAAAATGCAGATGAAGCTCGGCTCCAAGTGGGCTGTAGACGAAGACGGCAGCAGGCTAGACTTCCTGTTTATACAGCGAGACGGGAAACAGATGAGCCTGTCCACGCCGCTGAAAAGGTTCCATTCCATCATTAACCAGTATAACGCAACTGTTCAGAAGGAGGAAGATAAACTTCCCCTAATCCATTTCCACGGCTTGCGGCATACATGCGCCACCCTGCTAATCTCACAGGGCGTGGATGTAAGGACGGTTGCCGGAAGGCTTGGACACAGCCAGACATCAACGACATTGGATATATACAGCCATCCGTTAAGAAAAAAGGATGAAGAAGCCAGTGAAAAGCTTGATGAGGTGCTGTTTGACCGTGTACAGGCATGACCGCATCTGACCGCATTTTGACCGCAAAAGTTGGAAAAAGCGGCGGAAAGTCTGTGAAAGATACATAGGGGGAAGTGGAAGAAAACGTTGATTTATAAAGGGTTGCGGGACATAACGAAATGATACCGAAAGCCAGTTTGCAGATTCGGGACGCAGAGGCCGCAGGTTCAAATCCTGTCGCATCGATTCTTGGCAGGGGCACCGGAAACCGCTTGGATAAAGGGTTTCCGGTTCTTTTTTGTTTCTGTTGGCGGCAGGAAAGTGGCAGAAAATTGGCTTGTTCTGACATTTGTTCTAACAAAAACTTAGAACAGGTCTGATGCAGCCGCCGAAATTCTGTCCAGGTCATTCTCACTTTCATTTAACCGTTTCCGGTTGAAGCGGGAATAAATATTCAGCGTTGTGGATGCATCACTGTGCCCCATCCAGTACTGTAGCTTTTTTAAATCCCATCCGCAGTTAATCAGCATGGAACAGCACGTATGCCGCAGATTATGCAGCGTGATCTCCGGCCGGCCATAGTCAGCCATTGCCTTTGCGAACATAGTGTGATATAGTCCGGGTCATACTGGCGTCCGTCTTCCCATGTAAAAATATAACCGGCTTGATTCGCATATGTATTTCCAAAAAAATTCCTGTTTGTATCCTGCTCCTGTTTCATCCGCTTGAGGCATTTTTGTGCCGTAACAAACAGATTCAGTACCCTGGCCCCTGCCTGTGTCCTGGTTGTGTCTTCGGCCATGACAGAGGTTACACGGACAACGGTGTGCTGTATAGAAATCGTTTTTCTTTCCCAGTCTATGGCATCCCATTTCAGGCCGGGTATTTCCGAACGTCTTAATCCATAATAAGCGCCCATAAAAGTAATTCCGACCAGGTTCGGATAGTTTTTACTCATAAAATGAATTACATCTGAATTTTCTTCCTCTGTCAGAAAATAATATTCTTCATTATACTCACGGTTCTTTTTTCCATGTACAACGACTGTATCCAGCGGATTCGAGGTTACAATTCCATTGATAATGGCTTCGTTGTATGCGGCATGCAGGATACTGCGATAGCTTCGGACAGAACGGACAGCCATCGGCCCCCGCTTATGGGTTTTTTGGTCCACTTTGCCATATTCCAGGGCGTATTTAAAGAAATCATTAAAATCTTTTGGTTTCAGGGAAACCAGCTCCGGATTCTTTTTCTCAAACTATTTTTTGATGGAATGGATGCGGCATGAATATCCTTCATAAGTGGACAGGCGCAGTTCCAGTTTCTTCCCAGACAGCCAGTAGTCAGGGAAATCGCACAGGCTGATATGGTTATCAATCGCCGTATCTGTTTTGGTATCTCAAGATACTGGAGGCACTGCCAAGCCGTCCCTTTATCTTTTCAACTGCTTCGTCCATGAATTTGTCCATTACTTTTTTCATTTTCTCCTCCAGTCTGAAACGCCTGACAGTCTGGCTTCTATCAGGCGTTTCCATATTTATCCACATATTTGTTTAGTCTCGTGTATCTTACCCATATGGATACATTATGCATGATAAGGATTTTCTGTCTTGAAAATAAAAAGGAATGAATAGCAGACTTATTTTTTATAGACAAGATTATTTAAAAGGATTTTGAAGTTCTCAAATATGGTGGATATAATTTCGTTGATTTATGTATGTAATATGTATTCAATGACATCTTCTTTTAGTATGCGCCATTTACCCATAATTTTTCGTGCAGGTATAATATTGTCTTGCACAAGGGAAAGCGCAGAGTTCTTTCCAATCTGCAATGTATCCCTTAAATCCTGTAAGGTTAAAACATCACGTACATTTTCAAGCATTTATTATGAAACTCCTTTCTATTTTATTAAATACATATTTAAAAAATGTGGTTCATAATGGTTTATAAGAGTTTATATTTGTTTATTTAGGTTTGTGCAGATAATGTAGAAGCTGATTGGAAATTCTATTATGATACAATTATAATTTTCATATAAAATAAACGAGATATTAACAGAAGTTGGCATAGTTAACGGCAGCCAGTTGCATGGCTCCTTACATGGTACAGAGTGCAGGTGTTGATTTTTTAGCTAAAAGAAAATATAATGGAGCCAGCGGGATAACTATATCTTAATTTTACGGAGAGACAAAGCATGGGTCAAGAGGAAATAGCGTATCAGAATAAAGATATCA
Organism: uncultured Eubacterium sp.; assembly: GCA_947642745.1. Lineage (GTDB taxonomy): Bacteria > Bacillota > Clostridia > Lachnospirales > Lachnospiraceae > Eubacterium_J. The sequence goes on from CANRTU010000016.1 coordinate 19,006, forward strand.
CAAGTAAAGTGCTTGCAGAAAATTTTAAGGGCAAAACGTTCCGGGTATACGGCCTGGACCTTCCAGAAATCAGAGAGGCAAGGCCGACAGACATCCCGGCCGTAAGAGCAAATGAACTGCGGATGGATAACCTTTTTGAACTGGAAGACGATACGGTGGCCATATTAGATTATGAAAGTGACTATGATAAAAACGACAAGGTAAAATATCTAAACTATCTGACAGGGTTGCAAACAGATACCAGAAAGAAAAAAGGGGCTGCCCACAGCTTCGGATGGTTGTCATTTATACGGGGGATATAAGAAGGGGGCAGGTATCCAGTGAATACAACATTGGGGCAGTAAAACTTTACACTGAAACAGCGTTCCTCTCGGAACTGGATTCTGACGGCATTATGGAACGGCTGAAAAGCAAGGTAGAAAGAAACGAGATGTTAACAGATGAAGAACTAATGGAGTTTATCATCCTTCCGCTGTCCTACCGGAAAAAAGAAGAAAAGGAAAAAAGAATCCGCGAAACGGTAGCCCTGGCAGCAAAAATCCAAGACAGGGGCCAGCAGGTATTTACGCTGGCGGGGATACTGACATTTACCGACAAGATCATAGATAGGGAAACAGCCAATAAAATAAGGAGGGCGATTGAAATGACACAGGTGGCAATGATATTTGAAGAGGAAAAACAGCAGGCAGTTAACGAAGCTGCAATTAAAACAACGGTAGAAGAATGCAAGTATTTTGGGGCATCTAAACAAGGCGCTGCCGAGCGGATTATAGAGAAATTTAATATATCACAAAATGAAGCGGTTAAAATGGTGAAAAAATTTTGGTAGCTTAATATCTGCCCGTATCTCTATGAATCGTTACCCAAAATGTTACCCAAAATTCTTTTTTAATTAATTCAGAAAACATAGCGCTGTGTGGTTTTGAACTGCGTAAAAGCCGTAAATTAAGGATTTAGAAGCCGTTAAGTACTTTTAAAGGTTTCTAAATTCTTTTTGCAGCGGAATGTTCGGGACGCAGAGGCCGCAGGTTCAAATCCTGTCGCACTGACGCCTGGCAGGGGCACTGGAAACCACCTGGATAAAGGTGTCCGGCTTTTTTTTACACTTTTGCATCCGGGAATTTTCAATTAAAGATTTCGCAGGATAAAGAGCATGCTATATCATAAAGGGACATGATACCGGAAAATTTATCCCAAATTTAGTCAGCATAGCCTGTTATACGCAAAGGGCACAATGCAGTGTGTCCCCTTGGGTATGTCTCATAAGTTTGGAATGAATTCTCCGTATCATGCCCTTCAGGGTACAAAGTGGAGAGTGCAGATCGCAGTAATGATTTTTCAAACACGCTCCATGGTACAGCTCATGAAAAGCATTTTTCAAACACGCCCTAATCCAAAAAATTCTTATCCGCATAAGCCACTTTATATTTTTCTCTCTGGCACTCAAAGAAATAAGTAATCAGTCTTTCAGAAATAAAGCCCGGATACCGGTTTAAATACAGATCCTTTTTCTGCCCTCCATGTTCTTCTACTGCATACAGAATCGGAAAGAGCCATTCGCACAGATCATCCAGTATACTTTTCTTCATTATAAACATGTTGCAGGGCGAATATAAATTTCCCTGAAAAAACTGCTTTGCCTTTTCATAATCTGAATTGCAATTGTTTTTTAAATAATCCATCATAAAAATCCAGTCTGACGGATCATGTCTTTCTTTATAATTTTTTTCCAGACTCGGCGCCACATACAGCGGCACAGGTAAAATAACATCCACTTTATTATAATACATCCACTCAAGCCAGTTGTCCGGCAAAAGAAAATGCCGTCTGTAATGAACCAGCCCCACTACTTCCTGCTGTGCGTTTTTCCAAATCCAGTATAATGCCGTAAGCTCACAATACTGTCTGTTTTTATCTGATATATGATCGCCTGTATTATCAAATACAACCGCTTCTTCCAGGCGTCTGTCAGTAAGCGCTGTCCCTACCTGTATCACACGCTCTTCAGGCGCCAGTTCATATGGTTTATGTAATTGAGGATCAGACACAGAAGCAGCTACATAAATCCTTGCATGAATGCTCTGTTTCGTCATCGGTTCATTAATGGTACAGAATTCCCTGTTGTTATCCATATATACTTTCTTCACATATGCGTTCCTGAGTTTCCGGTCCATCGCAACATCCACCGGATATATTTTTTTAATCCCCAATGCTTTTAATTCACGGCTTAACTTTTCATGATATATTCCCCTTGTGGCAATATAAACGGGATAATCCCCATTCAGGTCTGATTCGCTCTTAATTTCCTTTACTTCAATACCGCCGGTCACCGGTTCATTATCTGTAAGGTCATCCACAAGATAAGCGGCAACCACCGTATCCGGGTAAAGAAATGTAACATATTCCTTAAAGGTCTGACCCCGTGAATGTGCTCCTGCTATATAAATAATATTTTCCATTAGAATTTTCCTTTTTCTTCACTCATTTTCAAGGCAGCTCTTTGGACATAAAATGCCTTCTGCCATGTACAATTTTGTATAAATCCCAATTTTTCAGGAAATAGATTCCCATAAGACGTTCCGCAAGATATCCGATATAGCGTGGTTTTTTTTCACATCTTTGTTCACAATATTCCAGTATCGAAAATAACCATTCACAATAAGAGGATAATACTTTCCTTTTTGCGATTAACATATTAAATCCATAGTAAAAATTCCCATTCTGCAGCATCTGTGCCATTTTATAATATTGTGGATACAAGCGCCGTATTGCCTCCATCATGATATGCCAGTCCTGTACACAATGATTTAATACATACATATCATAAACACATGGATAATTCAGAACCGGAATTGTCAATACGACGTCTATATCCGATCTGCATAATCCCGCTGACCTGGCAGCATCCAGTTCGAATCTTCTTCTGTAATGACTGATTCCCTGATACTCAGACAAATCATGCTTCCATATCCAGTAAAGGGCTGTTAATTCGCAATACACATGATTCTTTACAGAAATATTATCACCAGTATCATCACGTACATCATATGAACCACCCACAGACTCTGATAATGCCGCTCCCGCACATATAATTGTTTCCCATGGCCGGGCGCCATATTCCATCCGGGTTTTCCGGTCCATCCCGGAAGTAACCACATAAATATTTGCCTGTTCTGACCGGGAAAACGTCCCGCTGCCCTGATCTGTTTCATCTTCGAGCCTTAAAAAATCCATTCCCATATCTTTATATAAATAATAAAAATAATTTCCACGCAACTGACCCCAAAGATCACTTTCAAAAGTTACGCTTAATACATTTGTATAACCGTATGAATCCAGAACTTTTTGTATCTCCTGCAAAAATCCATCCATCACCGCAATCAGAACAACCGCATCTCTTTTCATCCACTTTCCTGCGGCAACAACAGGAATACCATCTATTTCGTCCGGGTTCCCATTCAGATCAGAAACAAGAAAACAATCTATCTTTAAATCGTATGGTTTTTGAATCATACAATAATAAACAGTCTGCGCTATCCTGCCCGCACCATAAATTACAATACTGACACTGTCCTTCAGCCGCATGACCGTTTCCTGTGCGTATACCATATTCACTCCTTTTCCGTTCCACAGAGCGTATCTGAAAAATACTCCGGTTCCGGCAGTCATCCCGCAATAAAATGCTTTTGTGCATGAACAATTTTATACTCATTTTCATGGTGCAGAAAAAATATAGAAAGCAGACGTTCTGCCAGAAATCCAATAAACCTGTTTTGATAAGAATCTGCTTTTGGAGAACATTTATTTTCACAGTATTCCAAAATAGGAAACAGCCATTCACAGTAATTATCAAATATTTCTTTTCTGGCAATGAACATATTATATGCATAATAAAATCTGCCCTGTTGAAGCCTCTTAGCTGTTTCATAATAATCCGGCGCCAGGCTCCTGACAGCTTCAAGCATGATTTCCCAGTCTTTACTACAATGATCGTGAATATATGCCGCCCTTACATCGGGAAAGTTTAAAATCGGTATTGTTAGTACCACATCAATATCAGAATGTTCCAGTTGCGCTAATTTCTGATTATCCAGATTAAAATGCCGCCTGTAGTGACACAATCCTGCGTATTTTGATACTCTGTCATTTTTCCATATCCAGTACAAGGCTGTCAGTTCACAATATTTTTTATTTTTACAGGATATATTTTCACCCGTATTATCACATACATCGCTGATCCTTTGATTTGTCAGGTCAGTCCCCACCTGAATGGGCGTCTCCCATTCATACCCACACATACTTTCACGTAATATTCTGTCTGCATGACATTTTGCCATATAAACAGATACGCTTTTCATGGATTCTTCTGTTGTTACCTTTTCAAGTTCTTCTTCCAGAGTAAGATATTTTTTTCCCTGTTCCAGACAAAGATTTTTGTAATAATTTCCCCTGATACTGCTCCACAAGTCGCTTTCAAATGTAAATAACAATATATCAGAATATCCTTCTTTGCGCAGATTCTCCATAACATCATCCAGATACTTTTCCAGCACAGCAACTATAACAAGCGCATCTTTATACTTTTCTCCGCTTTCTTCCAGCGTCAGCACCCGGATACCCATAATTTCATCAGGATTTCCCTCTTTCCCGGATACAAGAAAAGCCGCTATGTTTAAATTATATGGCGCTCCCATCAGACAATTTGCTACCTGGCCTGCTACAATTCTGGCTCCATATATTACGATCTGCCTGCTATTTTTCAACCGTTCCACTACTTCATTTGCGTAGTACATACCCATAACACCTCATCACTTTTTCAATCATGGCACCCTGTCAGACCTGCCGGCCCACGGTTCATTATCATGTAATATTTCTTTATAAATCTGCAATATCTCAAACGCATTCCGCTCCTTTGTGAAAGTCGCACATGCATATTTTTGTCCGGTCAGAGCCATGGCTCTGGACTGGTCAGGATGCTTTACCGCATATATAATTTTATCCGCCAGCTCCTCATAATTGCCCTGCTGATACAGCCAGCCAGTAACGCCGTCCCGGATTAATTCTGGCGTTGCTCCCGTATCCGCCCCGATTACAAGACATCCTGACATCTGCGCCTCTACAGTTGTCCTGCCAAATGCTTCTGATTTCGAGCAGACTACAGCTATATCTGATTTTTTATAAAAAAACTGTACATCATCCTGTCTGCCTGAAAACTGGATCTTTTCTGTCAGACACATATCTGCCGCAATTTTTTGTAACTTTTTTATATATTCTTCTTCGCCGCCGCCAACAAATAATATCTGAAAATCCAGTTCTTTTTGTTTCAATATGTCCGCCGCATACAGCATCTCTTCCTGCCCCTTTAAAGGCATAATGGCTCCCACCAACACAATGGTAATTTTTGCGGCATTTTGTAAAACCGTTCTTTGCAGATAATATTTTTTAACGTCTACTCCGTCATATACAATCCGCACACCCTGCGCATCCAGCTGGTCCATGCACTCCTTTATATAAGCTGATACCGCCACAATTCTGTCAGACTGATTTAATATCTGCATTGCGTACTTCGTATTTACGAACTCAAAACCCTGCATATGTATATTTTCCCGCAAATGCCATACCAGTGGTATCCCTTTCTGATACGCCGCAAGCGCCCCGGCATAAGTATAAGTCGTATTGTTATGAACGAGCCTGACATGATATTTATCTATTAATCCTGCTATTTGCTGTACTGCATGGCTGTTTTCCGCCAGCGCCGCATTTTTTTCCTCCCAGTCAGGCTTTCTACAAAAATACGCCCAATGCTCCGATAAAATATATGTAAATTCAACTTCTCTCTCTGTCAGCGCCTGTTCCCCATTCCCATATTGCGGAAGCACCACAAGGGATGAGATACCATATCGTTTCAATTCCGCACACAAATCACACATACACAAAAACGCTCCCGAAGAACAGTTATTGTCAGATGCCATAAACAGAATATCAATCTTCTTCTGCCGGATTGTATGCGTAAGGACAAAATTTTGTATATATTGTTGTTCCATGGCACGATAAAGCTTTTTGTCCACACAAATTACATTACAAAAATGATACTCACACAATACTTTTGTGATTTCTCCATGTAACTGGGGCAAAGTGGCTACGATAACCAGCGCCGTATTTTTATACATTTCCAATTCCCGGATTTCATAAACATTTTTTCCACAATACAGCTGTTCTTCCGCCTTCCGGGATACAGCAAAACCGATCAGATATTCCAGACAGGACGCTGCTTTGATTGTCCCGAATACAAGCCTGCCTACCATGCCTGCCCCATAAATAATAATCTGCTTATATTCTTTTAATTCATTTTCTAAAACAACTTCGACCATCCTTTATCCCGCATTCTATTAACCACATAACATATATTTATAAAGATACAAACACAGCTGTTTCAAAGATATCTGTTTATACCGATACCATATGAATGCTGTCTCCACTTCCAGCTTTCTGCTCATCTCAGGCTTTGTGGAAATCCCGCCTTCCTCAAAATTTGCCAGAACTGCAGGAATCTGCGTAAACATAACCTGTCCACTTTTCCAGAATCTGAGCATCAGCTCATAATCCGATGCTATCTGAAAAAAAGTTACAAAAAGTCCAAATCTGGAATATGTTTTTCTTGTAACAAAACAAGAAGGATGCGGAATCATTTTTCTGTCCAGACACAAATGGGAATTTCTTAAAGTTTCGATCAGGCAGTTCCTGTAAAACCAGTTACAATAGCCATATAACACCTGACAACTGCCCCTATCCGCATACTTTACAATATTCTCCACCGCATCCGGTTCGTAAAAGTCGTCACTGTTAATGATTCCGATCACATCCCCCGCAGATAAACGGATGCCTTTATTCATTGCGTCATAAATTCCTTTATCACGTTCCGACACATACCGCAGCCGTTTCTGAAATGCCGGCAGATATTCCTTTACAATATCAACTGTCCCATCTGTTGATTTTCCATCCACAATAATATATTCAATATTGGGATAAGTCTGATATAAAACGGATTCAATGGTTCTTCGTATTGTTTTTTCACTATTAAAGCACACGGTAATGATCGAAACTTTTATATTATTTTCTTTCATTTTTTATCTCCGGATTATATGTTCTGTTCCGCCAGCCCGGATTTCATAAACGATCTCTTCAATAGATATTACCGGACAGTCAGTCTTTTTTTTCAGTTCCGCACTGATACTCTCAAAATAGTAAGATGCCGTTACTACAATGACATCTGCCTTTGGAATCTCATCTTCCGGCGTTATCACCCTCACCTTACCATCCATCCCGTCTGTCATCTGATCAATCATACAGACTACCTCTATATCTGTATGCTGCAATTCATCCAGCAAACGACATCCCAGTTCTTTCACTCCGTATATCGCAACGCTCCTGTATCCATGATTCCTGAAATAAGCGTCCAGAGAAATATTTCTCTGCCGTAATGACAGCCATCTGTCAAAAATTCTGTAGTATCTGAGTATTTTATCCGACTGCTGCCAGACCGGTTTCATCACATCTTTTGCCATGACACTGCTTATATATCCACCAGACAGGAAGCCAGCCATGCATGAAATTATAATTTTCAGTTCTTTTTTCATTTCATGAAACTCTCCACTTTCGTCTAATAAAAATCCTGCTGATAAATATATCCCAGATTTATCAGATTCTTCATCATCCCGGAATAATTAAATCCCGCAATTATAATTTTTCTTCCATCTGAATTTGATTTTTCTTCAGGAGTCCGTATATGATACCCTTCCAGACTGGTTCCATTTTTACTTATGTCACAGTCCAGAACATCAGTAATCCCAATTCTGTTTCTTTCCAGAGCTTTTATGGTTCTTTTTCCAAATTCACCTGCGCCATAAATATGCACCCGCATTTCCTGTGAGATCCGCCCGCTTTGAATCAGCTTATATATTTTGTCTTCTGGTGAAATAAATTCCGGATTAAATTCCATTACCATTTCTTCTATTCCCAGGTTAACAAATTTGTTTTTTACCGCTCCCGTCATGATTTCAAACGCACACTGATGAATAAAACGATCCATTTCTGTGTTTTTCTGGTCTGTTTTTTCCAGACAGTTACCTGTGTTTTTGTCCAGACATTCATGGTAATATTGCGTCATTTTCTCCGCTACTTTTATATTTGTATAGTGATCCGTAATCCGTTTTCTGCACTTTTCCACACAAACTGGTTCGTCCCTTAATATATGGCTGATAGAAGCAGCCATGGACGCAAACCCGCCAGTTTCAGCTGTATATCCGTTAACACCGTCAATAATAACCTCCTTCATTGCGCTTACATGAAACGCAACTACCGGAACGCCGCAGGACATGGCCTCCACTGCAGTCATACCAAATGTATCCTGTATACTTGGAAAAATAAACACGTCAGCCGCATTGTAAATCATACATAATTCTGCTCTGTCAGAAATAAATCCCATATTAATAACCGGTATTACATGATCAGACATCTCTGTTTTATTTTTGCTTCCAAAGGTCAGTAACACAAGTTTTTTCTGTTCTATTAATAATTTACAATATTTATCCCGAACCAGATATTGAAATATCTGCTTTAAATTCCCGTATCCTTTTACCTTTTGTTCCAATGACTGCGCACCTGCCAGGATGACTTTCGTACCAGCCGGGATTCCCAGTCTTTCTTTCATGTCAGATTTTTTCTTTGGAACAAAACAGTCTGTATCTATTCCGATCGGGATAACTTTACACACATGATTCCGGAATACGCTGCTTTTGTGTACAATTTCTTTGAGCCACTCAGAAGCAGCGGTTAAATATATACCGGATAAATATTTGCTTTTTTTCTCATCCAGAATAATTTTCGTGATATCAGCCGGATTATATTTTAATTCAGGACAATCCGAACAATTACCCTGATATTTTGTACATAATTCCGGACAATGGCATCCTCCTGTAAATGGATGAAAATCATGCATCGTCCAGATTACTGGCTTTCCCAGCTTTAGCATCTGATAAATATTATTGATACTCAGAAATCCGTCAACCCAGTGTATATGAAACAAATCATACTTTTTTAACTCATTTTCCAGTTTATGCGTCCATGGGATTCCTACCTGATCAAAACTAACCGGCGCTGTACCTGTATCAGGCCGGTTGGCATCAAAATATAATTTATCAATTGCCCTTAACAATCTTTCTTCTGGCGAATCACTGTATCCGATTTTAATAATTCTGTCATCTGGTCTGGTTTTTTCCCTGACAAAAAAATCAGATTCCAGTCCGCACGCCAGGAGTCCTTTATGCAGCTCATATGCCGCTCCCGGCGCCCCATGAACATCCCTGAAACTAAAATGAGCAACTTTTAACCTGCTTTTATTCATAATTTCAACTTTTTTTCAACCCCCGGTTACAGAACGCCGCCACCCTGTCAGCCCAGTTACGTATATGAGATTTTTTCTGCTGTGGCGGTGTGTAAAAACACTCTATATAATCAGCGTCAGATATTTCGATTGCCCTGAAATAATTTAATGCCACTATCCTGTCACAATAATTGATATATATTTCCTGACTTTTGTACGATCTCATCAGTTCTTTTTTCTCATCAATTCTGCCGGTAATATCAATATAATGCGATGGTTTTCTGAACATCCCCCACATTTCATACTCAAAGATGACTGGTTTTACTTTTTGACGGTCTGTTCTCTGTTTTACAAAGCGATAGATACAATTATGATCAGGATGTATATCATATCTGTTCGGCAGAAAAATATAATCATACCTGAAAAACGGAATCTTTTTTAATCTTTGTATTTCTTCATCTATTTTACTATCGGGAATCTTAAATTCTATGTATTTATGAACTTCCAACCGCTTCATTATATTGCGGAATTCTTCCCTTCTGGCATGGGCAGTTTCTGATTCGCTCCATCCCGGATTTCCTTTTTCACCATATGTCAAAAGAACCACATCACATTGTCCCGCATAATTCATAAGTACTGAACTACAGCAAAACACTTCGTCATCCGGATGCGGTGCGATTATCAGTATCCTGTTATTTTTCCCTACTTTCAGCTCCTGCATATTTTCTTTCCCTTATGATTCTTTTTCTGTTTAACAAATATTGTCCCAGATACTCATCCACGATATGCTGGCATCTTTCTATATACGCACTTTTACATGCCAGTATATCTGTATAATCAAATGTCACCCTGTCCCAGTTCATGTTGATCCGCTGCTGATAAGCTGATATGGAACGCAGCGCATGAATATCTGCTTTACACAGAAAATTCCCGCAATTATCAAAAATAAAAAAAGTTCCGTAACCTGACTTTTCAAGTAAATCATAGGCTTTCTGATACTTCTCATACTGTTCATATGTAAATATTGCATTTTCCCAGTACAGCAAAGACGTTCCTTCCGCAAGCACTTTTTCTGCTGATATTATACAGTCCGCATCAAAACCGTCTGTATCTATTTTTATTAAATCTACATCCTGAAAAAGTATCCCCGCTTCATCCAGCAAACCGTCCAGCGATACGCTTGGCACACCCTCTTCTTTGTCCGCTTTATGCCCTTCTTTCTCTTCTTTAACCGCAGTTCCGCCTTTATATACATTCGAAGTATATCTGATATCTACCTCATCCGTAATAAATGCCTTTTTAAAACTAACTCTCTCTGTGCCTTTCAATGCCCGGATATTTTTTTCACCTAAATCGTAAAATAAATCTGTTGGTTCCACACATATAAAGTTATCCTCTGTATAATCCCACATGGCAAACACAGTATCTCCGATATTTGCTCCAATATCTATAATATATTTCCCTTCTTTCCCCTGTGTAAGCTTTGCTAAATACGGGGCAAATCTGTCATACATCGGTAACTCTTTCTGCATCTGCGGAAGCGCATGATTCTCGTCCAGTAATATACGTCTGCCTCCAATATAAAAACGATTCCGGTCTGAGAATACATTGGGATCAAAAATCTCTTTCATCTGCCCATAATTTCCGGCATTAAATTCAACCGCCTGCAATACTTTTTCTTCCGGTATTTTCAGGTCATCAATACACTGTCTGCTAATTTCTTTAAAAGCCGCCGATGCAATGATTATCCGGTCATATTCCAGCTGGTTCAGATCTTCTGGAGAAACCAGCGGGATTTCCATATATTTTCCATTTCTCATCAGACAGACACAGAAATCCCGGTTTTTAGCATCATTATCAACAAACGCTACTATTTCCACCGTGTCCAGTATAAATTGTTCTATGATTCTTTCTGTTTTACCTGTTCCCCAAACTACTATTCTCATTTTTCTTCCTTTCGAATAACCGCACAAATTGAAACCTGGTAGTCTGCATCTGTATTATCAAGTTCTTCCTGATCCAGTTCCTCTGCCGCAATCCCATATAATAATGCCGTCGCAGATTTCACGTTTCCAAAAACCCTTATTTTTATCTGCTCTTCTGGTACCTGTTCCTCCAGTAAAGTCCGCAACGACAGGTCCGTAAATCCCCAGTAATGTCCCCAGCGGTCCATATCATACCTGCTTATCTGGGAAATACCGCTTACCGTAATCAGACAGACGCCTCCTGGCTTTAGCATACGATAAATATTTGAAACAGCCGCTTTACAGTCAGATATAAACGGCAATACCTGCGTTAGAATAATACAATCCGCCACTTCACTTTTAATGCCTTCACCTGTTTCGAAATTTCCTTTCGTATATCCAGGCTCATCAGATGAAACATGAAGCATAAAAGAGTTTCTGACATTCTCTGCGCCATACCTCATGGTATATGTATTCTCAGCCACTTCCCAGACATCGCCTCTGATATTCATTTTTTCATCATTCAGAAACTTTTCGATATAATATCTGTCAACAGGTGTTCCCCTTGAAAATCCAAATGTACGGTTCAGAGGCTCCCCGGGACATCCCTCCAGAATTGTTTTACTGTTTACTGTTTTTCTTTCCTGAACCTTCATAAGTTCATCAAAATCTTTTCTGTGGCAGACAGGATAAACATTTTCCCACCGGTCACGATATATCATGTTATTTCCCTGTATCTCCAGTCTTTCACCATGACTAAAAAGATCTATTTCATTTTCATATAATGGCTGTATCTCATATGGAAAAATTACAGACTCCGCTTTTACACCCAGGTCATGCAACTGCTCCCATGCTTCCGCAACATCCGTACGCATAATTGCCACAGAGTATCCGCCTGTATTGTCTTTTGCAGGCTTTATAACCGGGACTATTCTGCCATCCCCAAGCTGGTATTCTCCCGTTTTATAATTATCATAGATTCCGGCAATTTCATATGTTTTTAATAAAGCGCCCTGTTTGACAGAAAATAACTGTCCGCATCCAAATACAAATATCTGCTGCATTTTTCTCCTTTCCATTTCGGATTTTTTTATTTCAGATTCTTTTTTATTTCAGACGCCGTACACCACATCTTCAATAGAAATAACCGGACAGGTCACTTTCTTTTGAAGTACAGATTGTATTTCCCTGAAATAGATAAAAGGTGTTACTACAATCGCATCCACTTCAGGCAGATCATCTTCTGGTTTATACAGGTCGCATCCTGTTACAAATATATCATCCGCATTTTTATCTATCGCATATTCCACCTTTGTATTGGTGTCAGCCAGCGCTTCATACAGTGCGTTTCCCATACTTTCCATTCCATATATGGCAATTTTTTGCATATTATTATGCGCAAAAAAATCCGCCATCTGATTATGAGACTTTTTTAATTTTATCCATTGACACATAAATAAATAATAAGCATAATATTTATCCGCATCGTTTTTATATTTTTTTATCAGTTCCAGTAACCTGCTCACAGCAAAACCTGCCGCCAGTACGCTGCCCGCTGCGGTTGCAAATATCAAAACCTTTCTTTTCATTTTTGCTCTCCTATAGTTTCCGGAACGACTCTCTCCAGATAACTTTTTCTAAATAACTTTCTCTGTATAATTTTTTCTATATATTTTTTCTATATCTCTTTTTCTGTGTATTTTTCTCTGTATCTGAAACGTTCAAAGCAGTCAATCAATGTATCATCCGACATATTTATAATTTTTACATTTCTGGCAGCCGCATATTTTTCCAATAATTTAAACTGGGCAAATGCTTCATAAAAACACTGTGTCACATGCTTCATATCCTGAGCTGCTGTACCCCGTGACAACCTGGTTACATTGACTTTTTGTTCTCCATAATAATGGGTATCTCCGATTTCAATTTCCCTGTTCTCAGTAACCGATACCTGTCTGAGCATTGTCATGTCCGCCCCATGCAGCCATATTTTTTTATAGCCAAGCTGAATGCCCACATACAAAGCCATGATTCCCACGTTGATAAAATAAGGAGCCATTAAATTTTTTTCAAGAAGTCTGTATGAAAATAAATCCACATCCAGCAGCCTGTTTGTTGAAAAGACTTTTCTGGCATTTTTATTTTTCATAAACATGTTTTCTTTGTAGACTCCCGGATAAAAAATAAGTGTATGTTTATTTATTTTTTCTATCTTCCGGAACATGTTATAATTTCTGACACATGGTTTAAATAAAACCGGGTCCGCAAAACAGACATACTCCGGATTTAATCTATGATATAAATCTGTTTCAGCCGCATAATTCACCATCATAATATCTGTCTTCTCCCGTTCCAGATACTGCAGCGAATGATTTAAAGACGGACCATTCAATATCACACTTAATTCTTTTCCATTACCCTTCTGCATTGGTAACCTGTTTTTTATATCACCATTTAATACAGCTCTTATAACGTCTTCCATCCACGGATACCAGGACAATGCATGATATATTTTGTAAAAAAAACTCACATTACATTCCTCCGTTCTCTTTGTCTGTCGCAATCCCACTTTCCGGTCAGACTGCTGCTCCTGCTTTTATTTATTTAAGGCATCATATATTTTCCGGCCAATATCCGCAGTATTTCTTTCATCTCTGACACCTGTCCTGGCTATATCAATCAGATCATTGATGCCATGGACATTTCCCTCATTGATTACTTTTTGCTGATTCAAAAGCGCATGATCGTTTCTTATGATATCCTTCAAATTACGCTTATCATATGTTATATGCCTGATCCATCTAATCGTTTCTGTTTTCAGATTTACACAAAAATACTGGTTACCATATGTATAGCCGTACAAAAACTCCTGATCCACGTCAGTCAGAATAAATTCTTTTTGAGAGCTTTCTTCCTCCAGCTGGTTTAAAACTTTTTTTGAGATATATGATACAACACAGTCTTCCAGGCTCACTTTTAATGCAGTTGATATATCACCATATGGAAAAATAAAAACTTCTTTGTCCACACAATATATTTTCCTATAAAATTTACTTTCCTGTTTGCCGGCCTCTTTTTCCAGGGATACGATTCTTTCCAGTTTCCGGCTCTGTATATTCCATACAGCCAGTCGTCCATCATCATTTAAAGCATATAGATTTTGCCCATTTCCATTAAAAGCGCAAAAGCCTTTCTGAAATTCTGGTATGTGATAAAAATTTACTTTGTTTTCCGCTATCCGTAGTCTGGCAAGATATGGCTTCTCCCAACAGGCAACATACATGGAGCCGTCATAATAATAGCTGCCATTGGCGCAAAAATATTCATAATCACACCCAAACTTCGCACTGTAAATCTTTCTTAAATCAAAATTTTTATGAAATCTTAAATTTGTGTAATCAAATACAAGAATATGATTCCCACATGCAGGAAAAATCCACAGATAATCTTCTGCAAATATATGCGTACTGCTTACAATGACTCCTCCCCATTCTTTTTCTAATAAAATTTCATGCATGGACTGGCTGGTCAGATCATAAACAGCCATCTCGTCTGCGCATACCGGAATAAAAAAAAGCTTTTCATCAGTCAAATCCATCGTAAACAATGATTCTTTATAGTTTTCCTGATATATAAATTTGCTGACAAACTGTATATCGCCCGTACCTGTGTCTGCCTGGAACAACCCATTATAATGTCTGGGAAGGAGATATAACATATCATCTTTGATCCGGAATTGCCCCGAAAGCGGAGAAATCCCGTTATTCTCCCTTTCATTATTTATACTTTCCGCCGCCCTGTTCCCGGTTGTTTGTTCTATATTCTGCAGCATTACCGGCATATTTACGCTCCTGCACAGCCATACAACACTGCTCCAGTCTCCATAATACGCATCACTTAATGCTACTGCCCGGTCCATATCTGCCGTATCGTCATATATTCCCCAGTTTTCCTGTATGTATTCATCTCTTAACTTCCTGTATTCCTCCCATAAACCGGGTCTCATGGAATATAATGTACTTTCAATCAGTGGATGCGGCCTCCAAAGCAGCGCCACTTCGTCTTTTCGTTCATAAAATATCCTGAATACATCCCGCATTTTAGCAAGCATCTGCTCATTATGATTCAACAGGGCGCTGATGCTTGTATTGTATAAAATAACTTTCTTCATTCCCCCATCTGATCTTCGTATCATATTTAACCAGTCCCGGGGTATCTTCCATTTTTCTTTTTTTGCGTTTAATACCTTATCTATTTTCGGTGATCCGGTTCCGGCTATCTTTTTTTCCCAATAATTCCTGTCTCTGATCCCTTCCGCAAGAAGTACATTAATATAAATCTGACGCATTGCTTCTGACTGGACAATGACTTTGTCTGCGTTAAATACACCCGGAGTGGTACATAAATGTTCCATTCCTTCGACTTCATTCTTATGATAAGGGTTAATTTCATTTAGTATAAAATATGGAATATATATGAGCTTATCTGTATATTTCTTCAAATTATCAGAATAATAAAACGGATGTACACTGGTTACATAATTGTATTTATCATATGGATTATGTATAAAGATGATATCTGGACGGCGCTCTTCAAAATCATACTCTCTGTACCATGTCACCGGTACATATTCTGGATACTGCCCTCCTTCATAATGCAGCTCACGAAAACTGCCGTCTGGATTTTTATCATAATATGGGATAGGAATTACATACGCATCGCAGCACTCATCTTCCTGTGCAGCCATCCACACACTTTCCAGGGAATCCCACATAGACGCTTTATATGGCAGGAATACCACCTCAGTATGAACTTTTATATCATGTTTGATACCATGAGTAATACTGCACAATAATTTCTGCATTTCTTCACATGCTGTATGTATCTGTTCATCTGCTTTTGTTGTTTCATATACCGGCAGACTTTCATACACCTGATAAATCAGCTCGCAATATTTCTCAAGCAGTTTTACCGCAGAAACTCCTTCACTCTCTGACTGTTCGATCATATTACCCAATTCTATTGCGCCCTGCTGACATTCTTCCAGAATTTCTTTTGCTTCTTTATGCCTGTTTTCTACAATCAGCTGCTCCATTTCTTTATGTACTGCGGTCAGCGTCTGCATAAAACATTCTGCCTGCATTTTTTGAATTTTCCTCATTCTTTTCGCTCCTGTCTATGGATGCAGCACATGCGTAATAATCCATTCCTGTTCTTTGGTGGACAAATCAGGATATAACGGCAGACTTAACATATGCGCATATAGATTTTCCGCATTTTCACAAACTACATCCTGATAACCACGCTCCTGATAATAGGGATGTCTGTATACCGGAATATAATGTACGTTAACACCTATTCCATGTTCTCTAAGCTTTTCAAATACAATCTTCCGATCGTAACCCAGTACCTGAATAATGTACAGGTGCCATCCACTCTTTACATCTTCCATCTGATAAGGAATCACAATATGCTCACAATTTTCAAATGCTTCATTATATCTTCTGACCAGTTCACGTCTTTTTGTCAGAAATCTGTTCAGCTTTTTCATCTGGCTGATACCAAGTGCACACTGAATATCTGTAATTCTGTAATTATATCCCAGATCCTGCTGTTCATAATACCAGGGACCATCGTTTCTTTTTAACAGCGTTTCATCCCTTACGATTCCGTGACTGCGGAATAAGCGCAGTTTCTGATATAAGATTTCATTATCCGTCATCACCATACCGCCTTCACCCGTTGTAATTGTTTTGACTGGATGAAAACTAAAAACAGTCATATCAGACAGACTGCCGATCCTCTTTCCTTTATACTCCGAACCAAGTGCATGCGCTCCATCTTCAATCACGAGCAGGTGATGCTCTTTCGCTATTTTATGTATTTCATCCATATTACATGGCTGCCCTGCCAGATGAACCGCTATAATTGCTTTTGTCCTCCCGGTTATTTTGCGCCTGATATCCTGCGGATCAATATTGTATGTTTTTGCGTCAATATCAGCAAACACCGGTGTACCTCCACAATACAGTACACAGTTCGCAGAAGCGGCAAAAGTAATCGGGGATAAAATAACCTCATCTCCCGGTTGAATACCCGCCGCAAAACATGCCGCATGTAAAGCTGCCGTCCCATTTGATACTGCAACCGCATATTCAGCTCCGACATACTCTGCAACTATCTGTTCAAATTCTTCTATCTTCGGTCCGGTTGTGAGATAATCAGACCTGAGTACTTCCGCAACCGCACAAACATCATCTTCCTCTATACATTGTCTTCCGTAAGGAATATATTTTCCTTCCAACATAAAACACCGCTTCCCGACTCATTTTTTATTGCCTTTAATCTGGTGAAAAACTATTCTGTTCCTGAAAAAAAATTTCCTGATATATTTTCCTTTGTCTTATATTTCATATATCAGGAAACTTTAAATGCTGAATGATCGCTCCAGTTTATATTCATATGCCCTGTATATCTCACAAAAGCCATTGTCAGCAAAACAATGAATTGATACATCGTTTTCCGGTTTCACTTTGCCTGTAATTTTTTTTATATCCGGGAAATCACGTTTTACTGTTTCTGTTAACAAACGGATAATCTCTTTCCCATATCCTTTTCCACGATATTTAACCGCAATACTATAGTCTGCCTCAGCACAACCATCACAAATACCTATTCTGATCTGGCCAATGTTACTGGTTCCATCCGTCAGGATATACTGGCTCTGCGTTTCATCAGCAAGAAGTTTTTTGAACCATCTCTGATGCTCTTCATAACTAATCTTTTCAGTATGAAACGCATTCTTTCTTACACTTTTATCGTTGGCCCATTCCAGTAACAGATCCATGTCCGCAGGCTCAGCTTTTCTTAAATAAAGCGTTTTATGATTCATGCGGCACCTCTTTTACAAAGACGGTATTTGTAATATATTTTATACTGACCTGACTTAGTATACCCCCCCCCCGCACTTACATCTGCGCAGGTTAATGGCGATATGACAATATCGTCAGTTACTTTTACCCCTACATATCCCACCGGACTTTTATATGACATATTTATACTTTCACCATCTGACAATTTAAGCCACCAGACAGCATCTTTGAATCCCATTTTATGACGAAATCCTGTTGTACTTGATAATCTTGGATTAATTTCGAATATATAAAACTTTCCATTTTCTTCTCTGATCTGAATATTTATGCTCCCCCTTAATCCAAATACCCTGGCAACTGAGTCCGCAATGTGCTCTATTTCCGGAATATTACAGCATATAATTTCCACACTCATACCCCCCGGACCCAGCTTTCGTTTATAAATGACAGATACAGTCTGTACTCCGTCTGAAAAAACACCTACCGTATACTCTTTGTCTTCATTACCAATATACTGCTGGCATATCATGCCCTCTTTATCAGTTTCAAGCCACCGGGCCTCGTTGTTTATAATCCCCAATGATGAACTGCCACTGCCTGAATCTGCCTTTACAACAAACGGATAATCAAACTGCCCTGCGTAGTCTGCCGCAAGACAGGATACAGGCGCAGGTATGTGATGGTCTGTCAGGAAACAGGCAGTCTTGTACTTACTTGTACAAATATCTATGATAGTATGATTATTGATAACCAGCTTCACATCATTTTCATCAAAGAACTTCCTGTAACAATCGGCAATGATAATTTCCGGTTCTGTTGTTGGTATAAAATGTGTGATACCGTTCTTTTTTATGTAATTTTTAATAAACTCCATATATCCGGCATCTGTATATGGCGGGACTACATCCGCTCTGTGTATGCTGCACATATACGGAGTGTATTTCTTTATATCCACTCCATATATCAGGTCGTCCGGACAGTCTTCCAGAATACACCGTATCACTGCACACGCCACATCACCGCCAATGCCTGTTATTAATATTTTTCTCATATCCCATTCTTTCTTTGTAATACTTCTGCCAGGTATTTATGATCCGGATCATCCGCCTTTATTCTGTCAGTCAGAGCTTCCACATCAATTTCTACTTTTTTAAAATCTGCCTGTCTGCTGTCTGTATCGTATACACAATAGGAAAACCCTTTCCCATCTCTTGGCTGACCGAGAGAGCCCGGATTAATCCATATATGGTCTTTATCTTTTCTATACAATTGATAATGTGTGTGTCCGCAAATAATAATTGCATTGTCTCTCATATTTTTTACAGACTTCACAGAAGTATCCGGATATATTCTTCCTTCCAGCAGATTATATGGCGCTCCATGCTGGATTGCCATAGTCATTCCCTTTTCAGGCTTTATCCGGACACACCATGACATACTTTTAAGATATTCCAATACTTTTATACTCTTAATTCTGTATGAGGAACCATATTGACCAGCAAGCCTGTCCGTCATATCTTTGTCAGAAAAAGAATCAATATAGTACTGATCATGATTTCCCCGCACAGAAATCAGGCCATCCAGTCCGGTTAACAATTCTGCGCATTCCTCAAAATCATAATAATATCCAGCCAGATCTCCACAAAAAATGAACAGCCTGCCGCTTTTTTGATTTTCTCTCTCAAGCATTTTCCTGAGCGCATCCGCATTGCCATGAATATCTGAAAATATGACCAGTTCCATGCCGTCACACCCGCTATCTGTATTTTTCTTTTATACTTTTTGCTTTCCAATCGCTAATATAGTTTTGTATCACATATCCAGCCACATCCGGCGCAGCATGTAACAGACCGCTTTCTTTATATGCCAGAAATTTATCATGTTCTGCAAACATACCGCTAACAGAATCTCTGATATAATCCTGCATTTTCGTATCAACTACTCCCGGATCAAACAAAACTACCTTACAGCAATCATCTTCTACGGCCAGTGTCTGTAAAAACATACTCAGATACGCTTTTGACGCACAATATAGCGACCAGCCCGCAACCGGTCTGTAAGCCGCACCACTGTCAAACTGTATGATCCGGAGCGGAATGTCATATCGTTTACACATACATACCACACAATCCACTATAACCGCCTGGGATGCCACATTTACAGTAATATTTTTGACAATCCCTTTTCCGAGAATCCCGACTCCTTCTATTGGCGCTATGGCCGCCGCCGCAAGAACAAGCACTATCTCTTCTGTATGTCCCGCCTCTTTACAAATCCACTGTGCAATTTTTGTTCGTAATCCGTCATACTTTACACTATTTTCCAGATCAAACTGTATCGACAAAATCTCTTTTTTTGAAGAAACTGTAATTTTATTCCTCACAATACAGCATATTGACAGCTCTTCTTCAATATTTCCCAATTGGTTTACAATACATGAACCAATTCCACCAGTAGCTCCGGTAATCAGAATCTTTCTCATTTTTCCCATCTTTCCGTATTTTGATATTCCTATACGGGCATGGCGCTTTACCAGTCCGGTACCAGATTATATTATTTCATTTTAAAATACACACTGATATCACGGCCAATCCCGTTTAAAGCCAGGGCCTGATACAGTTTTACCACATTTTCCACAGAAGCGGAAAACAACCTGTTTTCCAGTCTGATTCCTGCCACGTGACACTCATGGCCGGTCTGTTTCTTCCGGTAATTTGTCTCTGTATGTAACAGAAATAAATCTATAGGAAAATCAGACAACGCTGTTATCATCTGTAAACCCGCCATCTCACCCAGGTTTTTAAGTGATTCCAGGCCAAAGTAGTTAAAATGCTCACTCGTATCTTTAGTTACCCAGAACGCACTGTCAATCTGTCCCATTTCATACGCAAGATACTGCATCAGTGAAAAATCATTCGGAACAGTAATGCATATCACAGTTGACTTATCGCACAGCGATACAACCGTCTTCATAAACTCCAGCGGATCCGGTACATGTTCCAGCACATTGTCAGCATTGATAAAATCATAATGTCTCTCAGCAAGTCTGATTTTTTCGTTATAGAAATCACCCTGTATCAGTTTATCAGTCATAGACGGATTATGTGTAGAAACCCCATACGCACTCTCGTCTATTCCTACAACATCCCAGCCATTCTGGTCAAACCAGGCGAGGGCATAACCCTCTCCGCACCCGATATCAAGAAAGCCTGGCTTTGTATCCGGACATTTTCCCAACATGGATTTTACAAGATAATCTTTTTGAAGATACAGGTTATTTTTGTATTCAAGTTCGCTGGCTTCATACTCGTTCTTATAAAGCGCATGGTTATCCTGATAATATTCATCTTTATAAAATGAATCCATATTCTTTCTATATTCACTTCTTAGCTCATAGTAACCGGCAGGATTCAGAGTGACATCCGCTTCCAGATTTTTCTTTTTCATGATTCTTACCCTCTCCAATTTTAACTGTATCATCCAGTCAGATCATCTTCGGTGACCGGCTCTCCCCTTTTGATGACCCGGTGACTTACTCTCCCAAGCAGACTTCCAATCTGCTTAGGCGCAGCTCCATATCCGGGACGGATGATCCTTACATTTTCTTCTGTAAACACATCTCCCATAGCAATATCTTTAACAGCAAATATACTTCTTCTGAAAATTCTCTGACTACGCTCACCTTCTGTCAGACTGAAGTCTGGTCCTTTTGCCGCCAGTCTTGCGTTTTTTACATCCTGTATCATGGATGCATATTCTTCCATCGTCATACTAAATGCGCTGTCAACACTTTCTGTTCCTGCCAGCATCACATGTTTTTCAACAACCCTGGCCCCCAGCGTTACGCCTACTACAGCGCCAAGGCTGCCGGCGCTGTGATCAGAAAGCCCCACCGGGACACCAAACAGCTTCTTCATCTCTGGAATATTTGACAGAAACATGTCGCTCCACAAAGCAGGATATTCACTACAACATTTCAGGAGAATAATATTGTTATTGCCCATCCTTTTACAGGCATCCAAAGCATCCTGTATCTCATCAGCATCACCCATTCCTGTGGATATTATCACCGGCTTCCCCTTCGAAGCGGCGTACTCTATCAGCGGAATATCCACAAGTTCAAAACTTGCGATTTTGTACGCTTCTACACCAAGGTCTTCCAGAAAATCAACAGCTTCCCTGTCAAAAGGCGTTGAAAGAAAATCCAGATTATACTTTTTGCATTCTTTTATTATTTTTTCATGCCATTCATACGGCGTTCCTGCCTCTTCATACAAATCATACAAACGCCTGCCATCCCATAATCCACCCTTTATGCGAAAATACTCATTATCAGCGTCAATGGTCATACTATCAGCCGTGTAAGTCTGTATTTTAATGCAGTCCGCACCTGCTTTTGCCGCCAGCCTGATTATTTCAAAAATATTTTCCAGCTTTCCGGCATGATTGGCGCTTACTTCCGCAATGAAATAGACGTCATCGCTGGCTATTTTTTCATTTATGTGAAACATATCCTTTCCTCCAGATGTCATTTATTTCCGCAGCCGTTTTGTCTTATTCAACTTTTCTGACCAATTCAAATGCCTCCGCATAATTCTTCCCGACTGTGGCTCCCCACTTTCCAGCATTAAATTCAAGCATTTTTAAAGAGCGGGGATGAGGAAATTCACACAATTCCGAACGGTAACATTTCATTGCCTCACATTTTATTCTAAAAAAATGATCTATCTCCACAAATACATTTGGTGAGAAAGCCTTATCCCGAGAGCCAAAATTCCATTCCGTAGATGAAACAGTTTCAAATTCATAAATCTCTTTTACACTATAATTTCCTACTGGCCTTGTTGCCGTAAGAACCGCTTCAGAAGTTCTCCTGTGATCTATGTTCAGATCTTTCCCATAATGTGTATATATCATATCCGGCTTTACTTTATCTATGTATGCCTCCACTAATTTGACAACATCCAGCAGATCAATCCTATCAAATCTGTTATCAGGCAGATTTTCAAAATAAATGTCTGAATAACCGATAATCCCTGCCGCTCTCACAGAATCATTATGCAGTGCTGAAACCGCTTTTTCCGGCGCCTGATCCCTTCTTTTCCAGCGGGATGTCTGCCCTTCTCCTAAAATTAGTGCGTATGCTTTATTCCCTTCCGCAACTTTCCGGGCAATAGTCGCTCCGGCGCCTAATATTTCATCATCCGGATGGGCCGCAACCACCAGTATCACACTCATTTCTGCCTCCATCCTATCTTTCTGTCTCCGTTATTTCCACTTCCGCTATCAGTTTCCCATTGACCATCCTGGCATTGCTAAAACGCATTCTGTTAGTTCCAGAATCCAAAAAAGCATGGGGATATCCATCTGCATCCAGCATACGGATATGATCATAAATATCTGTCAGTTTCATCCCCGGGGTTATCTCACTTTCTTCAGGTTTTCTGCGTTTAAAATAAGTCGGACTGCCCTGTTGTGCAACCGGCTCAATTTTTCCCTGTAAAAAAACAGGCATCATTTTATCAAACACTATATCTGAAACTCTTTCAAAAATTTCAGACGCACTGCCTTCCAGGGATACCTTTTCTTTCATGTATACTGGTCCCGCATCAACTTCTTCCCGCACTTTAATCGCTGATATCTTTGTCTCCCGGTGTCCTCTTACAATCAGGTTCTGAAGTGGACTTCCGCCCCTTCCATATGGCAAATCTGTCATATGAAATACGATACACAAATATTTTTCATAAATACAGGACGGGATAATATAAGACCAGTGAGGAAAAAAAATAATATCCGGCCGCAATTCATCTAAGGTTTCCAGATTCAGCTTTTTTTTATCTGTAATAATCCTGACATCATGTACTCCCTGATATCGTTCTTTAAATCTTTCAGCATTTCTGATATTCCATGGTTTCATCGTTGAAATCAGTATATTCATATTTAATTTTTATTTTAACGGCGTCCTTTTCACCAAACATGTGCCGGAACAATCTTCCTGTCCCCATCTCCACCCGGATTCATACCGTTTACATATGCTATTGTCAAATATCTAATTCAGCCTGCCAAAACCACTATGACATACAGGTCCTTCCAGTCTGTTCCTGATATTCTTCTCCCGGGATATGAGCCTGAACACCTCATCCACTACTGTGAGATATTCGTCAATAATCATTTCACTGTGCGCAAAAGAGGGATAAAATGCCGTGGACGCCAGATAACCTCTCTTTAACATTTCCTGTGTAAAAAATGTCTTATAAACCAGAGGTTCTTCAGATACAAAAGAGAAATGCGCCAGTGGATCTATTCCTCCTGTTTCAATATTCACATTATATTTTTCAGATATTTTTTTCCATCCGTCTTTGATCTGTCTGCCGTAGGCGACCTGTTTTTCCCAGACCCGGTGCTCTTCATACAGCTCCAGATTTTTCAATGTTGCCGCAAAAGCAACCCGTTCTGTATAAAATGTACTGCTGATAAACGTCTCCTGTGCCGCCTCCATGACTTCTTTTTTTCCAATGACAGCCGATAACGGATATCCGTTGGTCATTCCTTTGGCAAAAACAGCAATATCGGGCTGTACACCCAGTATTTTATGACTCCCTCCATTACACAGACGAAAACCAGCGCTCACCTCGTCAAACACCAGAACGATTCCCTCTTCCTGTGACATATGGCGGATTTTATCAAGGAATCCGTCTTCAGGATCATCGTTACGTACAGGTTCCATCACCACTGCCGCTATGTTTCCCCTGTGCCGCTCCATCAGTTCTTCAAACTCAGATATCTTATTGTAATGAAACGGAAGATTCGTACCGGACAGACCTTTAGGAACTCCCGCAGGAGCAAGACCCGGAATATGAAGATCATCCAGTGCGTTTTCATTGCTGATATTCGCAGATAAATACCAGTCATGCCAGCCATGATATCCGCAAAACAGAATTATATCCTTACCGGTATAAGCTCTCGCTATCCGCACTGCCAGAGCCAGGCTTTCCCCGCCTGCTTTTGCAAAGCGCACACTTCCCGCCCATGGATGTAGTTTTAATAATTTTTCCGCAACAGCCACTTCTTCCGGCGCATTCAGTGTGCACATCCCGCCATTGCGGATCGCTTCACAGGCGGCAGCATCAATTTCATCATTGGCATATCCCATTACATTTGCGCCTACTCCCATATAAGACATATCTGTATATTCATTTCCATCCAGATCCCAGACCCGGCAGCCTTTCGCCCTGCTATAATACGCCGGCCATTTTTCGGGCAGAAACATCTCCGGCCTCTTGCTCAAAAGCTGCGTACCTCCCGGTATTATTTTTTTTGCTTTTTCATATAATTCCTGTCCTTTTCCCATACTTATCCTCTGTTTCCCTGTATATTTACTATAAAAATATCATCACAAAGCGCTTTCATTCAGGTATCGGACATGCGTCCCACAACTTTCATTTATTGAAGGGCACTGAGGATTCATGCCGGATTACTGTGTAATCGTTTGCAATGGATTTCTGCAGACCTTCATTCCGGCTGTGCATTGCGTTCAGCTGTTCCAGTTCCGGGTTTTCCTTTAAATATGCCAGAATATCCCTGTATCCAAAATTTTCTGTTCCCTTACGAATAAAATGCCCGTATATTTTTTTTACAAACTCAAAATCTTCCGGCTCGTCCACTGTCCAGCGCTTTTCGCCAAAGTTACCTGATTCTGATACAAAATCCTGTAGTTTAAACAATTCCGGATGAAGTATCAGATACCGTGTTACATGCTCCCGTTCGGATGCCTTGTCCGCTTCTCTCCAGGCCTTTTCCAGCGCTTTAAATTTTATAATCTCCAGATCAAGACCATCCGCAAAAGTTTCACTCATCATCCCTCTGTAATCAGCATCCTTATCCAGAGTCGAAATTGCCTCATCAAGCAATCCGGCATCGAAACATGGACAATCCGCCGTCAGACGTACTATATATTCTGCCTTTGTAAGACACGCCGCCTGATAATACCTGTCCAGCACATCATTCTGAGAACCACAATACACAGGAACACCCATGGAAGAACACAGAGACACAATTGGAAGATCTTCTCTTCCAAACGATGTGACAACAATCACATCATCTGCATATCTGCTCATTTGTACTCTTTCTATCATCCATTGCAGCATCGGCTTTCCATGTAAATTCAGAATCACTTTGCCGGGCAATCTTGAAGAACCACATCTCGCCTGAATCATTACCGCAAATCTCATACTATCTGTACCTCTTACTCCGCCTGTTTTCCTCCCGACCATAAACTCGGAAAAATAACCTCTTTTTCTATATTTTTAAACGTATCCCTGATTTCCTGTATCAGCGCCTGAGAAATTCCGTCTCCCTGTGAATATCTGATGTCCTGCAGCAACTGCTCTTTTGTATCCACGCCAAATACCAGATAATCAATATCCGGCTCTCCTGATACAAAGTGCAACAAAACATCTGCTTTATCCGCATGGAACTTATCCAGTATTCGTTCAAATTCTTCCAGATACGGCCGTGTATGAGTCAGATGCAAAGGCAATTGTTCTGGTTTCATCATAAAAAGCCCCTGCAAAAACGCACTTCTTGTAAATACTGTTATCCCTGCCTGCTTTGCGCACCTGATAAATCCCTGACGCACTCCTCTCTGATCCAGGACACTGTATGGAAGCTGTATATAATCTATACATCCGGTTTCCACCGCTGCATATCCTTCTTTCAATTCATAGATGGAAACACCTGTGTGCTCTGTCAGATGTTCTTCTTTTAACCTGACCAATGCTTCCACAATTCCCGGGTTATAAATGTATTCCGGTGTATGTAAAAGATATCCATCAAGCTTTTCCAGGTTCATCCGTTTTAAAGAACGCTCACATTCCCTGCGTATAGTCCCATATATATCCTTTTCATCCCGTCCAATGATGTTCGGACGCAGCTTGGATATCACCTTTATGTTTCCCGCATTTTTTGTCATCTTAAAATACTCGCCCAGAACATCTTCGGCCGTACCATATGCTCCTGCCGTATCAATGGTATCTATCCCCTGCCTGACAGCGATGTCTATCATTTCCAGTGACTGTTCTGTGGAAGGTTTCCCCGACAGATTACAAATTCCATATTCCATTCCAAACTGTACCGTACCCAGGCATAACTGCGCCATTTTCTACACCCCTTTTCCCATATGCCAGTTTTCATTTCCCCGCATTCCCGGATACCTGGCTGCTTTCATCAGACACCCGCACAGTAATCCATCTTTTTAAAATCGTCTCTCAAAAGTCCTGTTTCAATTCCATCCACACGTTCTCCATTATCAAGCAGTAAAAACTGCGCACGTACACCTTCCTGTTTATATCCGGCTTTCTGCAAAGCTTTCCTGCTTCCTGTATTGCATGCATATATTCCTGCATCCATCCTGTCAATATTAAAATTTTCAAACGCCCATCCTGTCGCCAGCCTGATCGCTTCCGTTGCCATCCCTTTGCCCCAGCAGCTCTTTTCGCCAATAAAATAGGCAATTGAACAGCGCTTATGTATACGATTCACCGTTAAATGAATATTTCCAATATGTTTATCTGTATCCCTGGCAACAATGGCAAAAAGAATCTGATCCCGGGAGCTGATATTTTTTTCTACATAGTCTTTCACCAGTGTAATCGTCTGCTCCACATATCTTGATTCCAGATACTTATTTACGTCTTTATCATTCAGCCATGCGACATATGACTCCGTTACAAAATCATCCGTACACATCTGGAGGCGTATCATCTTTCCATATATAATGTCATCTGTATACATCAGACCCGTTTATCCTCCCAGTATTTTATGCATATATCAATTTTTAACCGGATCAATGCCCAGCTCTCCCAGACATACTCTTAACTGACCGATATCCAGCCATTCCGTATTCTTGTCCGAACTATATTCGAATCCGTTCTCTACTTTTTTCCCTCCGGGCAGTATACCTTCTTTTGCCCACCAGGTATAATGGGGATATATAATATAATGCTTATCGTATTCATAAGTAACTGCCGCGTCTTCCTTCGCAACCATTATCTCATGCAGTTTCTCACCTTCACGAACCCCGACTTCCGGCATCATACAATCCGGCATCATTGCCTGTGCCAGATCAACAACCTTAAAAGAAGGTATTCTGGAAATAAACGTTTCTCCTCCCTTTGCCTCTTTCAATGCTTTTAGTACAAGCTCCACACCCTGTTCCAGACTAATCCAGAACCGGGTCATACGGTAATCTGTAATCGGCAGCTCTTTACCGCCTTCTTCAATTATCTGTTTAAAAAGCGGAATCACAGATCCCCTGCTTCCGGCCACATTTCCATATCTCACAACTGAAAATCTGGCTTTCTGAAATCCGGAATAGGCATTGGCAGCAATAAAAAGTTTATCGGAAACCAGCTTTGTACCACCATACAGGTTTACCGGATTGACTGCCTTATCTGTTGAAAGAGCGACTACCCGTTTTACACTGGGAGTATCCAGAACCGCATTTACAACATTCATTGCTCCGTCAATATTGGTCCTTACCGCTTCAATTGGATTATATTCACATGACGGCACTTGTTTTAATGCTGCTGCATGTACCACATAATCCACACCGTCCAACGCCCGTAGTAATCGTTCCTTATCACGAACATCTCCAATAAAAAAACGCATCAGAGACTCATATTTTTTCAGTTTATTTGCCATATGAAACTGCTTAAATTCATCTCTGGAATATATAATTATCTTTTTAGGTGTATAATATTTCAGTATATAGTCTACAAAACAATTTCCGAATGAACCTGTTCCTCCGGTGATCAAAACTGTCTTTCCATTTAACATTTTCGTACTCCTTTTTCCATCTACAATTAACATCAGAAACAGTTATGATAACTGTTTCAAAACATATACATTTATATAATTTTGATTCTTTCATTTTTCTTACCGATTTTATCACTATATCGACAATATTGCAAGAAAAATAAACCCTGGTTTTTATGTATAATGACGGAAAATACAATGATATTAGCTGACTTAAATATTTTTCCAGAAATATATATATTTTTAGAATTTAGTATATTGCCTGAAAACGCATGACAGAAGCATTTTCAGATCTATCATTCTGTATACGAAAAAAACACTTTCAGCCAGTGTTTTTTTCACATATTCAGGTTCTGGTAAAAGAAAAGATATTCAGATTCAGAATCATAAAACCTCAGAAAAATTCACCAGAAAATACTGGTAAAACAAAAATAAAGAATTATTAAGAAAATTAAAGAAACTCAATCCCAATCATCGTAAGCCCATGTGCCGGCGCCGTGGGTCCGGCCGCGCTACGGCTGTGCGCTTTTAAAATATCCAGTATCTCTTCCGGAACCCGTTCCCCCGTACCGGCCTGAAGTAATGTCCCCGCAATAATCCGTACCATATGATATAAAAAACCGCTTCCTGTTACCCTTATTGTCACAATATCCCGGTCCTTTATCACATCCAGATGATATATTGTCCGCACTGTCGTCTCCGCCTGCGCATGTACGGAACAAAAACTTTTAAAATCATGGGTTCCCACCAGATACTGTCCGGCAAGGCGCATGGCGTCCACATCCAGCTTCCGGTAAAAAAAATACGTATCCCGCCGTTCCAGAGGCAGTGGAAATTTGCGGTTCAGAATTCTGTATTCGTAGGTTTTACGGCTCTCACAATGTCTTGGATGAAAATCCGGCGCCACCTCACACGACGCCTGTACGACAATATCTTCCGGCAGACGCTGATTTAACGCATAGCAGATTTTTTCCGCAGGAATTCTGGCGGAAGTGTCAAAAACCGCCACGTTTCCCAGAGAATGCACGCCGGAATCCGTACGGCTTGCCCCTGTTACAGTTACCGATTCACGAAGCAGCTCTGTCAGCGCCCGGTTCAGCACCCCTTCTATTGTCACCCCTGACGGCTGTTTCTGCCAGCCATTATAATTGGTCCCCTCATAGGAAACAATTAACTGAATCCGTTTCATAAATACGTCCTTTTCTATTCTGTTTCTGTTTTTATAAACAATAAATAACAGACAGCATCCCTGATCCCGTCAGAACACCCTGCCTCTTTTTACCCGGATACAATGCCCGGAATAGAAATATTGCCAAACAGAACACGCAATACAATGACCAGGGCCAAAAATAAAAACATAATAAAATATGCTATATAATCCGTCTTCCTGTACTTTAACGGCTTCATTTTTGTCCGTCCTTCCCCGCCCCGGTAACAGCGGGCTTCCATTGCCATGGCAAGATCGCTGGCCCTGCGGAAAGCTGATACGAATAAAGGCACCAGTAATGGTATGAGCGCTTTCGCCTTGTCCAGCAGATTCCCGCTTTCAAAATCTGCACCCCTGGCCATTTGCGCCCGCATGATTTTATCTGTTTCTTCAATCAGGATTGGAATAAAACGCAGAGCGATGGCCATCATCATGGCTATTTCATGTACCGGTACATGCAGAGCCCCAAGGGGCTTTAACGATTTTTCCAGCCCGTCTGTCAGTTGGTTTGGCGTCGTTGTCAGGGTCATAACAGACGTGCCAAGAATCAGATATGTGAGCCGGAAAATCATTTTGATGGCAGTCGCTATCCCCTCTCCTGTCACCCGTATAAATTTCCACTGCCAGTAGACAGGCTGCCCGTCTGTTAAAAACAAATTAAATAAAGCAGTGATGACCATCAGTATCAGAACAGCTTTCAGCCCCTTCAGCATATACTTCAATGGCACCCCGGACAGCCGGATGACCGCAGCCAGAAAAATGGTAATCAGTGCAAATCCGGCAATTCCCCGGGAGGAAAATACCGCAATCAGAAACAGCATTGTTCCCGCCAGCTTGACACGGGGATCCAGCCTGTGCAATACCGAATCTGCCGGATAATATTGGCCAATCGTAATGTCTCTAATCATCTTTATCTCCCTGCAGCCATGTCCATTAACTGCCCGCAAAATACTTTAAAATTTCCGCCTTTGCTTCCTCCACCGTTGCCACATCTGTACGAACCATAAAACCGGCTTCTTTCATCTCCCGCATCAGGCGGGTTACCTGCGGTACCGCCAGCCCGATGGCTTCCAGTTCCTTCGAATAACTGAATACCTCTTTGGGAATACCGTCCAGCACCACCTGTCCCTGGTTCATGACAATCAGACGGTTTACATATTTCGCCACGTCTTCCATACTATGGGACACAAGTATAACTGTCATATCCAGTTCCCTGTGCATCCTGGTAATCTGATCCAGAATCTCATCCCGGCCTTTCGGGTCCAGCCCGGCTGTCGGTTCGTCCAGAATCAGTACTTCCGGCTTCATTGCCAGAACTCCCGCAATCGCTACACGCCGTTTCTGTCCCCCGGAGAGATCAAAGGGCGGCTGGTAATACAGCTCTTCCGGCATTCCCACATTTTTAAGCGCTTCAAACGCACGCAGACCGGCCTC
Source organism: uncultured Eubacterium sp. (assembly GCA_947642745.1). Lineage (GTDB taxonomy): Bacteria > Bacillota > Clostridia > Lachnospirales > Lachnospiraceae > Eubacterium_J. The sequence continues at coordinate 50,680 of CANRTU010000016.1, forward strand.
ATTTTTTGTCAGTCCCTGATTCACCGGTCCGAAACAGACGTCGTCAAAAATAGTCGTCTCAAACAGCTGATGTTCAGGATACTGAAAAACAAGCCCCACTTTGCTGCGCAGATTTTTTTTATTAAAATCCGGATCGTCAATATCTTCTCCATTGTAATAAATGTGGCCGCTGGTGGCCTGCATTAGTCCGTTTAAATGCTGGATCAGCGTGGATTTACCAGATCCTGTATGTCCGATGATCCCGATAAACTCCCCGTCATTTATTTTGAGACTGATATTTTTCAGCGCCTGCACTTCATATGCCGTTCCGGTGCTATATACATAATTCACTTTATCCACTATGACAGACATAGGCGTTCCTTCTATTCGTGTAGTACTTATTACTGGTATAATATTTTTGAGTGATATTTATTAACCCATGATTAAACTTATAATATATTCTATCATTATAATTTATGATTAGATAAATCTATTCTGTCATTTATCCTGAACTTTATTGTAAATACAGCTTTCTTTCAGTCTTTTCAGCTCAACAAGCAGCTCCTGTTCTGTCAGTATACCCTCTGGAATTGCCAGTCCTGCCTTTCGCAGCTCATGGGCAAGCAGCGTAATCTGCGGTACATCCAGACGGTGTTTTTTTAATTCCTCCACCTTCGAAAATATCTGCCTGGGTGTTCCCTGCATCATAATTTTTCCCTGGTCCATTACATAGACACGGTCAGCATCCACTACTTCTTCCATATAATGGGTAATCAGTATAATCGTAACACCCTTCTTCCGGTTCAGCTCATGTACTGTACGTAATACGTCCCTGCGCCCGCCCGGGTCCAGCATGGCGGTGGGCTCATCCAGCACAATGCATTCCGGCTGCATGGCTACTACTCCGGCGATTGCCACACGCTGTTTTTGCCCTCCTGATAATTTATTAGGCGAATGCTTCTGGTACTTCAGCATACCTACAGAATTCAGGCTTTCGATCACTCTTGTCCATATTTCATCTGTAGGTACTCCGATATTTTCCGGACCAAATCCCACATCTTCTTCTACCACGCTGGCAACAATCTGGTTGTCCGGATTCTGAAATACCATACCTGCGCTCTGGCGTATGTCCCAGACATTTGCGCTATCTGACGCATCTTTGCCAGCTACCCACAGGGAACCTTCCGTAGGAGTCAGTATCGCATTCAGATGTTTGGCCAGTGTAGATTTACCGGAACCATTATGCCCCAGAACCGCCACAAACTCCCCGGCTTTAATGTCCAGATCCACCTGATCCAGTGCGGTCTGAATCGCTTCCACATTCCCTTCCTCATCACGCCGGATATATTCAAACACCAGCTTTGCCGCTTCAATGATACCCATAGCCGACCCCTTACTCTTCTTCCCAGTTCAGATGATGCAGTTCCCCTTCCAGTTTCATACCGGCAAACTGATTCTGCCGCAGCGCCTCATACAATACAATGGCCGCCGCATTGGCCAGATTCAGGGAACGGGTCTCTCCAAGCATCGGAATACGCACACAGGTGTCCGGATGCGCTTTCAGTATCCGTTCCGGAATACCGCCGCTTTCTTTTCCAAACATGATAAAACAGTCAGATTCATAAGAGACATCACTATACAAATGATGTCCCTTCGTAGTTGCATAATAAATTTTTGCCCCCGGGTGTTTTTCCATAAAGTGCTCATAATTGACATACGTATAAACATCCAGTTCGCTCCAGTAATCCATTCCGGCTCGTTTCAGCGCTTTTTCATTGATCCGGAACCCCAGGGGTTCTATCAGATGCAGCTTTGCTCCGGCAGCCACACAGGTTCTGCCTATATTGCCTGTATTCTGGGGAATCTCCGGTTCATGTAATACAATATTTAAAGCTGCCATCTTATCTCCTTTTTTCGTATTATATTCCAGTCAGATTTTAAAACCGGGATCACAGCATGAAACTTCTCTAATGACTATACAGGTCAGGCCGGAATCCGGATTTTCTCATCCATTTCTTAATCTGGTTATAAACTGATTTACACGTCCCAGTGCAATTTTCAGATTTTCCAGGGAATACGCATAAGAAATACGGATAAATCCCTCTCCGCTTTTTCCAAAAGCAGATCCCGGCACAACCGCTACTTTTTCTGTCATCAGTAGTTTTGTGGCAAATTCATCAGAAGTCATACCAAATTCCCTGATACATGGAAAGACGTAAAATGCTCCGAAAGGTTCAAAACAGTCCAGTCCCATCTCCTTAAAGGCATACATCAGATAACGGCGTCTGGCATCATATTGCCCACACATCATGGCCACATCTTCATCCCCGTTTTTCAGGGCATCTATCGCCGCATACTGGCTGTTTGTAGGGGCGCACATAATCGCAAACTGATGTATTTTCAGCATCTGTTCGAGAATTACATGAGGCCCGCATGCGTAACCCAGACGCCAGCCTGTCATGGCATGGGATTTTGAAAACCCGTTGATGACAATTGTGCGCTCCTTCATATCCGGCAAAGACGCAATGGATACATGCTCCTGTCCTTCCACATATGTAAGTTCCGCATAAATTTCATCGCTTAATACAAATAAATCATGGGCCCTGATGACTTCAGCGATTTCCTCCAGATCCTCCCGTTCCATTACCGCTCCGGTAGGATTATTCGGATATGGAAGCACCAGCAGTTTTGTCTTTGGAGTAATGGCCGCTTCCAGCTGTTCTTTTGTAAGACGGAAATCATTTTCTGCCTGCAGTTCAATGATAACCGGTTTTCCCCCGGCCAGAATACAGCAGGGCTCATAGGATACATAACTGGGCTGGGGAATCAGTACCTCATCGCCCGGGTCCAGCATGGTCCGCATGGCAATGTCTATCGCCTCGCTGCCTCCTACTGTTATTAAAGTTTCAGTCTTATAATCATAATCCAGCCGGAACCTGCGCTTTAAATATCTGGTAATCTCCATGCGCAATTCCGTCAGACCGGAATTGGAAGTATAAAATGTCCTTCCCTTTTCCAGTGAATAAATGCCCTCATCCCGGATATGCCAGGGCGTATCAAAATCCGGCTCGCCCACTCCCAGGGAGATCACATCATCCATTTCACTGGCAATGTCAAAAAATTTCCGGATACCGGAAGGCTCAATCGTTACGATTTCTTTTGATAACGGGTTTCTCATGGCGTCACTAAAATCCTTTCATCTCTGGCTTTCGATGCCATCACAGTTCCATGATCTTTATATTTCTTCAGAATAAAATTCGTCTTTGTGCTTAAAACAGAATCCAGTGTGGACAGTTTATCCGTCACAAACTGGGAAACCTCCCGCAGCGTTTTCCCTTCCAGCGTTACCATCAGGTCAAATCCGCCGGAAATTAAAAACACAGCGTTCACTTCCGGATAGTTATAAATCCGTTCGGCCACTTTATCAAAGCCCATCTCTCTCTGGGGCGTTACCCGTACTTCAATCATGGCTGTGACTTTTTCCACTCCCACTTTATCCCAGTTAATCAGCGTATGATAGCCGCAGATAATATGTTCGCTTTCCATTTGTTCCAGTTCCTGTACTACAGATGCTTCATCCACACCCAGCATAATTGCCAGTTCCTTTAGATCCACACGGCTGTTTTTTTCGATAAATGTCAAAATTTTTTCCCGCATATACTGTCCCCTCTATAAAACTGCTTTATATAATTCATCTGTTTTGGGCGGCTCCAGAAATCTTTGTTCTGAATTTGTATAAAGTATCCGGTCATTACCTTTCGTGGCCCTGCCGGCCACAACCGCATGGATGCCCTGTTTCTCCAGCTCCCGCACAATCCGGTTGCCGTCTGACGCCGCCATCAGCATACTGCCACTGGAAATCAGTTCATACGGGTTGATATCAAAAAATTCACAGATCTCAATCGTTTCCTGCTTTACCGGAATCTTTTTTAAATCAATTTCCAGACCGGTTCCGGATGCTTCCGCCATCTCCCAGAGAGCGCCGTAAATACCGCCCTCTGTTACATCATGCATGGCGCTGACACCGCCCGCAGCAGCTATCCTGGCTTCCGGCAGCACCGAAAGCCACTGGTCAAACCCTTTTGCCCGGTCGATAAACGCCTGCGTAAAATGTGTCAGCAGTTCAGTCTCTTTTTCTTTTGCGAGTATGGCTGTTCCTTCAATCCCGATCCATTTCGTAATAATAATATCCATTCCGGGACGTGCCCCTGCCGTAGATATCAGTTTTCCTTTTCTTACTTTTCCAATGCCTGCCACAGAAATGACCGGCTGGTTCACCGCTCTGGTTACTTCCGTATGTCCGCCCATTACCTGTATGTTCGCTTTTTCACAGGCGTCTTCCACCTGCCGCATCATAAGCGCCAGCTTTTTCTCGCTGACAGATTCCGGCAGCAGAACTGTAAGCATAATACCTACTGGTTCCGCTCCGGCGCTGGCCAGGTCATTTACCGTAATCTGTACTGACAGCGCCCCGATATCCTGCACGGTACCTGTCACCGGGTCCGCAGACATGACCAGCATTTCATCCGGCTCTACAGAAATGGCGGCACAGTCTTCTCCTACGGAAGCACCCAGCAGTATTTCCGGCCTGCGGTTATTAATCTGATTAAAAACAGATCGTTTTAACACTGCTTCTGGTATTTTTCCAATCTTCATGTCTGTATGAACTCATTACTCCTCTTTTAAATTTTTCTCATGCCATATTCCAGAGCTTATATTACTGGATACTTTTCAGGCTTTCGTCGGATTTGCGGATCAGCCACTCTTCTTTTTACCTGTATCAGTGTCTGGTAAAAAACTGTTCATCTGTTGTTTTTTCGGTTTCTCATCCTGCTGCGGCTTTTCATCCTTTGGTTTTTCGTTTCCCGCTGAACCATTTCCTGATGAACTGTTTCCTTCGGATCCATTTCCCTCTGACGGTTTGTCTGGTTTATCCGGTTTGTCTCCTTCTGCGGGTTTTGATCCATCTGTCGGATCTTCGCCTTCGTCCGGGTTCTCCGGTTCTTCCGGTTCCTGTGGACGTGCCGCAATCGCTGCCGCATTGGCTGCCGCAGCCCGGATCGTATTTTCATCCCCTGAAGCGATGGCATTCTGAATCACCGCTCTCGCTTCCGGACTGGAGGTTCTCGTACCTACAATAATTGTTCTCGGGGTTGCCGCATACGCACTGTAGTTAAACTCTTCCCGGCTCTGCTCCTCGCCGTTTACTTTCACCACTTTCCACAATCTGGCTGTCTTTCCCGGATGGGTAGAATTCTGCACTGCCACATAACCCACATCATAGCTTTCAGACGCCTGCACATTGTCAGGAGCCCTGGTCTCACTGATTACTTCACTCTCGAAGATCACTTCCCTGCCGGGTTTACGTGTTTCCTGTCCATATATGGTAAATGTAAGAATCCCGCCGCTTGCAATGCCCTCGATATAGACCGGTGCGTCAGTGGTATTTTCAAATTTTAAATCCTTAACTGTTCCTGCGATTGCCGCATCCATGGACGGCTGTACATAAGTAACTATCATAGAGTGGGCGTACCGCTCCCTGATCTCAAGCTCTGCCAGAATAGCCGCATTATACAGTGTGGTGGACACCTGGCAGATACCGCCTCCGTATGTGTCCACGACCATTCCATTTTCATAAGAACCGGCAAGTTCATAACCATGTTCCGCATCAAAAGGGCTGACCATTTCATAAACAGAAAATACATCTCCGGGATATACTACTGTACCGTTAATCCGGTTACAGCCATTGTTTACGTTTGTGGCACGTCCGGCGGTGGAACCACTGTAGTCAGTAGAAAAAGTTCCCAGTACGTCTTTTACTTTTGACAGTTCTTCCCGTGATCCTCTTGGCTGCACGACTTTGGCCGTCAGTTCAACAGACGCTTCCTTACCATCCCATTTACTGGCAATATATTCCGCAATGGCCTCTGTGGATTCCGGTATATTGACGGCGATTCCTTCCTTACCGTCTGTCACTGTAAAAGCCCCGTTTTCTCTTTTCAGTCCGCCGTCCACGGCTTTCTGATTAACTTTACCTTCATTTTTTTTCAGATATTTTTTTATCTGGTCTTTATCTGCCTCAAACGCCAGATCCAGGCTGCGGGGTTCATGTTCCAGATCTTTTTTATCTTTGTATCTGGTAATCAGACTGCCGCTTTTTCCAATCTGAAGCGCTTCGTCCACAATTCCCGTATTCTTCCATTGTATGCCCAGTTGTCCTGCCGTAGCAGCTATTTTTTTCTTATTTACAGTTAATGTAAGCGTAGTATTTTTTAAATCTTCCACATAATCTGACACTGCCTGTTCTGCTTCCTGCCTGTTCATTCCGCCGACAGAAATATCCCCGATATAGACATTGTCCAGAATCTGGTCACTTTGTTTTTCATCCGCATACGCCCTGCCGGCAGCCATTCCAGCGGCAATCAGGCCTAATGAGGCGGCGCAGAGCGCATATTTCATAATACGTTTCAATTTCATCGTCCCTTTCAACTATAAATCACACTTTAATAATTTCCGTCTTTCATTTTATCGCAAATTACAACATTTTATCAGGTCAAATTGTTACAAATATATTTGACATAAACGTTCATTTTCTGTATATTATACACGATATCTGTTTTACTTCAGGCGGATTTAATGATAACCATACAACCATTATACAAATGCGGCCAGCAACAGTGTCAGCACCATGGACACGGCCAGAAGAACGCAGACTACCGCTGCGGCTGTCCGTTTCTTTTTGGAAGTATAGATGTTTGTTTTTGTTTTTTTACGATCTGACATAAGCAACCTTCTTTCCCAGGCTGTCTGACGGCCTGTATTAAATTTATATTTGCAGATAATATTTATCACTAACAGCACACTTTATATATTTAAACTAATAAACCAGACAGACCAGTAAACCAGCTAAAATAGAAAGGATGCAGTTATTATGAACTTACTCTTACCCTATCTTCTGATCCTGCTGGCAGTCTTCGCACTGCTCAGGAACCGCTCCCACCGTACCTATAAAGAAAAGGAAGAATCTTTCTGGGAAAAAGAACAACGGGCAAACCAGACCAGAAAGCAGGATATCAGCAATCTGGATTACATTCAGATCCCGCCGGAACTTATTCCGGACGGCAAATATGCCGACCCGCAGCTGTCCTCCCTGGAAAAAGAACTGGCAAGACTTGGCAACTGTAAAATACTGAATCTGTCCGGCATATCCAACACAGACCTGAAGCTGAAATATGGCGCCGCCAACCTGACGTCACTGTCTGAATATGATATGAACTTTACATCACTGGCCAGAACCATTACCGCTTATGGAAAACGTCTGGCAGAACTGGGTCACACAGAAGACGCTATTGCCATACTGGAATTTGGCGTTTCATGCAAAACGGATATCAGTACCAATTATACGCTCCTTGGCTCATTATATTACGAAAATGGCCAGCCGGAAAAAGCGGGACTGCTGGCGGATACTGTCCGTAATTCGGACATGCTGTTAAAAGATTCCATCCTGCAGCAGCTGGCTGAAAGCTCAGACGCTTTCCGCTGACAGCGGAACACACAGCCCGGTCTGCCGGCAGCTTTCAGGCCGCCGGAAAGACAGGCTGTTTTTATCGGGCTGTTCTTTATGGAGAGATCTGTCAGAAACCAGCAGACCCGGCGCCTGTCACTTTGGCATTCTGCCATACGTGGCGATAATACGGTCAATCTGTCTGGAAGCCTCATTTTTGGTCAGCGACTCCCAGGGTACATTAATTGTAATCTGGTGATAAGCCGCCAGTTCTTTTAAATGATTTTTCTGCCGGAGAGTTGCCGGCTGCTGTTTTTTCGCACGGTAGATTAAAGGTTCCGGCACAAACAGCTTTGGATAAGCCACCTCATGGGACGCTTCAAATATCTCGTACAGTTCCATGGCCGCCCTGGCGTCATCCAGGGCACGGTGTCTGCGTTCCCGCCTGATTCCAAAGTAATCGCACAAATCCTGAAGTGTTTTTTTCTGTTCCGCCGGCAGCAATTTTCTGGCGATCTTTAATGTATCGGTACCGTCATGCTCAAAGCTGATGTTCCGGTTTCTGGCTGCCTGTTTTAAAAAACTGTAATCAAAAATAATATTATGTCCCAAAAGTACCAGACCAGAACAAAATTCTACAATTTCCGGAAAAACTTCATCCAGTTCCCTCCCTGCACCAGCCATTTCGTCTGTGATACCCGTAAGCTGCGTTACTTCAGGCGGCAGCTTCATATGGGGACGGATCAGCGCCTGGTACTGCGCCGCGGCTTTTTTATTTTTCACCTGTACCGCACCGATTTCCAGAATGTGATCTGTCCTGGCATTCAGTCCGGTCATTTCAAGGTCAATTGCCACATAATTTTCCAATATCAATGTTTTCTGTCCTCAGCCTTACATAAATCCCGCAAAAAGCATTCACTGCATTTCGGACTTCTGGCAAAACAGATATTTCTTCCAAAAGTAATAATTTGCATATTATATAATATCCAGTGATCTTTTGGAAGCACTTTCATCAGATCCTGTTCGATTTTTGCGGGATCTGATTCCTTCGTAAAGCCAAGACGGTTCGAAATACGCTTTACATGCGTGTCTACAACTACACTCGGTTCATGAAACACATTACCACGAATGACGTTCGCCGTCTTACGTCCTACACCGGCCAGGCTGGTCAGATCCTCCATGGCGGAAGGCACTTCGCCACCAAACCGGTAAATTAAGTCCCGGCAGCAGGAAATAATATTTCTGGCTTTACTATGATAAAATCCAATGGAATGAATGTCCTGCTCCAGTTCTTCCAGACTGGCATTTGCAAATTTTTCCAGCGAATCATATTTCTGAAACAAATCCGCAGTAACGATATTCACCCTGGCATCTGTACACTGGGCGCTTAAAATTACAGCGATCAGCAGCTGCCAGTCATTGTCATGATTCAGATAACAGATAGCCTGCGTACCATACATCTGGTCCAGACGGTCCAGAATCTGCTTCGTACGTTTTGTCATTTGCCTGCTCCCCCTGGTATTATCCTTAGTTATTCGTAAAGATCCACAATAACTAATGTACGAAAATCAGAACCGTTTTTTGTGGGTGCCTTCCATAGTTTTCATAGTTTTGGTAAAATATGTAAATGAAGTTACGGATCAGCTTATTCAGAAACTTAATATATTAATGTTCCAGTAAAGCCGGTACAGTAAAAACCGGAAGACAGCCCGAATGCCGCCTTCCGGTTTTTTAATTATTATACCAGACCACTTATTATTTAGTCGTCCTCTGTTTTTATACTCCCGGAACGGAAAATAAATTTTGTAGAAGCATCCTGTTCCTCAGACGCACCGCAGAATGTACGATAGTCCTCTCCTGCCTGTAAAATAACTTTCACACGTTCCGTAAAATCTTTAATATCTCCATGATATGCGTCAGCTACCCTGGAAACTGCTTTCTCATCAAACTCTTCCAGACCGTCAGACAGTTCCCTGGCTCCATCTTTCAGCTTCTGTGCGCCTTCACCCAGTCGCATCGCTCCCCCGTTCAGTCTGGATACACCATCTTTCAAAGTCTCACTATGTCCGGTGAGTTCCACAGAACCTTCCAGCAGCTGTGCGATCCCGTTTTTCAGGGCCGGTACACTGTCCGCCAGCTGTTGTGTTCCCTGGCTCAATGCCTGCATCCCGCTCACCAGGCTGTGTCCGGTAGCCGGATCTTTCGTTTCAATCGCTGATACGACCTGTTTTTTCGCTGATTCCGCACCTGATATCGCAGCTGCTTCTCCGGCCTGCTTAGCCGCTTCCCTGCACGCCCCTGTTACGGATTCCCCGACGGCTGCGGCCCCCTGACTGGCTATTCCACTGGTAATACCAGATGCCAGTGCGGAAGATAATCCTCCATTTAATAAAGCAGACGCAAAATAAACTCCATATGTCACATCCGTGCCCGGCATCGGACTCTGACAGACTTCCGGCGGATAAGTCTGTCCGCTTCCATCTGTAAAGCCATTTGTCCCGTAATATTCCGCCAGTGCCGCCACAACTCCTTCAGAAGTTAATCCCTGCGCCTGCATACCTGTCTGTATGCCTGCCTGAACCGTCTTTACAGACGCTTCACTGGTTAAAGTATTATTAAAATTCTCCGCAGCCGTATCATAAATCATCTGATATGTCTCAGAACCTTCCTGAAACTGCGTCTCCACCGTCCGGGCCACTTCTTTTCTGGCTGCGGCTTTCTCCTTTTCAGTCATCGGTGTTCTAAGTGACTGATCCAGTTTCTGAATACCGTTATTTAAAGTCCCCGCACTGGAATTTAATGTATTCACGCCCTGTTCCAGCGCACCTGATCCGTCGCTTAATGTCTGAATGCCCGAAGCCAGTCCGGACACCCCTTCTGTATAAGCGTCAATGCCATCCTTTAAGGTACCGGCCCCGGAAGAAAATTCTTTCATACTGTCATCCAGTGTATTTATTCCGTCCGACAGCTGGCTGCCCCCGTCTTTCAGCTGGCCCATTGCGTCTGTCATTTCCCCGATCGTATCATCCAGTTCACTTAAATCAAACCGGCTGGCTATCTCCGCATCCGACAGCAGACCTGTAATTGCCAGCGTCACCGTCATTTCCAGTGAAAAGTTTTCTACATCCGCAGTCACTTCCACATATTCCGGAAATTCAAAATCACTGTCGAAATCTGTATCCTTCGCTCCCAGACTTTCTTTCAGCCCCGGCATTGCCAGGCCCGCCACTATGATTTTATTTCCGTCGGATAATATTTTACCGTTATTCACCCTGACATTGCGGAAACTGTCGTCCAGAATCATACCGGACATAACTGTAAACGGCACGTAAATTTCTTCGTCCTTACCATTGATCTCTGTCAGTTTCTTTTCGTGATTTGTATAATCAAACCGGATAGTTACCTGACCACTTTTACCTGCCAGCTGCTCAGGCGCAATCTCTTTCCCATCCAGATAATAGGTTAAGTTCTCTGTTATTGGTGGTTTTTTTGTAGTGGTGCCTTTATAATAAATGTCCCTGCCTCCGGCTTGCCAGGTGATCCTGTCACCGTTTTTCGTAAAAGTTTCATCTCCTTTTACATTTTCTATATCAGACAGGCTGGATATATCTTTAATTTCTTCGCCAGCAGAACCATTTTTAAGCCAGCCACTGACAATCGTCTGACTGATCTGACCGCCTGCATCTGTAATTAAATACACAGTTTCTTCTTTTGCGTCCAGACTTTCAGATGTTTTATCCTTATTATCAAATAATGATATAATTTTATTCACTATTGTTTCATCTTTTTTGCTTTCAGCCTTTTTCTGTTTCGGAATTTCGTCTGTTGCGGATTTATTACCCTTTTCCGCCACTGGCGCTGTTACCGTATGTTCACCAGCCTGCAGTTTAGCCGGTCCGATACTGCTGCCTGCCAGAATCACACATAATACTCCTGCCATTACACTAATTATATATTTATGTTTAAATTTTTCTTTTAACCTTTGATAACGCATATTTTCACTCCTTAAATATTATATTTATGTTAATAAAAACACTTAGTGTTCTGTTACATGCCTGCTAACCGCAGATTTTATATTTATATTTTTTTCTTTATCTATAAATCCCGCACTGGTTCTGCATATCACTCTGTCAAACATCATAAACATCGCCGGAAGGATAAATGCTACCACTACAAAACTGATAATCGCTCCTCTTGACAGCAGCACGCACAACGAACTGATCATATCAATACTGGAATACAGACCCACGCCAAACGTTGCCGCAAAAAAACTTAATGCGCTGACAAATACAGACTGTATGGACCCATTCAGTGCGCTGGAAATGGCCTGCTGCTTATCCGCTCCCCAGTATCTTGCTTTTTTATATTTATGGGTCATCAGAATAGCATAATCCACTGTGGCGCCCAGCTGGATCGTACCAATTACTATGGATGCGATAAATGGTAATACGGTTCCTGTGTAAGCCGGAATTCCCATATTAATAAAAATGGCAAATTCAATTACACTGACCAGGATAAACGGCAGTGAAATAGATTTTAACACAACCGCAATAATAATAAATATAAGTATAATAGAAACCGTACTGACAGTTTTAAAATCCTTATCGGTGATTGTGATCAGATCCTGTGTACATGGCGCTTCCCCGATAAGCATTGCGGAAGTATCATATCGTTTTATAATTTCTTTGATTATATCACACTGTCTATTTACCTCATCAGAAGCCGTTTTATATTCCGAGGCCACAAACATGATCTGTCTGTTTCCATTATCCAGCGCTTCTTTGATCCTGTCCGGCGCCATTTCCTTTGGAAAGGCCGGACCCAGAACTGAATCCAGACCAAGGACCAGCTTTACGCCTTTTACCTCTTCCAGTTCCCGCAACATACTTCTGGCCTGCTTTGCATCCAGACCACTGTCCGCAATAATCACATGGGTGGCTCCCATGTTAAAATTTTCCTCCAGTTTATTATTGGCCATAACACTTTCCAAATGATCCGGGAGTGTTCCCACCAGATCATAATACACCCGGTTATGCGTATATCCATATAATGCCGGCCCTAAAATAACCAGAAACAGCGCCAGAAAAATGACATATTTTTTTGTTACAAACTCACCGATCCTGCCAGTATCCGGCAGAATTGCCCGGTGTCTGGTTTTTTCAATCGCTCTGTCAAATGTCAGTATCAGAGCCGGAAGAATGGTTACGCAGCCAGTTACACCCAATACTACACCTTTTGCCATTACGATACCCAGATCCAGTCCAAGTGTAAATGTCATAAAACACATTGCCAGAAAGCCGGCCACTGTTGTGATAGAGCTTCCCACCACAGAGGCTACGGTATTGGAAATGGCATGTGCCATCGCACGGTTTTTATCTCCCGGAAACCGTCCCTGGTTTTCCTGGTAGCTATGCCATAGGAAAATCGAATAATCCATCGTTACTGCCAGCTGGAGGACTGCTGCCAGCGCCTGTGTAATAAAAGAAATCTCGCCGGCAATAAAATTGGTGCCAAGATTATATACAATTGCCATCCCGATACTGAGCAGAAAGAACACTGGAATCAGGAAAGAATCCATGGTCAGTGCCAGTACCACCGCTGATAATGCGGAAGCAATGACCACATACATAATCGCTTCACTATTACATATTTTTTTAATATCTGCCACAACTGACGACATACCGCTTAGAAAACACTGCTGGTCTGTCAGTTCACGTATCTCTTCTATTGCCTGTAGCGTCTCATCCGCCGACATGGAAGTATCCATCATAACGATCATCAGTGTGGTATTTTTTTCTTTATTTTCAAAAGCTTTTTCAATATCTTCCGGCAATAGTTCCATTGGTACGGAAATGTCCACCAGTGAATCATACCAGAGCACAGATTTCACATGACTGATCTTTTCTATTTTTTGTTTTAATGCAGCCACTTCCTTATTGTCCATGCCTTCGACCGCCGCTACCGAAAATGCACCGGTACCGAACTCTTCCAGTAAAATATCCTGCCCTTTCATAGTTTCGATATCCTCTGGCAGATACGACAGAATATCGTAATTAATTCTGGTATTTACATAACCCGCCAGAGACGGCACCAGCAGCAGAATCCCAAGCAGCAGAATTAGTATTCTGAATCTGACTACACCTTTTCCAAATTTGCCCATGCTTTACCCTCATTTCTCTCTTTTTTTGCTCTGTCCGCCCTGCCCAGCGTTCAGCTGGCCCTTACGCTGCACCGGCTTTGCAATTGATAGTATATAAAAAAAGACTGAATGTGGAAACATTCAATCTTTTTTATGTGTAATACTCTGTCTGACATCCTTATATCAATGTATGAATGTTTTATACAAAAATATAAAAATGTATTTTTAAACGTCTTTTAATGCATCGTCGAGAGAATGGGTTATCATATACTCATAGACATCCGCCAGTTCATGCGCCGAAACTGTCATACCACTCTGAATCCACTGAATGACTACAAATACCATGGACTGGCCGTAATACTGTGCCAGGCGTTCTGGTGTCAGCATTGCATTTTTCGGCTGTTTCCGTTCGCTGTGCTCCTCAAATACTTCCAGCAGCAGAGCCTGAATACAGCGCTGCGCAATACCGGCAAAAGAATTCTGCCCCTCCAGTCTGCTGGCCATTTTATAAAATTCTTTTTCCTTTTCAATATTTAAAAACAGAAACGTCATTGCCTGAATCGCCATGCCGCTGTCAATAAACGGTCTGACAGGTTCGATCAGGTCATGCTGGATAATCCATTCCAGCAGCTCATATTTATCCTGAAAGTGATAATAAAATGTGGGACGGATAACGCCTGCCCGGTCTGTAATTTCTTTAATCGTAATTTTTTCAACCGGCCGGCGGCAGGCCAGTTCTTTGAAACTTTCTGCCAGTAACTGATCTACTGCCTTTTTCCCCTGACTGGCCATGAATTATTTTTCCTCCAGCTTATTGTTCCACAGATTCAAAGACACCGGAAGCATCTCATCTGTCCCTTCCCGCCAGCAGACCAGCTGGCGTCCGTGTTCCAGCGTACACACCCAGGTATCGTCATAAATCCCACTTTCCTCCAGATCTTTTTCCCCAATCAGCCATACTTTCTGTCCTTTTTTTGTCAGTGCATGAACTCTGGCATACACAATAGTTGCGCCCGCATCCTGCTTATTCTCCGGTTCGTCTACACGCATAATAAATGCCAGCGGCAACAGCTTTATCCGGTTTACTACAAATCCATGCTCCAGACGGTACTGTACACTCAGTACGTCCAGTATGCCATTTTCTAAATATGCTGCCATATCTTTAATCCTCCACAACTTCCTGTATAGTCATTCATCAAATACTACATTTACAAAAAATCCTTTCGGTGTTTCTTTTACCTCAGCCACTGTGCCTTCGGCAGATTTTAACCGCTCCCGGAAAGTATAATTCGCAGACATGGCAAAAGCATTTCCCAGAGTATAATAATAAGAATCCGGCAGCCTGCCTTCTGTAACCGGAAGGATATCCCCTTCTTTCAGCAATCCGGTCCGTTCCATTTTAAATTCCATCTGACGCATTTTTAACCGCCCTTTGTTACATACTTATTAAATTGTTATTGAATTTCATGAGCTTCTACATCAATAGGCTCCAGTTTCATTGCCGCATCCCTCACCGCACGGACCGTATGGTATACGATAACCATATCAGAAACACCGTCATATACCAGCGCAAATCCCAGCAGACGCATCGCTACTGTAATCAGGCCAAAGGAATTCCCGATACAGACCACGCCAAACGCACAGTTGAGCAGCGCCAGCAAAAAAATGACTTTCCAGCCCTCACTGCCACAGTGTTTCGCTTCTGCCGCCATCTGAAAATCTTTCAGACTGTGTACCAGCAGCACAACTCCAATAACAATCGGCACCAGTCCCGCTACAGAGTCCGGCCAGATAAAAATCCATACCCCGAGCAGTACAAACAACAATCCACCGGCCACAGACAGAATTCCTTTTTTCTCCACAAAATATCCAAATAAATATACAGCTCCCATAATTGTCAGCAGCGCACCTGACACCCGGCAGATAAGTCCTGTCACTTCCATCGGCCAGACAATCAGAACCACTCCCATCGCTATGGTAAGTACTGCTGACAAGTATACCGCTATCCGGATACGCTTAAATAACTCTTTCATGAATCTCTTCCACTCCTTTATCTGTCTGATTTGCTCCTTATAGTTGGTCATTATAGGCTATTTTTATGAAAATAACAATACTTGTCTGTCAATTTTTCCCGATTTCTGGTAAAAAGCAATATTAATCATCCGGATTATCAGATTCCGGGCCGCATCAGAAATCCATTGACATCCAGGATTCCGGACTTTATCGGTAATTGCGGATTTTATCCCAGCCAGACAACTTTCTTTTTTGTATAATTATGCCAATTTACATATTTCATCATTCATGTTATTGTCTTTTTACCGGTTCCATGTGTCAGCCAGAGACCATATCTGATTTTACTTTTCAGGAGGTGTTTCTATGACACGCAAATCTGTTTATTCTATTATATCAGTCATATTATTAACTGTTCTGTTATTATTTACCCCGTTTACACGGATGACTGTCCACGCAGGCATCGGGCTTCCGCCTTTCATCGCCCTTACAAATTACACAAAAACCATGTCCATCGGAGACGGGTTTTATCTGATCGCAATAGCATCCAACGGCAAACAGCCCACTTTCCGCAGCAGTAAATCTTCCATAGCTTCTGTAAATACTTATGGATACGTAACTGCCAGAAAAGCAGGCACATGTAAAATAACTGCCCGGATAAGGGGCGCAGAGGCTTCCTGCCTGATCACAGTAAAACCTACTGTTATCTCCCTTCAGCCAGGTTCCCTTACACTTTACCGGCTTGAAACCAGACAACTGAAAGCGGATGTTTCCACGGGACATGCACCTGTCTGGAGATCCAGCAGAAGCAGTGTGGCCACTGTGGATGAAACGGGCAGAATTACCGCTGTAAAACACGGAACCGCAAAAATTACCGCTACTGCGGACGGCGTTTCCCAATCCTGTACAATTACGGTAAAACAGCCTGAAATCAGGCTCTCTGTCAGTTCTCTGTCTCTTACAACCGGTGGAAAATATACCCTTTCTGCTGTAGTGACTTCCAGAAACACACCAGAGTGGTTTTCAAGTAATCCGGACGTTGTTTCTGTAGACGACAGGGGCAGAATTGTGGCCAGAAGGAAGGGACGGGCATACATCTATGCCAGAGAAGACGGTGTAAAAGCCAGATGTACTGTAACCGTCAAAGACCCGCAGCCTGCGGACAACACATGAGGTTCATAAATTTAATCTTATTTCAGGTATAATTTTTCAAGTATAGCTTTTTCACTCTCATAATCCCAGTCCTGGATTTCACATGGAACCGTATACACAGAATCCGTTTCATCCCCAATTTAATTTTAAATCATCCAGTCTCCATTATTAACCGGACCTTTTGGCGGGTCCGCCTGAAATGTCATTTCCGGCGCTTTTAATGTGACCTTCGTATGCGCCGGCACTGATTCGGTAATAAATGTGTTACCGCCTATAATTGAATGGGCTCCCACTACTGTTTCCCCGCCTAAAATAGTTGCGCCAGAATAGATTGTCACATCATCTTCGATGGTAGGATGCCGTTTTACATCTGCCAGAAGCTGTCCCTTTCTCGTGGAAAGCGCTCCCAGCGTCACCCCCTGATACAGTTTGACATTATTTCCAATTTTTGTTGTCTCCCCAATCACAACGCCGGTGCCGTGATCTATAAAAAAATATTCACCAATCTCCGCACCCGGATTGATATCTATTCCGGTACGACTGTGCGCATATTCCGTCATGACCCTGGGAATAAACGGTACATTTTTTATATAAAGCTCATGAGCCATACGATATACAAAGATCGCAAATACTCCCGGATAAGAAGAAATAATTTCTTGCCTGCTTTTTGCCGCCGGATCACCATCAAAACCCGCCTGCACATCTTTTAAAAGCATATTCTGGATATCCGCCAGCCTGCCAATAAAAAAACTGGCAATGTCATCCGCTTTTTTTGCAATACAGGATAACGACTCATGTTCATTCGTATAGAGCAAAGCTGTTTCCACCTGCTGTCTTAACTCCCGCCGTATGCTGTTTACTGTATTCCCCACAAAATATTTTGCATCTGTATATTCAAAGTTTTTTTCTTCAAAATATCCCGGAAACATCAGCGCCCGCAAACGTTTTATCAGCACAATAATATTGCTCCTGCCCGGCAGGCGCCGGTTTTCCTTTGTCACAAATACTTCGTCCGAAATGTAATTCTGCGTAATCTGGTCAACCACCTGATCAAAATCTGTTTTTGTTTCTGTCACCATGTATCGGCCTCCCCATATGTATGGATTTTATAAATCATATGTCACAATCCGTTAAAAATACCTGTCTGTATTTTGCACTGCCGGATTTTTGCGCACGCTGGCAGTTTTTCCAGGGAAACCCGGAACAGAGTACAGATATCAGCGCCGGAAAAGCTTTTCACCAGCATTAAAAAATATCCGGCAGAGCCGGATATCCCGTCTGCGGCGGGCTGCCCTCTGGCAGCTTTTCCAGGGCGATCTTTCCTATATAGCAAAAAAGTATCCGGCTTCGCCTGCGGCGGGCTGCCCCCGGCAGCATTTTCTTTTCCGGCGCAGTGCGATCCTCCCCAGAGGGTTTTTATCTTACAGGACGCTCTTTCCTATAAGATAAAAAAGTATCCGGCTTTGCCGGATACCCCACCTGCGATGAGCTGACACGAACAACTTTTCCATTCTGCTACAATACGTTCTTCTTAAGGAACCCGATTTACATAATAAAATATAATTCCCTATCAATCCGGCATACGGCATACGTCATTAACACTCTGCCAGCATAAAATTCTAAAACTCATGTCGGATATCATGCTATTTTGACTGATCTGAACCGCTACGCAATGAAAACATTCATTATATATAAAAAAGCGGGTGATGGGAATCGAACCCACGTATCCAGCTTGGAAGGCTGGTGTT
>CANRTU010000017.1 GCA_947642745.1 uncultured Eubacterium sp.
ACACTGGGGTTACAGTGATTCTTTGTTTACACAACTGTTAAAAACAGGATTATAACAGTATATGCCGGTATATGCAACCATCATTTGCCTCTAAATAATCTTCATTTATAGTCTGGTTACTATTTACAGCCATTATTTCTTATTTTAACGTTTTTTATAACTCCTCTAAATCTTTTATTTCTATTATGGATCACTCCGCAAAATTTCATCTGAATTCCGGGCAAACCATAACACTGCCCGGCACATTGCTCCCTTCGCCGGATTCTTCCTGATAGAGTCAGCGTCATCTGCCAGCTCCAAAGATGAATAAATCAGATTATGGATTAGAGCGTCTGATGGCAATGTTTTGCAGGGGCTGATCTCTTCTGCGGAATATATTCCTAATAAGTCTCCTGTCTGTTCGTATCCAGGTCAATACTTACTGTTCCTGTCATATGATCCCCCACACAATAGGCCGCTACGATCCTGTCTGCAGTCACATTCAGATTATGAAAATACTCTCCGGCTGCGGACGCCGCATACAGTTCTTTATAATCTGTCCCATCCAGGCGGATACTTCCAATCATCCCGGGGCTTTCCCGCTGGTAGCCGCCACAGACATACAGTCTGCCATCTTTCAGATTCATTCCTGAAATGGCCGGAACCGGCAGGCTTGCACAGACTGTTTCCTGTGCGCTTCCATCCGCCGCAATTCTGCATATATCATTTTGCGGTGTGTACCCATAAATCCACTTCCCGGATTTCACCGGAGCGCTCAGATACATATTCCCCAACAGTTCTTTCTTTTTTTCCTGCAATCCCTTTTGTTTTTGTAAACGCACTTTATAAAAACAGTTATCCCCGCTGTCCCGGTAATAAACGTATCCGCCGCTGACCATATACCCGTTATGTGCCAGTCCGCAGGCCCCTTCTGTTATGCGCCAGTTGTCCGGATCTGCGCACAAAAGGTTATAAACATAAGTGCCCGGCTTTTTTTCACAGGCAATATATGCCACGCCGTCAGCCAGATACAGACTACGGCAGTTTCGCTGCTCTTTTACCACATTGCACCGTTTTGTACCATCGGGCCGTATCTTCCAGATACCGCCACCGGCAATATAATACAGCCATCCATCGTACAGGTTCAGACTGCGGGCATATGCTTCATCCAGTATACGGCGTTCCCCGGTATACTTTGAAACACGCATCAGCCCGTTTACGGTAGTATAATAACAGTATCTGTCGTCCTCCGCCGTCATGCCGTCTGCGATAATATTACCGGCCGTATTCCCCTCTGTGGTTTTATCGCCGCTGCAGCCCCGGAATTTATTATCCGGCGCCTGATTACCACCCGGATCTTTTCCCGTATGGTTCTTCGTTTTGTCTGCCGGATTGTCCCGGTCACTGCCCGCCTGTTTGTTTTGTTTGTTTTGCTTGTTAGAGGAAAAATAAAAAAGAATGTTACGAAAATCAGAAATTACAGGAATAGAATCATAGGAAAATGAAGATCCAGCTTTATTCCAGACCAGCAATAAGACTGTCAGGATCACCGCATACCGCTGCAGACGGCGTTTTTTCCTGACTGGCTGGTAAGCTTTGCCCCGGATATCATGGTTTCTTCCATCCGTCTCTTCGGATGTTTCTTTTTGTATTCGTGCATCCTGAGAGCAGGGGCGGCTTTTACTCCCGACAGAATCATGCCCGCTGCCCGGAATTTCAGGCGCCTGCCCAGCCGTCTCTCCGGATGTTTCTTCTTGTGCATACGTATCCAGGGGGACAACCGGACATTTTCGCAGGTCTCTTCCCGTCACACGGTCAGGAGGGGCAAAGACTGCCTGACGCAGTTCCTCCACATTCCGATACCGGCTGTCCGGACGCACGCCCAGCGCCTTTAGCAGTGCTTTTTCCTTCCCGTCAGGCAGCCGGACGCCCAGATCAGAGGGCGGAACCAGCCGGTCTTCTTCCAGACGGTCTACGGAATCCGGTGGTATCCTGCCAGTAACCGCAAAATAAATCGTTGCCGCCAGTGTATAGATGTCTGTGTACGCACCCTGCCGCCCATGCCGCTTATATTGTTCCACAGGCGCAAATCCATGCTTTAATACCACATCCAGGCTGCGGCTGATATCTCCCGGGCTATAACGGGCCGCTCCAAAATCCAGAAGTCTGGCGCTGCCATCTTCCGTAATCAGAATATTATCCGGCGTCACGTCCCGGTGAATCATTCCTTTTTCATGTACGGCCCCCAGCGCATCCGCAACCGGAAGCAGCAGAGCGACGGCTTCCTGCCAGTCCAGCTTTCCGCCATGACTGTGAACATACTGAAAGAGACTGGTACCCTTTATATAGTCCATCACAAAATAAGCCGTCCCATTTTCTTCAAAATAACTATGGACATGGACAATATCCGGACTGCGTCGGAATTCCGCCAGTGTCTGCGCTTCTTTCAAAAAGCATTTACGTCCATGGAAAAATCCCGTTCCCCGCCGGCCGGAATACCCGCAGACCTGACTGCCCCCGGTACGCACTGCCATGGAAACCGGCAGGTACTCTTTTACAGCCACCAGCGTCCGGCTATGCAGATCCTTCGCCACATAAGTAATGCCAAATCCCCCCTGCCCCAGCACCCGTCCAGTTAAATACCTGTTGTTTAAAACTGTTCCGGCAGGCAGTGCCATCGGATACTTTTCCAGATCAGACACCTGATGATAGCCGCAGCAAGGGCAGCTGCCAGATGTATCCGCCGGCAGCTTTGCAAAACACTGACAGCAAAAATTTTCTTTTCCCATATATTCTCCTTCCTGCTCCGGCGTTTTGTGTCTGCTATCTGAGTTCTTCTTCCTGCTCCGGTATCATCCTGCGTGCCAGGAACAGCTCCGCTTTTATTTCTTTTGTATCCGCAGCTACCGGCATCCGGATCATGGCTGCCCGCATTTTCATGCCATGACATCCGGTCTCCTGATCCGGCTTGCAGGACGCCAGCATAAACGTTGTGCACGACTGGCTTTCTTCCGGTCTGGAATCCAGATACTCCCGGCTGTAAAAATCCAGGCTCACATCCAGCGTACATTCATATTCGATTGCGATATAACACATACCTTCCGGGCATTCCTGTTCCAGTACACGGAAACTTTGCCGCTTCGTTTCTTCAAACTGTTCCTCTGTCACATGTTTCAGGGCCATCTTCCTGTATTCCGGGTCCGCATAGTGCGCTTCATGCTCTTTCCACATGTCCACCAGTTCTGCCCTGTTAATATAGCAGATTCCCTGTTCTGCTGTTCCATCTTCGCCGGCTATGACAAACATCAGTTCCTGTTCTGCGACTGTCTCCTGCTGTGCGTCCATAATTCTGAGTGTAAACGGTTTTTCAATCAGATACGATCTGCACCCCGGGCCCCATGTCAGGGAAGCCTTCGCATGTTCCCAGTCCGCAAGCGGTCCGGAATAGTCCGCAAGTTCTGATACTGTCAGCATCATCCGGTTCCAGTCCATTTCATAAAACGGGCTGTCCTGCGGCACCTGCCAGCCTGCCACTGCCATCAGATACATCAGCATCGTTCCATACGGTTCCTGATTCCGCAGAAAATAGCCGGTGGATCTTCCCGCATGGTAAATGCTGCCATTGACTGTTATGGACTGTATGCCGCTCATTTCCATCTCTTTCGCCTGTTCCCGCATCAAAATACGCATCACCGGATCCGTCCCGGAAAACAGTGCGCCTGTATTTTCCTGTGTCAGCAGACAGATAAATACCTTTTCATCCCGACGGAGCATGGCAGCCACATGGCAGGGCTTTCCGGCTGATGCTGTTTCCCTTCCAATGATTTTCAGTTCATCGTACTGTATTTCTGATACTACCTGGTATAGCCATGAAAAATTCATTCTTTTTCCTCTCTTTCCTGACAATTGCGCTGCTCATGTTATTTATGGCAGACGCACTGTCTTGTATTTAAAAAATGATATTATATTTAAATGATCATCTGATCATAACACAGATGCGGATGACTTTCCAGTATCTGCCGGCAGGATAAACGCAACCGGCCGCCTGCTATATAGCAAAACCCGGATTCAGACTGTTACAACGCTTATGAATCAGGTACTGTAGCGGTTTTCTTTTCATTCATCTGTCCAGGACGGGATCATACACAGCTACGGACTGCTTCCGGCGCCCGGCCTGCCGGTTCCCGCTTTCTGATCCGGCATGGCCCCCGCCTCATAACTTCCAGACCGGCAGTACGAACCGTCCGCTCTATAAACAGTACTTGACAATTACTGTAAAAAAACAGAAAATAATCTTACTGTCACAGAAATTCCTGACACCGGTTCCGGATATCCGGTTCATAGGAACTATGAAAACCCGCCAGCCGGGCCAGTCAGAACAAAAAGGAGATTAATATGAATCCAAAACAGAAATTTTATGAACTACAGGCACAGACTATCCTGAAAAACCTGAAAAAAAGAAATATGAAAGGCTGTTACTGCCCGACTCTGCCAGAAGCTGTAAAAACAGCCATGTCGTTTACCGCCGCAGGCAGCGTGGTATCATTTGGCGGCTCCATGTCATTGTCCGGCTCCGGCGTCATGGATGCCTTAAACGCCAGAAATGATATCCGCCTGATCGACCGCAGTCTCGCAAAAACACCAGAAGCTGTCCGGCAGGTTTACCTGGATTCATTCCGGGCGGATACTTACTTTATGAGTACAAATGCTATCACCCTGGAAGGAGAACTTGTAAATATTGATGGAAACGGTAACCGGGTCGCCGCCCTGATCTATGGACCAGAACAGGTCGTGATCATTGCGGGAATGAATAAAGTGGCCGCAAACGTGGAAGATGCCCTGCGCCGTGTCCGCAACCAGGCAGCCCCTCCAAACTGTATCCGTCTTAATAAGAAAACACCCTGTGCCGCCACCGGCATCTGCGGCGACTGCCTGGGAAGCGACTGCATCTGCAGCCAGATTGTCATTACCAGGCACAGTGGTATGCCGGAAAGAATCAAAGTAATATTAACCGGTGAGGAACTGGGCTACTGATCCGGCATACACTCTTTTCATGGACTGGTTCTGATCCGGTCTCTGGGAAACCCGGGCTGCTGATCCCGCATACGCTCTCCGCATGGACCGGTCCGGACCCGGCCAGCAGATCCCGGGCGGAGCGCAATCAGAAATTCCATACTGACAGCCAGATCCCGGAGCGCATTTGCAAAATGCTTTCCAAAAATATACCCAAAGGGCATGATATACCCAAAGGGCATGATATACCCAAAAGACATGATATACATCCCAGTTTGTACCCCAAAGGACCTGATATAACCTTCCGGGTACAAACCAGGGCGTACAGACTGTGGGAATTATTTACCAGACATGTACCAGCCTCTGGCGTCATGACCTGCGTCTTATGATCCGCATCCTACATCCGCTCTGGCGCAGAAAATCCCAGCACATCAATACATATTTCCATAATTCCCCTGCAAAGCTCCAGCAACCGGATATATCCGGCCCGGCGTGCCAGATCTTCCTCCGCCAGAATTTTTGTTTCATGGTAAAAATGGTTAAACGCATTAGCAATATCGTACAAATAGGAACATACTTTGTGAGGAGCCAGTTCTTCAAACGCATCCTGAATGATGCCGTTAAATCTGCCAGCCTCTGTCATCAGCGCCTTTTCACTTTCCGTCACAGCCGGCAGAATCCGGCTGCCAGCCGCATTTCCTCCGGCCTGTTCATATTTACGTAAAATAGACTTAATTCGCACAATGGTATACAACAGGTACGGACCTGTATTTCCCTCAAAAGAAGTGAACCGGTCCACATCAAACATATAATCTTTGGACGCCTGATTAGACAGGTCGCCGTATTTGACAGCGGACAATGCGATCATTCTGGCTGTCTTTTCCGCTTCCCCGTGATCCATCGTACTATTTTCTGAAATCTTGCGATACATTTGCGCATTAATGTCTTCCAGCAGAGAAGAGAGACGCATGACGCCGCCTTCCCTGGTTTTAAACGGCTTTCCGTCTTTGCCGTTCATCGTGCCGAATCCGAGAAATTTCAGTTTTGTGTCCGCATCCACCAGCCCTGTTTTACGGGCGCAGCGGAAAATCTGGGTAAAATAAAGTTCCTGGCGTTTGTCCACCACGTATATAATCTCGGCAGGATGACAGTACTCCATCCGTTGTACAATCGTAGCCAGATCTGTAGTATTGTATAAAGACGCGCCGTCTGATTTCAGAATCATACACGGAGGTACTTCTTTTGTATCCGTATCTTCCCTGACGTCCACCACCAGAGCGCCTTCTGAAATATACGCATGGCCATCATCTTTCATTTTCTGTACCATGGCCGGTATATAAGGCTGGGCATCTGATTCGCCTTTCCACAATTCGAAGGATACGTTTAATGTTTCATAATTTTTCTTTAAATCTGTCACCGATACGTTTAAGATATGATTCAGCAGCGCCCGGTACCCCCGTCTGCCGTCCTGCAGCTGGCGGGTCGCCTGCATGGCCCGTTCTTTGTATGCGTCATCTTCTTTGGATTTAGCCGATGCCGCAGGATAAATCTCCTCCAGCATGGAAATCGTAAATGGAGCTTCCTTTGGATATTCTCCCTGATAAGTATCGTCAAAATATACAAGCTGCGGACTGCGCTCCTTTAATTCTGTTATAATCAGGCCCATCTGCAGACCCCAGTCTCCCAGATGTACATCGCTTATCACTTCATGTCCGGCAAACCGGCCCAT
Source organism: uncultured Eubacterium sp. (assembly GCA_947642745.1). Taxonomy (GTDB): domain Bacteria; phylum Bacillota; class Clostridia; order Lachnospirales; family Lachnospiraceae; genus Eubacterium_J. Next base: position 6,722 of record CANRTU010000017.1, read on the forward strand.
TCGTTTGATACTTTCACCTATAACAGCCGAACGCAGATGTCCCACATGGAGCGGCTTTGCCACATTCGGTCCGCCATAGTCTATCATAATCCGTCTGGGAGCCGTTGTCTTTTCATTTCCATAATCCACCTCTTCCAGCATCTGGTTCAGATAATCCGCCAGAAAAGATTCTCTCAGTTTCAGATTCACAAATCCTGGCTTCACCGCTTCCGTCATGGCAAACATACAGCTGTCCGCCAGCGCGGCGGCAACTTCCTGCGCAATCGCAAGCGGCGCTTTTTTATATTGTTTCGCCAGCGCCATGGCTCCGTTGCACTGAAATTCACATAAATCAGGACGATTGGATACCCCGGCTCTGGCATATCCGGCGTTGTAGCCACATTCCGTAAATGCCCGGCACAATTCCCCATCCATCTGCTCCATTAACTTCTTCATATCTTACCAACCTCTCAGATTCCTTATATTACACTGCTGCCAGCAGCTGTTCCGTCGTAAAGCCGCTGTCCCGCATATAATAGAAGCGCCCCGTCAGCACGGTCTGTCCGCGCACGGATATGACCGTCAGCACGCCTTGTCCTTCCTGTACAGCCCCATGCCCGGGCAGTCTATTCCGACATCGTATACTCTTCCTGCAGGGCTGACAGAGCTGATCCAAACGCTTCTTTTTTTTCGTTTAATATGGCGTCAATCTGACTCTTAACCGCTTCATCCCTCACCGGTTCCTTACCATAATGACCAGAATAAGAACCAGTCTTTCTGTTATAGGCCTGTGCATGGTTTTCTTCTGTTTCCGACTCTGCGGTGTCGGCGGAGGAATCGTCACCCGTATCTCCAGGGGGTTCCCGCAAAGCTTTTTCCTCTTCCTGTTTCTGTCTCTTCAGCCGTGCTTCTTCCTCTACTTCCGCCAGTGTCTGGTAATGGACATTCCAGCCTTTGATAATGCTGCGGTCCATTCTCCTTTTTTTGTCCCTTTTCTCTATTAAGTCAATCGGATATATTGCCGGCATAACACATCCCTCCCAGTTTCTACTTTCGTATTCTGCCCTCTCCAGCGGACATTACGCTCAGTATATTGATAAAATTATATCAGATTTTAAAGGCCGCCGCAATAATTATGTCATAAAAAAATTATGGCAAACATCTTATCATGAACTGTGCGCTTTTTGTTGCGCACAGCGCTAAATTCATTTTATCAGAAAATCTTCCGGCAGCGAAGGAATGTATTTGTATGTATCCTGTCCAGATATCCGTATCCGCAAAAAAACTTTGTAACAGCCTGCCTGAAGCAGACTGTTACAAAGTTCTCATATTTCACTAATGGAATTTAAACTCTCATCAGACCATCCACGCTCAGTACCACCCCTGTGATATAAGACGCCTTATCTGACGCAAGGAATACAAACGCATTTGCGATATCCTCCGGCTCACCAATACGCCGCAGCGGAATACGGGCGATCATCGGCTCTATCACTTCTTTTGGAACCGCCTGCATCATGTCCGTATTTGTAATACCGGGCGCTACCGCATTGACACGGATTCCTTTTGGTCCCAGTTCCCTTGCCAGGGAAATTGTAAAACCATTGACCGCAAACTTGGACATTGGATATGCCACGCCTGCCGGCTGGCCGGAAATGCTCACCATGGATGATGTGTTCAGGATCACGCCGTTTTTTTGTGCTTCCATCTGATCCGTCACTGCCCGGGTACAGTTGTATACACCTTTAATATTCAGATCAATGACTTTTTCCATCAGCTCCTGTGTATATCCTCCAAACGGGGTATTTTCAGAAACTCCCGCATTATTGACCAGAATATCAATCCTGCCATATTTATCCGCGATTCCATCAAATGCGGCTTTTACCTGCTCATAGCTGGACAGATCCGGCCAGATTCCCTCCACTGCCGCCTGCGGATACGCTTCTTTTAATTTTGAAACCGCCTGATCCGCTGTCTCCTGCCGGCTGGCACACAGCACAACTGTTGCGCCTTCTTTTATAAACGCTTCCACAATCGCATAACCGATGCCACGGCTTCCGCCTGTTACAATCGCAATCCTGTTTTCTAACTGCATAAAATCCCTCCTGACTGAATTCATATATATAAAACCCGTAATTTCCCGCAGATTATAGTATGCGCGTTTTCTCAAAAAATCAGACCTGTGTAAAGATCCTGATTATTTGAATTTCCCTACTTTGAACCTGCGGATCAGATTCTCCAGGTTTTCTGCCTGGCTGCTCATTTCCTGACTGGCTACCGCACTTTCTTCCGCCGCCCTGGAGTTAGTCTTTACCACATCATTGATATGCTCTACGCCACTGTCAATCTGGGAAATCGCTTCAGTCTGGTTTCCAAGCGCAACCGCTACACCGCTCACTTCCCTGGTAATAGCCCTGGAGTCATCCACCACCCGCTTTAACTGCTGTGCCGTTTCATCCGCAATAATCATTCCTTTTTCCACCGCTTTTACTGAAGAGCCGATCAGCGCTGTGGATTCCCTGGCCGCTTCAGAACTTTGCGCCGCCAGCACGGATACCTGGTCCGCCACCACGGAAAATCCACGTCCTGCCTCTCCGGCACGGGCAGCCTCTATGGAAGCATTCAGCGCCAGCAGGTTTGTCTGGGAAGCAATATCGTTAATCGTAGCAATAATTTTGCCAATTTCCATGGATGCCCGGTTGATTTCATCCATAGAATTAACCATTTCCTGCATCTTCTGGTTACTGTCAATAATTTCCTGTCCCAGATCATCCACTTTTTTACTAATCTCTTCCGCGTTATCCGCATTTTGTGATACCTGCTCAGAAACAGAAGAAAGCGTGGCCGTCAGATCTCCGGTAATAGATGTCTGTTCCGCCGCACCTTCGGCCAGGCCCGCAGAACTAAGGGCTACCTGCTGGGAATCACAGGACACCCGGTCCGCCACCCGCTGGATTCCTTTTACAGTATCCGCCATGCTGCGCTCAAACTGCATGAGTGAATCCCGGATGCTTTTAAAATCTCCCTGCCATTGTACAGAAGGATGTACGTCAAAATTACCTCTTGAAAATTCCTGCATTGTATTGGATATATCATCCACGTAAGATGACAGAATTCCAACAGCATTGCGCAAGTGGTCCGCCATATTGCCAAATTCATCATCCGACTGATATTTCAGATCAAAGTGCAGATTACCGGCGGACAGTTCCCCGGCCACTGCCTCAAGTTCCTGCAAGGGTGACAGAATGGACCAGACAATACGTTTTCCGATTCTTGCTGCCTGTAAAGTCGCCACAATGATAAAAAGGACAATAGATATGCACCCGACCACCGCCATAATTTTGCTCAGAAAAATTGCCCGTTCCTTCTTAGCCGCAATTACTTCGTCAATTTCTGTGGAGACTTTCACCACTTCATCCAGCGCCGGCACACTTTCTGTAAATATAAGGGAAAACGCTTCCTCTTCCTTTCCTTCTTCCAGTAATTCAACAATGTTGTAGCCAATCGGCACCCACTTGTTCAGCGCCTCTACATACCGGTTGTACAGATCGTCTGCCACAATATCCGTATCATGTAAAGTTTTAATTTCTCCCGTCAGTTCCGTCAGCCGTTCCTCCACTGTCTGCCTGTAACCGCTGTATGTACCCGTATCCTCAGAAAGCGCCATCTGCAGAATGTTACGTGCAGCTATATTGACGTTAATCCTGCATACCTTGACTGCCGTATCCGCTTTCTGGGCCCCATTTACATAACTGTTCAGTTCGTAATACAGACTTGCCAGACCCACAATACTGATCAGACCAGAAATAATCATCAGGCTGATCACAACCGCATAACCAGCATTCAGTTTCTTGTGCATCTTCATCCCTTCAATTTTTTTTAACATCTTATTCCTCCTCCGCTAGTAAAACGCCACAATACTGCCGTTGTCCGCCCTTTTTGCCATAAATGCTTCCGGCAGACGCTGATACTGCATTTTTCCTTATTATTATGTTATTACTTTTAATGTGAGTTTTCAATAGCTTTTTGTTAATAATTTAACATTTTTAGTTGCAGTTCACTCCCATGTCAGTCATCATTATATTTTTACCAGTCTTGCATATGACAGACTCCGCCTGTTCATTTAAAATAGCGTCAGGAAAAAACTAATACCAGGCACAGTTTACCCGGGGAGCCGCGCCATCAGTCTGTATTTTTCCAGACATAACGCAGCAAACAGCGGCGGTATGGCAATTCGTATCCGCATATGCTTTTTCAGGATGCGGTTCATAAAACCGCGGCGGCCGGCGGTGCGGCAATTTGTATCCGCATATGCTTTTTCAGGATGCGGTTCCTGAATAAATGCTCCCCCGGGTTTTTCAGCCCGGATGGATGACTGGCCGGACTGCTTACTTTGTTCCGTTTTTCCACAGAAGATTTTACAAGACCGATATTATCATGTTATGATAAACAATATATTTACCAGAAACGGTGATTTTGAAAGTCCGGGTAAGAAATGTCAATCTGTACAGATTTATCAGACCGGACTTTGTAACGGTTAACCAGTAGTCGCTCCTGACTACACCATTATTATCACAGGAGGAAATTCAGAAAAAAGAACAAATACGAAAAATAGTTTTCAAGCTGACAGTTTTTACGGCGCTCTGCACATCCGCAAAGTTTCCAGTGCCAGTACAGACAGTTCATGCAGAGGAGGTTCAGCTACCGGCTGAAACAAACACCAGCTTTGCAAAGGCCAGGCATTGCGGCTATACAATCAATACAATTTCTGATATAATGGGAACCAGCAGGAATACTGGAAAGGAAAAATCCTCTCCAGCGAAATATAAAAAGGATTTTATCATGGAGCAATTCTTAATCAAGCCCAAAGTGGACTTTGCATTTAAAGAAATTATGCCGGATGAAAAAGCACGTACTGGATTTCTGGCTGCAGTGCTGAAAATTAATCCGCAAGATATAAAAGAGACGCAGATCCTAAATACAAATACAAAAAAACAATATATAGAAAGCGCATAAGAACGGCTGCTGCTGATCAGCCAGGACAGGGAGAAACGCCTGGAGTACGAAGCACGTGAGAAAGCCATCCTGGATCACAGCCAGATGATGATTGAAGCCGAAGAACGAATCAACAAATTGCGTTCATTCCTGATACATGAAAAACGTTATGAAGATTTGGAGCGTTCTACAAGAGATAAGGAGTTTCAGAGGCGTCTTATGTCAGATTACGGAATCTGATTATTATACTACGCATCGTTATCATTTGCAGTACGTTCTGGAGTATAATCTGTAGTTTCTATTATTATCACAGGAGGAGACTGATTGCTGAAAGAAAAAGAACAGATCACCGCATACTGCCACGGATTTGCGTCCGTATACGAAGACTATCCGTTTCACGACCCGGACTGGTGCGTGATGCGGCATAAACATACCAGAAAAGTATTCGCCTGGATCTTTCCAAAAGACGGACATATCTGGGTCAATGTGAAATGCGCTCCGGAATGGATATGGTTCTGGCGGGATACTTATGCGTCGGTTGTGCCTGCTTATCATCTGAATAAGGCCCACTGGAATTCGATTATTCTGGATGGATCTGTTCCGGACGACGATATCCGGATGATGATCGCCACCAGTTATGACCTGACCGGCAGCCGGAAAAAACGGTCCTGAAACCACGGGACGGATCTGAAACCATTTTCCGGATACCTTCCATGATATGATGCCGGACAGCAACAGAGAAGAACGCAAAAACGCCCGCCAGATTTATGATTTTAAATCCGGCCGGGCGTCTGTATATACGTTTTTTCTGTTTCCGGTCCGCTTTCACTATCCCGCAAACGCTGCGTAACACCGCACCCCGTATCTGTATTTCCAGGGTGATGCCGGTACGTCCGGGCGGACCGCCGCATCCTGCGGTTGTATTTCCTGTCAGCAGCCGCCAGAATACACTGCCGCCTCATAAGGCCGTATCCGCCGGTCTGTAAGCGGTTCGTCCTCATAATTGGATATCAGCAGTCTGGTCTCTGCCCCTTTCCATTCTTCCGGCATACTGAATGGTACCGGTTCTTCTGAGAAATTTAACACCACATACAATTTCTGTCCTTCATATCTACGTTCATAAACGTAAAGCTTTGTATGCTCCGGCCCGTATTCCTTAAAATCACCGTAAACCGCAACCGGATACTCTTTACGCATCGTAATCAGCCGGCGCATATAATAATAAATAGAATTTTCATCCGCCAGGGCTTCTTTTACATTGATTTCTTTATAGTTGGGATTGACTTTCAGCCATGGATTTCCAGTCGTAAATCCCGCATGCTCCGTATCGTCCCACTGCATCGGTGTTCTGGCGTTGTCCCTGGCCCGGTAGCGTATGCCCTCCAGCAGTCTGTCCGGGTCCTCATGATTTTTTATAACCCGCTCCCGCCAGCAGTTGTGGATTTCCACATCGTCGTAATCATCAATGGAGTCAAAGGATACGTTTGTCATGCCGATTTCCTCGCCCTGATAGATATACGGGGTTCCCTGCATGGTCATCAGCATCGTATAAAGCATCTTCTGGGACTCTTTGCGGAAGTCTGTGTCATTTCCCCGTCTGGAAACAGTACGGGGCTGGTCATGGTTGGTCCAGTACAGGCTGTTCCAGGCTTTTTCATGCAGCTGTGTCTGCCATTTGCTGAAAACCGCTTTCAGCTCCGGTAACGGTACGCTGCGGTAAGCCCATCGTTCGCCTTCCACTGTATCCAGCAGATCCTGCTCAAACTGGAACACCATATTCAGCTCGTTTCTGTCTGTGCCCGCATAGCGAAGCGCCTGCTCCAGCGGAACGTCTGACATTTCTCCTACTGTCATAATATCATATTTTGACAGCACTTCCCGGTTCATCTCCCGGAAAAATTCGTGAATTCTTGGCCCATCCTGATAGTTTTCCGCTCCTACCCTGCCAACCCGTGGCTTTCCATCCGGAAGCCCCGGTACTTTGGAATACAGATTTGCCACGTCCATCCGGAAACCGTCGCAGCCCATATCCAGCCAGAATTTCATCATATCATAAACTTCATAACGGACTTTTTCGTTTTCCCAGTTCAGATCCGGCTGTTTTCTTGTAAACAGGTGCAGATAATACTGCCCGGTCGTCTGATCCAGTTCCCAGGCCGGACCGGAAAAATAAGATATCCAGTTGTTCGGCTCTTTTCCGTCTTTCGGGTCTCTCCAGATATAATAATCCCGGTAAGGATTGTCCGGAGATTTTGCGGATTCCACAAACCACGGATGTTCGTCTGATGTGTGGTTTACGACCAGGTCCATCATCAGTTTCATCCCCCGCTGGTGAATGCCGTCCAGCATCTCCTTAAAATCCGCCATTGTGCCGAATTCGTCCATAATATCCCGGTAATCGGATATATCATAGCCATTATCGTCATTTGGGGATTTATAGCAGGGTGACATCCAGATTACATCAATCCCCAGGTCTTTCAGATAATCCAGCTTTGAGATCACGCCTCTTAAATCCCCGATGCCGTCTCCGTTGGAATCCATAAAACTCCTTGGATAAATCTGGTATACCACCGCTTCTTTCCACCATGCTTTTTCCATAGATGATTACCTTCCTTTCACCACTTCTATCAGATCGCTGAACCGCTCCAGCCGGTATACCGCCAGGTCTGATCCCGCCGCTTCCCCGATGCCGGCGCTGTCCATACCAGCATTGGCCGCCGCCTGAAGACCTGCCTGCGCATCTTCCACCACAAGGCAGCTCTCCGGCGCAAGTCCGATAAACCGCGCCGCTTTTTCAAATACTTCCCCATCCGGCTTGGACTTTGTAATATTATTGCCATCAGAAACGGCGTCAAAAAATCCGTACAGACCGGTCCGTTCCAGAATAATGCCGGCATTTTTGCTGGATGAACCAATCGCCAGCTTTAAGCCCTGGCTTTTTAACCACTCCAGCGTTTCCTTCACGCCCTCTCCCAGATCGTCTGGCGTCATCTGACCCAGAAGCTGCTGATAACAACTGTTTTTTTCCGTGGCAAACGCCTCTTTTTCTTCCTGCGTGCATTCCCTGTCATACTTTTCCAGAATAATTTCCAGGCTGGCCATGCGGCTGACTCCCCGCAGTCTGTGATTAATCGTTTCATCGAAATATATGCCCAGCCGGTCCGCCAGTTTCTTCCATGCCTGATAATGGTACTGGTCCGTATGGCAGATCACACCGTCCAGATCAAAAATAATGCCTTTATATTTCATGCTATATGCCTCTTTCTACCTGCGCACCCGCCGGAATTGTTATTTTTTCATCATACAGATACAGCGTCAGATCTTTTGCGCCCTGGTTTTTCACCTGTACCGTATCCCTGCCTGCTGTTACAGACAGACGGCATCCCTGATAGCATAACGGGAAGGTCATACCGGTCCATTTTGCCGGCAGCTTCGGCGCAATCCGCAAAACTCCTTCCTGTAACCGCGCGCCGCCAAAGCCCATAACCGTACTCTCCCAGATTCCGCCCAGGGAAGCGCTGTGCACGCCCTCGTCAGACGTGTGCATATATGTACCCAGATCTATGGTCAGCGACTGCTCATAAAAACGGTAAGCCATCTCTTCCATTCCCAGATCACTGGCCACAATGGCATGGGTGGATTTACTCAGAGACGAGTCATGAAGCGTGGTGCTTTCATAGAAAACAAAGTTTTTGCGGCGTGTTTCTTCATCAAACTGCCCGCCCAGAAGCAGCAGGAGCATAACCGTATCCGCCTGTTTGGAAACCATATACTGGTTTAACTGCTCCATATTGAAATCTTTGCTGATAGTCATGACTGCTTCACTGCTCTTGTATTTTTCCAGATCCAGCTTCTTTAGCTGCAGATACTGGTCGGACTGCGGAATAATTCCGTCTGCTCCCGGCTGCGGAAGATACAGCCTGTCCACACAGGCCAGAACTTTTTCCCGGATCTGCGCCAGATCCAGTTTCTGGTCCAGCTTCTGATACAGCGGCATGTTTTCCTGTTCCAGCTTTTCCATCACCCGCAGGGCCAGGCGCATATTATATTCCGCCATATAATTCGTATAGGCGTTATTATCCACATGCTCTTTATATTCATCCGGACCGATGACATCCAGTATTTCATACCTGTCTTTTTCCCGGCTGTACTGCACCCGGCTGGCCCAGAAACGGGCGGTGTCCAGTATAATTTCGTACCCGTACTGTTCCATATAATCCCGGTCGCCGGTCATCTGTTCATACTGCTCCACCGCATAAGCGATGTCTGCCGTAACATGATGTTCGATGATACCGGTAAGAATCTTCGTCGGTTCTCCGGTAATAATGTCCGCACCCATATACAGCGGCGTTACTTCCCCGTCGTCCACCCAGGCGCTTTCCCATGGATACATGGCGCCTTCATAGCCGTTTTCTTTTGCCTTGGCCCTGGCTCCATAGAGATTTTTAAACCGGTATTCCAGCAGTGTTCTTGCCGTATCTGGTTTTGTAAACGTAAAATACGGCAGTATAAACATTTCCGTATCCCAGAAGGAATGGCCTTTGTAGCCTTCCCCAGTCATGGCCTTGGCGCCGATTCCAACCCGGTTGTCATCATGCTTGACCATAATATTCAGATGATACAGGGCAAACCGGACTGCCAGCTGGTCAAAATCCGCATCCCCTTCCAGCCGGATATCGCTCTGTGTCCAGTAAGTATCCCAGGCTTTCACACTTTCCGCCAGCAGCGGATCATAGCCCTTTTCATAAGCGGCTGCCAGAGCTTTACGGCCGTCTGTTTTTAAAGCTTCCGCCATATCCGTGGGAGCTGACTGTTCATAGGAAAGGTCTCTGGAAGAATGTATGGTACAGATCTTTTCGAAATGAATCTGTTCTGCAGGCGCAGCCTCGAACCGGTACTGCTGTTTCAGCGTCCTGCGTCCCATCACAGGAAGGGCCGGCACATCCTTGTTCAGCCGGCATGCGGCATGCTGGGCGATCCAGACGCCGGACTGGGTCGTTTTTGAAAGAAACTGCATATCCACCCCGTCATATACCCGGCACACCGGAGGATCAAAATGCTGGGCGCCACTGTTGGTAACACTGCCGTCCATACCGGTTTCCAGCAGTACTTCCGCTTCCTGATCCAGGGAGAAATCCAGGGCGCTGGCCAGTACATGATCGTCCGCAAGAGAAACAAAACGCCGGAAGGAGGCTGTAAGCGTAATGCCTTCCGGCGTTTTCCACCGGATCTTACGTGTAGTCTCTCCGGTTCTGAGGTTCATCGTCCTGCTGTAATCGTCCAGTTCCCCATGCAGCAGGTTTAATTCATACCCATTAATCTTTACCGTAATGCCTGTCATATCCGCCACATTTGGCAGTTCTGTGACCTCATCCGCAGACGCTTTGTTAAACGTGCCGGTCACAAACGTGTTTCTCTTTTCTCCAGTGTAAGGTTCTTCCAGGGCGTTGCGCACTCCCAGATACCCATTTCCCTGGGCAAAGATCGCTTCGCACTTACCCAGACATCTTTCATCAAAAGCAGTTTCCTGAACCAGCCAGTTTTTTAATGCGCCGGTTCCTGCGTCATATTTGATAGCCATGCTGTTGTCCTCTCTAAATTTATATTGCGCTATGCTGAAGCTTTCATGAAATCTTTTACTTATCAGTCATTCGTTCAGCCGTTTATTGAATTATTGATTGCGTCCGGATACAATCAGTACGTAGTTCTTTCAGCAATCGTCTGTTTTCAAAAAAGTTATAAAATAAATAGTTCTTAAATAAAATGCCGGCTATACAGCCGCCCTTCTCCGGCAGCCGGACAGACAATCCTTTTATCAGAATCTGATTCTGTTCCCCTGTGGACTGCGTTTTGAACGTCCGCCGGGATGCAGGCGCAGCATCTGATACGGATCGCCGGTCAGTGTCATGCCGGGAGTCTGGCAGCGTATATTACCCCTTTACGCCGGACGCCGCTCCAGGAGCCTGTACCTGCTCCTGTGGACTGCGTTTTGAACGTCCACAGGGTATGCCGGATCTGATACAGGCTGCCGGACTGCGTCATGCAGACAATCCGGCCGCATATGATTACCCCTTTACACCGGACGCCGCAACGGAAGCCTGTACCTGCTCCTGTGCGCACGCATACAGAATAATACCAGGAAGTACCACAACAGTCAGCGCCGCAAACAGCTTCGTATAGTCATAAGAGAACGACTCTGTAAAGAACTGGAGCGCCAGCGGCAGCGTCCGGTTCTCATCGGAAGATGTGAGCAGGGATGCGTAAAAATATTCATTCCAGTTATTTAAAAACATTAAGATGCCGGCAGTAGCCAGTCCGCTCTTTGCCAGCGGCAGGTTTATTTTCCAGAATGTAGTAAAGAATCCTGCCCCTTCCAGCGCCGCCGCTTCGTCCAGCGACTTTGGAATCGCCATAAATGTAGATTTCAGAATAAACATGGACATGGCAAGTCCCATGGAAAGATATACAAGCGTCACACCCCAGATGCTGTCATACAGGTTCAGTTTCATAACCAGTGAAAACAGCGGCTGTGCCTTGGACTGTGCCGGCACCAGAAGGGTAATGGTAAACAGTGCGAAAATCAGGTTCTTTCCCGGAAATCTGTATTTTGCGATTACATATCCGCCCATGGAAAAAATAATGAGGGAAACGCCGGTAGATACGGTACAGATAATCAGGGAATTCATAAAATACCGCACAAAATCATATTTTTCAAAAATATACGCAAATGCGTCAAATCCTATGCTTTCCGGCAGCGCAAATGGATTGGAAAGAATCTGCGCATTCGTCTTAAACGCAGACATAATTACCCATAAAATCGGAAACACTGATACGATAATGGTAAAAATCATCACTGCGTACATAAATATTTTGACACCAATACTTTTTGTTTTCATAATCCTCCTCCTTCCTGATTATTAATACACGCTCTCGTTCATCTTAAACGCTTTGTTTACGACCGCAAGAATCACAAGGCCAAGGATAAACATAATTACACCGTTGGCGTTGGCATATCCATATTTCATATCCTGAATAGATTTTACAAGAATAATCGGCAGGTTCATCGTATCATCCCCAGGTCCTCCGGCTGTGGTCAGGGCAATCTGCTCATACATGGCCACACGGGCTGTAATGGAACAGATAATACCGGTACCAATGGCGTTTCTGCAAAGCGGCAGATGGATATTCTTTGTAATCTGCCATCCGGTAGCGCCGTCTACTTTCGCTGCTTCTGTCAGCTCTTCCGGGATTGCCATCAGGTCATTTAATACGATGAGGGTAACAATTACGGAATAGAACAGCCAGGTGCAGGTAACTGCCCAGAATGCGAATGGAGAATTATAGAACCACTGTACATGGAAATCCGGATTGAATTTACGGATAATATTATTTAAAAATCCCATGTCATCATTAAAGATAAATTTGTAAATCATTGCCCATGCAGCTGCGGAGATGACATTTGGAATCATGAATACCCCACGGGTAAATTTCCAGCCCCTTGGCTTATGGTACAGGATAAATGCGACAAGCACGCCGAAGCCCATATGAAGTGTGGAGGCGATGACAGACCATAATACAATATTTTTCAAAGATATCAGAAATGCGTCATTCGTAAACATATCCATATAATTTTTCAGTCCGATAAACTGTGGACTGTTAAAGCCGTCCCATTTCGTCAGGGATGTATAAAACACCGTAATAATCGGCTGTAAGTAAAAGATCAGAAACACTACGACAGACGGAAGCAGAAACAGATAAATCCATTTATAATTCCTTTTTTCCAGGTTACTGATAGCGACTTTTTCTCTTTTTTTCATGGGTTTTCTCCTTTCCGGCAAAACAGGCTGCCGGCGGGCATTTCCCCAAATCCCCTTTCTATCATCTGTCTTCCGGCTTTTGCGGGTACAGCCTGCAAAAAGCGGTTTTAAGACATGCCCTGTAAAACTTTACCGGCAGCCGGCGCCCTCCGGTCGCAACCGGACGGCACCAGATACCTGCTTTACCAAAGTTTTTACTGTTTTGCTTCCTCAGCTTTTTTTGTCAGTTCCTGACAGAACTCTTCTGGTGAAAGTGTATTGTCAATTAACTTCGGAAGGAGTTTACCAAATTCTGTATCTGCCACAGATGAAGGGAATACATCGCCAAGTCCCGGACAGTATGTCGTTTCTTCGTTCATGCTTTCAGATAAATCGTACAGAATCGGATCTTTTTTCAGTTCTGTCTGATAATTATCGGAGTAAGTGATCTGTGGAGCTGTACCGCCTTCTGCCAGAAGCAGGGCTTCGATTTCTTCCTGTGTATCTGTAAATGCCAGGAATGCTAACGCTACTTCTTTTTCTTCGTCGCTGACATTATTGGCAACCCAGAAATCACCGTACATTTTCGGATTGGCGATTGCCACATTTCCAGGATAAATAGTTGCTTTTACATCAGAGCCTTTAAAATCATTGCTCCATTTGTCTGCAGAACCTTCTGTAAATTCCGCAGCCATCCAGGAACCATTACAGATAATAGCCGCACTCTTGCTCATGAACGCATTGGCCGCATCTGCGTATGCTGCGCCGACCGTATTGGAAGACGCGTTTTCCTGAAGCATTTTCTGCAGTTTTGTCACTGCGTTTATAAAGATCGGATTATTGTAATCCCACAGTTTGTCCGCCGCATTATCCGCCAGCAGTTCCACGCCGCCTTCTTCATTGGCAATCAGGTCTGTAAGCATCAGCGCTGTGGTCCAGCCGTTTTCAGCTGTCTGGAACGCCAGCTTGTTGTCGCCCAGGCTCTCGATAAATTCATCCACGCTCATATCACGGATATCTTTGTCTGCGCTGTACATGGTGCTGTTATAGTAAAGTCCTACCGGCTTTAAAACACTCAGCGGTTTACAGATCAGCTTACCGTCCACAGTACAGAATTCTTTGGAATCCGGAATCCAGTTTTTGCATTCATCCGGATAAGCTTCTACCAGTTTGTTTAAGTCATATGCCATGTCGTTCTCCAGAACAACCTGTTTGAACCACTGGGCGTCAATTCCGCCGGAACCCGGAGCATGTACCAGTGCCGGAAGCTTGTTCTGCTGCGCCAGTTGTTTGATCTTGTCCGCATATCCTGCCTGCGGTACTTCCTCGATAGTAATTTTATATTTGCCTTCATACAGTTTATTAAAGCGCTCTACCTGTGGCAGAAAGAATACTGCGCCTACATTCTCCCCCGCTTTGTAGGTAGGCAGTTTAATTTCAATCACGTCGCCGCTGCCTTCGTCGCTGTCCCCATTGGCGTCGCTGCCGCTCTGGGAATCACTGCCGCCTCCGGATGCTCCGCCTCCGCTTTTATCTTCTCCCCCGCTTCCACATGCTGCCAGTCCGGCTGCCAGTGCAACTGCTGCCATTACCGCTGTTAGTTTTTTGAATTTCATACCTTTTCCTCCTTTTTGGGGAATGGTACAGCATGAATCATGCTGTTGTATAATAGTCACAGGGCAAAAACGTTTTCGCAAAAACGTTTTTGAAGCCCTCTATTTTAAAACGCAGTAGTTATCTTACTGCGTTCTAAAAACGAATGTTAGCAAAACCTGCGCTTACCGGCGCAAATCTTTGACGGAATCCCGCTCCACCAGCCTGTGGGGCACATGAATCACGGACGGTTCGTGTCCTCCTTCTACCATATCCATCAGTATCCTCACACCCTGGAAACCTTTTTCTGAAATGTTCTGGTCTATGGTAGTAATTAACGGTCTGATAAATTCCAGTATGTTCAGGCCGTCAAATCCGGTAACAGAAAAATCTTCCGGAATCTGATACCCGCTTTCTGTGACTGCCTGACAGACGCCCAGCGCCATCAGATCACTCATACAGATAAATGCCGTTGCCCCGGATTTCTGATGTGTACGGATATATTTCTTTGTCTCAATGTATGCCCGCTCTTCCAGATAATCGCATTGCAGCACCCTGATATCCCTGGTGCGGATTCCATGCTTTTTTAAAGATTTCTCAAAACCTGCCTGCCGCAGATGGGTAACCTGCGCATTATCTCTTCCCCTTAAAAGCACCACATCCTTGTGGCCCCGGTCCAGTACGTAATCCGTAATTTCCTCAAATGCTTTCTCATCATCCGTTGCCACCACCACCGGCCTGCTGCCGCCCGGCACAACGTCAATGGACACACAGGGAATATCCAGCTCCGCTGTCTCTTTTAAGTATACATCCTGTACCTGAAACCCCATGAGCATAATCCCTGACAGGCTGTATTCATGACACATCGTCTCTAATGTTTTTTGCTTCTGCATACTGGAACTGATTCCATAGATGGCGATGGTCTTTCCTTTCTGGTTCATGTACTCATATACACCACGTATCAGATTTCCGGTAAATTCATCCAGCTTGTCCTCGCTGGCAATTCCCGATATTATCAGCGCTACATTTTTACTGGTCTTAGATGACAGGTTTTTCGCACTCTGATTGGGTATGTATCCAAGCTGTCTCACGGTGTCCTGTATCCGCTTCCTGGTCTTGTCACTGACGTCCTCATAACCGTTTAAGGCTCTGGAAACTGTACTTACGGAAACTCCCGCATGCTTTGCCACATCCCGGATTGTTATCATCATAACAACACCTTCCTGACATCTGCCTTATTCTTTTGTGTCGAAAACGTTTTTGTTCTCTGAAACCAGAATACATGCAATTTGTATAAAAGTCAATGCTTTTATTCCTGAGTTTTATTTTTTCTGTACATTTACATAATTTTGCCCTCCTGTTTTTGGTCAGTTTGTATAGTAAAAAGATAAAAACAGATGACGTATATACTGTATACATACAAATATTAACAAACTACGCAAAATAGTTGTTTATAAAAAAGTATCCGGCGAATCCGGATACTCCGCCTGCGGCGGGCTGACTCTGGAATTGTGTATGCGTATATGATAAAATAATGACGCTGAACAATTCAGCAAACCGGAATTTTCCCACACAATAGTAAGTAAAAAGGAGCGGAATATGAAAAATACGAAACCAGAATCCAGGAAGAAAAAGATTTTCTTTATTGTATTATCTATCGTGGCTGTGCTGATCATTGCCGGCGACTGGGCATTGACTGTAATGGTGTATAATGAAAATTTTAACCGACGGTTTGAGAGCTATGAGCCGCTTATGCTGTACGTTGATGATTTTGACGGATTACAGTGCGGGAAATATGAGTTTCGTTCCAATGAAGGGCAGAAACTGGCGGGATACATGTATCGTTCGGGAGAAAACCAGCGTGGTATCATTGTACTGGCACATGGCTTTGGCGGAGGCGGGCATAATTCTTACATGGATTGCGCAAATTATTTTGCCCATCATGGATACTATGTTTTTGCCTATGACGCTACGGGAAATGATGAAAGCGAAGGAGAAGGAGTCGGAGGACTTCCACAGGGAGTAACAGACCTTGACCACGCAATCACATTTGTGGAAGAAAGCGGGAATTTCCCGGATCTGCCAATCGTTTTATTCGGGCACAGCTGGGGCGGGTACAGTGTCTGCAACGTACTTACATACCACCCTGAGGTAAAAGCTGTGATAGCATGTTCTGGTTTTAACTCTTCACTGAATCTGTTTGAGGCAGAAGGAAAAAAACAGGCAGGGAATGGTATTTATCTGATGTTACCGTTTGTAAAGCTGCATGAGAGGATTCATTATGGTAAGTATGCCTCAAATACTGCGTTGGACGGCTTTTCAAAGAGCAATGCCGCTGTTATGATTGTGCACAGCTTCGATGATGAAGTTGTTCCAGTGGAATACGGCTACGAAACTTATTATGAAAAATACAGGGACAATTCCCGCTTTCGTTTTATTGCCCTTGAGAATAAAGGACATAACTATTTCGGTGACGACACATATCGCAATGAGTTTCATGCGGAATTGGATGAATGGCTCAAAACGCTTGACTATGACTATGATGCTGCGGAAAATAAAGAACGGTTTTCGGACGATAAAGCAGATTATATACACCATAACCTTGACAGGGAAAAATGGTGTAATTCATTGGATTCAGAGCTGTTCGGGGATTTTGTTGATTTTTATGATGAACATATTTATTAACCCCTATCATGGGCGGTATTGTCGTCATGTATTTCCCCGGCTGTTGCGGCTATGACGGGGACGGGTTAAACCGTATCCTGCCAGCTGCCCTGCAGACAGGGGAATGTCAGCGGATTGTATCTGAAATCAAAGCGGAGAGCCGGAAAACTACTCCCCCGCAGACACGCTCCAGAGCGTGTTTGAAAAATGCTTTCCATGAGATGTACTTCACAGTTTGTACCCTAAAGGGCATGATATAGAGAATTTATCCCAAATTTAAGAGGCATAGCAGGCAATGCTGACTAAATTTGGGATAAATTCTCCGCAAAGTGGGGAGTGCAGATTGTGGGAATGATTTTTCAGACACACTCTAATGCCGGCAATGAATGCGGGGATGGTACACAATGACAATGGCGAAGAAACCAGAACGCCCGGGAAAAGGAAAACTACTCCGCCAGCTCCCGCATCAGCGCCGCAACAGTGGTCATTTCCCTGATTTTGTCTACTTTTGCCCCACAGAAAATCAGTCCATGATCCAGATCTCCTTTTACGGCATTGATCAGCGCCTGTGTAATACAGTATGGCGTATTGCCGGGGTCACAGTTTCTGATACACCCGAAACAGTGCCGGACGGCTGCCCGTCCCTGCTCCATCAGGCGTATGAACTCATTTCTGATGGCACGTCCCGGCATTCCCACCGGACTTTTTATAATTACCACATCTTCCTGTCCGGCATCAATATACGCCTGCTTGTAAGCCCGGGAGGCGTCGCATTCTTCTGTGACAACAAATCTGGTGGCCACCTGCACGCCGTCGGCCCCGGTCTCCATCATATGCTCCACATCCATCCTGTCAAAAATCCCCCCGCCGGCCACCACCGGAATACTTACCCCGTATTTTTCTTCATATATGCGCTTTTCCTGTATAATCCCGCGAATCTCACTGTCAAAAGAAAGCGCGGGGATATCCTCCAGCTGTTCTCTTGTAAATCCCAGATGGCCGCCGGCCTGCGGTCCTTCCACGACTAAAAGATCCGCCGTGCGTTTATATTTTTTATCCCACATGCGCAGAAGCACGGAAGCCGCTTTCCGGGATGATACGACAGGCGCAATGGCTGTATCCGCATCTTTTACCAGCTCCGGCAGACTGACCGGAAGTCCCGCACCGCATACAATCAGATCCGCTCCCGCACGGACAGCCGCCTTTACATGTTCTGCGTAATGGGACAGGGCTACCATGATATTGACGCCCACCAGCCCTCCGTCCGCCTGCTCTTTTGCCAGTTTTACATGCTTTTCCAATGCCCTGATATTACATCCCCGGACGTCCTGTTCAAAATCCGGCTCATCGTATCCGATCTGGGCGCTGGATATCATACCGACGCCTCCGGCTTTCGCCACAGCGCCCGCCAGTCCGGACCGGCTGACGCCCACACCCATACCTCCCTGGATCACCGGGAGACGGGCTGTTTTATTTTTTATGTTCAGTTCCTTTAATTTCATTTCCATATGCTCCATTTCCTCAGGATAATCTGTGTTTCCTGCATCTGGTATTTATTATATCCGCATATGTTTTATATGTCAATCTATAATATTTATAAAAACTTTATAATATAGTAATAAAAACTATATTATATTTATATGATCCGTATCCTTTTTAGCTGCCCACATCTGTAAAACCGGCGGCGCCTGAGGACGACGGCTTTCTCTTTATTACGGCGCATTCAACAGTCGTAAAAGAACAACCATGTTACAGGATGTGTTAAAATTCAAAAAGCGCATTCATATTTCTCTTATTGAGTTGCTGGTTTCCGGCATATTCCTTTAGCATTGCTTACATTTGTACTTATGTTTTGTAAGGAACTATATATAACAAAAGCCACCCTTGCACTTTGACCGGATCGCAGGGTGGCATTGTTGTATTATCAGTTTTATTTCCTGTCTGCTATTTATCGAAAAGATAAATGGAAATTCTAACGCCTGCAGCGTGAATGGTTCATCTGGCTGCGTGAACCGCAAATTTACTGCCGCAAAACTGTCTTTCGAAAAAATATTGACGTATAGCCTACATTGTGTTAATATAGTTACACCTACATGACGTTAACCAAAAGAAAAGCGGACGAAGGGATGTCCGAAAACTGATGGCAGCTTTCTCCCGCAGGTTTCACTGACCATCCACAGACTAAAACACGCTCCGGACGCAGAATGTGAAAGAAAGGATAAGACATGAGTGATTTCTTAAAAATACTGTTTTCTCTTTCCCTGTCCGGCACCTTGCTGATACTGATTCTGCTCCTGCTAAAGCGGCTGTACAAAAACAGATTCAGCAAATGCTGGCAGTATTATATCTGGCTGGCCGCCGCACTCCGGCTGCTGCTGCCGTTCGCACCATTTCATACGCCGGTCAGTGATCTGTTTCAGGCAGCGGAAACCGCTGTTACTAACAGTATAGCCCTGACAGCGCCGGAAGCGGAACGCACAATTTCTAAAACTGAGAGGGTATCACAATACACAGACAGCGGGAGCCCGCTTCAGAAAAACACTAAGACTGCTGACTTTCCTGCAGATACAGCAGAAAACAGCCTGCCCGGTACAGCGGATATACAGCCTGCCGGAAACCGCACAAATTTCGCCGGTTTGCAGACTTCTCCATCCGGATCGCCGCTCCGCAATTCCCGCAGCATTTCCGCCATCACCTTCTTTGCCTGGCTCCTTCCGGCTGTATGGATGTTTCTGCGCAGAATCGCGGCTTACCGCAGGTTTATGCGCTATATCCGGACAGAAGGCGCTGCGGTAACAGATAACCATATGCTGGAACTGCTTCGGAAATGTAAAGAAAGCTGCGGCATCCGCAGGCCTGTGGAGCTGTTTTACCATCCACTCCCCGCTTCCCCTGTCATGACCGGCTTTTTTCATCCGTGCGTCGCAATTCCCCATAACCGGATGAATGACGACGGACTTGGATTTATTTTCATACATGAACTGACACATTACAAACGACGGGACCTGTTTTACAAATGGCTGATCCAGACAGTTGTCTGCGTTCACTGGTTCAATCCGTTTGTACGGCTGCTGGAACGGGAAACCGGCAGAGCCTGCGAGCTTTCCTGTGATGAAGCCGTCATCCGCTCCCTGGACAAAGAAGCAAAGACAGCCTATGGAAACACCCTGCTTTCCTGTTCCAGAACAAATCCCGCCCTTACGGACGCCGCTTCCGCCCTTACCATGACAGAAGGCGCAAAGCAGTTAAAAGAAAGGTTAGGCGCAATTATGAACGAACAAAAAAGATCCAGAAAAACTACCCTGGCAGCCGCTATGATTGCAGCCGGAATCTGTTCCGGCTCCGCCATGATGGGCGTATATGCGGCGCCGGTAAATTCCAGCACAAAGGCAGATCAGGTTATGGAGCATACACCGCCTGCCAGTCTTGCGGTTAACAGCCGCCTGCCGGATGAAATTCTGACCACATACCGCAGCCTGCTGGCATTCAGAACAGACACTTACCAGAATATGACCGTTGACAGCTTCCGGGAAAACGCCGTTTTCGTACTTGATACCCCGCAGGGCATGGAGCTTTTACAGAAAGCCACCCTGGAAGACAGGATCCGTTTCCACCGTTTTACAGATAAAAACGCATTTTTCCTGTGCAATACACTCCTTCCACTGGCAAGCGGCAAATGGAAGACCACTGTCATAACCAGCGCCGGGGCAGAACGCCCCCTGCGCAACGGACAGATTGCGGAGCTGGAATTCAACGCTTCCCTGAAAATTTTAAATCCGGACATTCTCATATCTGAATATGAGCAGGTATACGCCGGACTATACCAGACCGCCCTGGACTTTCTGTCCGCAATGCCGGAAGAATCCCTTGCGGATTCCACAGTATCATCCACAAAAAAACTGGAAAAAGAAGCCGCAAAAGCATTGAAAAAATATGCGGAAACAGTCAGCCGCACCGGAAACATTACCCTGACCATTGACCGGTGTCTGTACGGTCCGCAGGACCCGGCGGCTTATCGCACTAAAACCGCCACAGATACCGGTTCCTCCAGATCCGCAGGCAGCCTCCCGGCTGATACATTTGCGGCAGAAAACAGGACCACGCTGTCTCCCGCAGAAACAACACCGGCGGGAAACACGGTGTTTGCCGCAGCCACATCAGAGAACATTCCTGCATATGTAAAAAAAATACTGTCTTTAAAAACCGGGGATTATCAAAGCGAAAAGCTGAAAGATTTTTTTGAGTATGTTACACTGCGGTATGAGGCTGACCGTTCTTTATGGAAAGCAAAAAACCGCCTGGCACGGGAAGGCTGCGGCCAGCTGAAAAGCCGGCTTTCCAACGAAGATTACCATTTTCTGACCGTAACACTGCCCTGTACGGAAAGTGAATCCACAAACCCATATGACCGTGTCGGAAACATTCCTCCGGATTTTGGCGGCCGTTATGAACTGCCTTACCCGGAACATGGAACACGAATATCTTTTGAATGGGCTGTCCGTTATCACCCTTCTGACCGGGATCTGACGATCGGCCAGAGGGATCAGATCATTATAAATATTATGCATGGCATGGATCAGTTTGTGGCGGACACGCCGGAAAATGCTGATATGGGAAGCCCCGGCTATCTGAAAAAAATGCGCAGCCGCCTGAACCAGTTAATACTTGAAAACAGCGGACGTGGTCTGGACATGACCGTCATTCAGTGTGTCAGCGGTTAAACCCCGTCCCGGCCGGCATCTTTATCAGAAAGGATCCGGCATTCCCCTCCCGGCCCCTGGTCATGCGGGAGCCGGAAACGGTGGATGTTTTCCTCCATTTTGTATGATACAGCCTGCCCCAACCGCTGTCTGCCATTTCAAAAGGATAGAACCCGGCGGTACATACGGAAACGCCCCGTTTTACCGGCGGTATATGCCCTTCAAATCTGATCCTTTTCTAATTTCCTCTTTTTACTTCTTCCAGCCAGTCCGTATACTTATCCGTCCGGTCTGACTCTATGGCTTTTTGCGCATATTCATAAGCAAGCTTATCAGAATGCGGAGGCGTCAGCAGATGAAACAGATAATATGAAATAAGGTAACATATATAAGCAGATTCCCTGGCCATTCCCTGACTTTTAAGATAAAAATATTCATTCTGAAGATGAAAAAACACATTGCATGTTTCAATCTCAGATAAAGACGCATATAGATTTCCTAATATTTCTTCTGTTAAAAGAAATACCTTATCAGCAGGAATTTCCCTGCTATAATAAGTAAAAAACTCTTCCATAAATACAATTCCACCTTTTCATTTTAATTGGTTCATCAAGGTCGCAGATTACCGGTATAATACATAATCCTGCATTTCCCTGCGAAATCCGGCTGCTGAAAGCAGACTTCCCACACCGTCCGGATAGTCTTTGACCACAATCCGCCGCAGCGCAGGGTACAGCCTGCCATCTGCGTATGCCTGCGCAAATGCTTTCAGACCCTGTTCTGCCGGGCCGTCTTCAAATACCCGCAGCGTCTTTCCCTGCCGCTCCATCACAAGAACCGGCACGCCACCGTAACAGGCCACGCAGCTTCCCGGCACATTCAGAAAGCTTCTTCCCTGCATATGGGGCAGCACTTTTCCCCAGCACTGGGCCGGATCAGCCCCGCTGACCCACACCAGTTCCTTATCCGGATATTGCAGCAGGCGCACGACGGAAGTGAAATCTTTTCCACGGATAAACTGGGCGCCGGACATTCCTTCCACAAAATATCCCCTTCTGGCCTGCCCGGTATATTCCCATACCCGCAGCACAGAAAGCGCTTCCTGCCAGGAAATCCCGCAATACGCCGCCGTTTCCCTGGAAAGTATCAGACAGCGGTCAAAACAGCGTTCCAGCAGAATTTCCACCGGCTGCTTTACAACCGGCCTTACCACGTCCCATCTGCCGGCACGCATGGCTTTGACCCGCATTCCGGCCCTCTGTCTGGCCGCCGCTTTTTTTGTCTTTTCCCTGGAAAGCCACTGGCGCACCGGCACAAAACTGTCTGCATAAACGAGGCCCTGTTCCATCAGAGACATCAGCGGCTCATACGGAGATTCCCCGGAAAGCAGCCCGTTTAGCGACTGCATAAAGCTGGCGCCCCGCTTTAAAAGCGCCTCATAAATAATCTTTTCCTTCTGATCCGCTCCCCGGGGGCACTCCGGCGGGCTGGCCTCCCAGTCCGTATCTTCCTGCAGTTCAAAACGTATGCCGCCTTTTTCGTCCATATGCCAGGCCATCTCCCCTTCCGCCAGAAATGCGTCCAGCATGTTTTCACGGTATTTCTTTACCCTGCCGGGAAGCAGGACGCTTTCCCAGTATGCCGCCGGAAAGGTGGTTCCTGCGTACTGCGTCATACTGCCGCGCAGGCATTCCTCCGCAGAAGCGTTTGTGTTTATCCTGGATAACAGCAGCGCCGCATACGCCCGGGGCGGCGCAGTCCGGACTTCTTCCCTGCGGTGTACGATCGTCCGCATCCTGGCACGGCGGTACAGCGTACCATGATAATACAGGCTGTCCTGTTTTACCGCCTCATCTTTTTCGCAAAGCGTTTCCAGCAGCATCTGCGCCCGGTTTTGTGGCCAGCCATAACGCTCCGCCGTACGGGCCGCATCTGCGGCTCCCCGGTAGCGGAGCATACGGCGTATTATATGCAGCTGCGCCGTTTCCCTGTCTGTTTCCCGACACTGGACACTGTCTGTGGCTGTCAGGGCTGTTTCATATTCCTGCTGCTGCTCGGCCGCAATCCATAGTCCCTGTTCCTCCAGATAGAGTACCCGTCCGTCATCCGCCAGCTGCCTCAGCCAGTTTACCGGAATATCCAGCTCGCCGGCTGCCAGATCCCCTTCCGTCATCAGCAGGGTATGGAGCTGGCTGGCATTTTCCGGCATACTGCGCCGCTGCTGCACCTGGTCCAGTTCTGGTTCTCCGGGCCGCAGCAGTCCCTCTTCCTGACGCAGCGCTTCCTCCACTGCCACGTGTACGTTTCTGGACATGGGCGTATAATCATACATCTCTGCGGCTTCCTGGCCCCATTGCAGAGGCAGCGACATGGGCGACGGAATATCTGTATAAATTTCCCGCACCGCCACCCTGCCGGAACGGATATCATAAAGCAGCTGCCGCATACCTTCTGCGTCCCACAGCTCCCGCATACATTCCCGTCTGGTCTCCCGGATCAGCGGGTGCTCTTTGTGGCGTACCACATGCTCCAGTATCCGGGCGCTTTTTAACCGCTGCATCCATAACGGCAGACGACCGTTTTTCTTCGCTCCCATCATCAGCGCCCGCCCGCTGTTGTAACGGAAAGCAATATGAAACAATGGCGCTTCCGGCAGCAGGGCTTCCAGTCGCCCGATACACCGGTCCGCATCTATCATCTGCAGCACGCCTTCCGGCAGCCCCTGGGAGCCGTAAGTATACAGCAAAAACCCGTCTTCCTCTTCCACATGGCCCGTCTCCATACCCGTATACACCTTTGCCGCATCTGCCGCCAGCATCGCCAGCGGCGCATTGACCCTGCGGCCAAATACAGAATGCACCATCAGCTGGCTGTTTCCGGAAGCATCCCTGAAATGTTCCACAATCAGTGTCCTGTCATCCGGCAGGCCGCCGGCTGCCCTGATCTGGCGCTCCAGATATCCGGCGGAGAGCTGTGTGGCTGCTTCGTCCATGCCAAGGGAAGCCAGCGTCTCCTTAAGCGTTCCCGCCTCCGAAGCCTGCTGCATCATCCGGTACATCCGGCCAAACGCTTCTCCGGTCCGTTTGTCCCGTCCCCGGATTTCCCCTTTCCAGAAAGGAAGTCTGGCCCCTTCTGTCCGTGTCTGGGCAACCACCACTGTGTCCCTTGTGATCTGCTGTATTTTCCAGGCAAAAGCGCCTAAAATAAACCGGTCTCCTTTCTGGGACTCATAGACAAATTCTTCGTCGATCTCTCCCAGTTTTACCCCCTGTTCCGTCTTTACCGCATACAGTCCCTTGTCCGGAATCGTACCGCCTGCGGATACTGCCAGCATCCGGCTGTAACCGTCCCCTTCCACACGTTCATGAATCCGGTCATACAGCACTCTGGGACGGGCCGGAATATCCTGCGCATGTTCATAATCCCCGGCCAGCATCCCCAGTACAGCCCTGACATCTTCCCTGGTCACATTCCTAAACGGCCAGGCCCTGGGAAACAGTTCCATGACCTCATCCAGTTCATAACTGCGGTAAGCCGCCATGGACACCAGATGCTGGGCCAGCACATCCAGACACACGGACGGCGGATGCACGTGCTCCACCCCGCCCTGCCTGGCCAGTTCCGCAGTCATGGCGCTGGCAACACACTCCGGCGCAGTTCTTGGAAACAGATACATGACGCTGACCCGTCCGGGATTATGTCCTGCCCGGCCCAGCCGCTGCATCGTCCCGGACACTGTACGGGGACAGCCCACCTGCAGCACCTGGTCAATCTCCCCCACGTCAATGCCAAGCTCCATGGAAGACGTGGCGCACAAAAGCCGCAGGCGTCCTTCCCGCAGGGCCAGTTCCGTCTCCAGCCGCTGCTCTTTGGACAGGCTGCCGTGATGTACCCTGGCAAATTCCTCTCCGCCCAGGAGATTTACATAATATGCCAGCTTCTCCGCATACCGCCTCCCTTCCACAAAAGCGATCACACTGCGGCTGCCCTGACAGTGGGAAAATACCAGCTTTCCAAGTTCTTCCCAGACCGGATCTTTGTGCCTGCCCTTTCCGGCGTCCGCAAAAGGGCTTAAAATTTCCAGCCGGACTTTTTTATGCATGGCAGGCGCCGCAATCTGTACCTGTTCCGGCGCCAGATACTGCGCCGCCATCCCCAGCGGTTCAATTGTGGCGGAAAGGCCGATACGCTGCAGCGGCCTGTGGCACAACTGGTCCAGCCGTGCCAGGGAAAGCATCAGATGGGCTCCCCGCTTGGTATCAATCAGGGCATGAAGTTCGTCGATAATAACCGCCTGCGCTGTGGCCAGTACATTCTGTCCCGTCTTTGCCGTAAGCATCAGATACAGGGATTCCGGCGTGATAATCAGTATATGGGGCGGTTTGCGCACCATCTTCTGCCGCTCACTCTGCGGCGTGTCTCCGGTACGTATCCCCAGGGTTATGGCGTCTTCTGCACCGATACCCGTAAGGGGGCGTCTTAGATTTTCACGGATATCCGCCGCCAGTGATTTTAACGGCGACACATATACCAGATGCAGTTTATGCTCCAGCGTGCCTGCCTGCGCCTGCCGGTTCAGCCGGTCCAGAAATACCAGAAATGCGGACAGCGTCTTGCCGGTTCCTGTGGGCGCAGACACAAGCACATGCTTCCCGCTGGCGATTGCCGGCCAGGCTTCCCGCTGTACCGGCGTCGGTTCCCCCAGCCGCTGCTGAAACCAGCCGGCGGTCTTCTGGTCAAAAAGTTCCCATATATCTGTCATAACCCTTTCCTTTCTGCCCCGCTTTGCATCAGCCCCACGCTCCGCTTTGCTGCCGGAGTCTGTCTGCCGGACGCATGTGTCCGGACATGTATATTCCCCCGGAAACAGCCGGTGGAAGGCAGCCTGGAATATATACAGCCAGCTGTCCGCAGCCGTTAAATACCTTTATGTTTTTTTCTCCTGATCCGGTGAATCTGCGGCCGTAGCGTAATATCAGTAACAACGACCCCTTCCCGCTGGTCCAGAATAAATTCCACGGCGCCGGCCACATCTTCCGGCAGCAGATAGGAGGCTTCTTCCTCTCCTTCCCTGAAATCTGCATTGCGGTAGAGATTTGTCTTTGTCATATCCGGATAAACAGCCGTTACCCGCACGCCGTACTTACGTGCCTCATCAAACAGACTCTGGGAAAATGCCCCCAGCCCGGCTTTGGATGCGCCGTAAGCGCAGCCGTGGGGACTGGACTGTTTTGCCGTGACGGATACAATATGAATCACCGCCCCTTTATTTTTCTTCAGCTGTCTGAGCAGCTGTCTGGTAAGAATCAGTGGCACTTCCAGATTCGTACGTATCATTTCCTGTATTTTCCGGGAATTTAATTCCTCATGCAGCCCGTAATAACCGGCGCCCGCATTGTTGACCAGAAGCCCCACGCTGCCTGACGCCGCAATTTCCTGAATACAGGCGTCACGCTTTTGTGCGTCCAGCAGATCACAGACTATGGGATGATATCCCGGCTGCTGCCAGAGCGGTTCCTCCTTAAAATCTCTTCCAATGCCATATACTTCGTAGCCAAGACGTCCCAGCGTCCGGCTGATGGCAAGCCCGATACCAGAAGAAGCGCCGGTGACAATGGCGGCTGTATTTTCCTGTAATGTATTTTCTATTTCCCGCATACTGGTTCCTTTTCTATTCATGATCAGCGTAATCCGTTACAATATCAGAGTCTGTCAGAACATGCGCTCTGGCTTTCCCACAAAAATATTTTCTCTTCCGGTAATTTTTCTCCCAGCTTTTCCGCCAGAAACTGTTCCATCCGCTCCATCAGCGCCACTGGGTAATGACAGACTCCCTGCTCATTTTCATAAGGAAACCAGGATACAGCCGAGTCCGGCTCCTGTCTGCGCATGGCTTTCAGATAATCCGCAGGAATGCGGAACGACCCAGCGCTGACATCCACCAGCTCCCCTGCGTCCACCTGCCCGAACACTTCTTCCAGCATATCCCCATAGCAGCGCTGCCACCCCGGAACATATATCATGGGATCAAAGCACAGCCGTACCGGAAATCCCAGCCGCAGCGCCTCTGCGGCGCAGGCTGTCCGTTCCGCCAGGGAGGGCGTATGATGTTCGCAGGCACGGATGACTTCCTCTGGTGATAATGTAAAGGCATAAATGACATTTTTTAATGGTTCCCTGTTTTGAAAATAACTCCGGCTGGCGCATTTTGTGCGGATTTCGATTGTCAGATCTTTCTGATACTGACTGGCAAAACTGCTCCAGGCGCCGGCATATCCCACAATGGATTCCATCGCCAGCAGATCCGTATCATAAGACACGCAGACATACAGCGGATGGCTGCCCAGATCATCCGCTGTCTTCGCAAATATATCTTCGATATTGACAAAAACCACAAGATTGGCCGTAGGATACATGCCTTTTAAATAGCAGTACTCACAGTCGTAAATGCAGTTCATCATACTGGATGCGTAATAAAAATGCTCATTGCCAAAACTCTGGCACACCGGTGCGCCGGGATAGAGCAGCGTCCCTTCTTTCGCTGCCAGCACCAGTTTTGGGGACTGGCGCTGCAGCCTGCTGTTCTGGCCGCCGCGGCAGAATATGTCTTTATAATGATGAATACCGGTCACCCTGGCAGACGGAAATTTCTCCAGAATGCCCAGAGTCCGTGGATGCCTCCATATCCGCTCTTCCACATAAATATGTGAAAAGGCCGGATTAAAATAATCTTTTTCTAAATTCCGCAAAACATCGTTTCCCTTCTTTTTTGTCCCGGCACGGAAGCAGACGCTCTTCGTACAGACGGCGGATAATTTCCTCATAATCCCCATGGGCCAGCGCCAGATAATGGATCTGCCGCCTGATCAGATCTTCCATGGCTTTCGTAGCGTGCATATCCCGGCATACCTGCCGCACCAGCGCCTCTTCCTGCGGTTTTCCATTTCCCTGACACTGGTGTGCCTCAGCGGAAATCTGCCAGAGCCTTGAAATAAAATCCACGTATTCTTTCTGATGCGCCATCATCAGTTCCATAATCTGTGAACCTGTTATCTGCGGACCTTTGTCTGTAACCCCG
Organism: uncultured Eubacterium sp.; assembly: GCA_947642745.1. Taxonomy (GTDB): domain Bacteria; phylum Bacillota; class Clostridia; order Lachnospirales; family Lachnospiraceae; genus Eubacterium_J. Next base: position 35,524 of record CANRTU010000017.1, read on the forward strand.
TGATCGGAAACAATTTTTAAAAAAATCATCTGATGGGGCCCGAAAAAAGACGCTCCGGCCTGCCAGACCGCCGCCGCTTCCATATCATACAGGCCGGACGCCGTCATTTCTGTCTGTGCGCCGCCTCCCGGTCTTATCTCCCGTGACAGTCCGGCTGCGTCTTTACTTACATCCGGTACCGCTTCTTCCGGCAGCTTTTTTGGCTCTTCCCAGTCCGTCCGCCTGTTTCGTTCCGTTATCTGTTTCCCACCGCAGGGCGCTTCTTTACCGCTCCGGGGCCGCATACAGGTAATCACATGCGCTTCTTTCAGATCATGCCGGTAAAGCATGTCCGGATAAAACGTTTTTCCTGTCGCCTCTTCTGTCAGCTTACAGGCCACATACAGGCCGGATGCTGACGGCGGTCCCCCGCAGGTTCCGATATTAACCAGAAAATCCACCGCCGCCGGCGGATGCTCCGTACAGACCCCCGCTACTGAAACGGCAGCGGCAATCTCCCCCACACCGCTGATGGTAAGCAGTATATCCGGATTCTTACTGCCAAACTGACTGAAACGGGCGGTCTGCTTTATTTTTTTCAGTCCATATGCTTCTATCAGCATACGGGCTTCACAGTACATGGCAGTAAAAATATAAATCATCGTACCCTTTCCCTTCTGGTTTCTTACTTTTTATCCTTATTTTCTTCTTATTTCTTATTCCTGTTTTCCCATTCACTGCTTTGGGATGTATCGTTATGAAAATATGTCAGGAAAATGTTCCATTCAATTTTCCGGATACTCCGGTTTATCTTTTTTTAATGGTATATGGCTCTTACCTGTTTTGGGATTTAGTCAGACGCTCCAGCCATTCACCATATTTCACGGTTAAATCATAAGAACCATACTGTTGAAGCAGTTCCTGCAGCTGTTCAGCAGGACCATTCTGAAACAGCTCCATTACTTCTTCCATCAGCAGTATCTCCTGTATTTCATGTTGTGTGATATCTGAATGGTTCATAATATAATAAATAATTTCACCGCTCCATAATATGTTTTTTATCTGCGTACCGTTTAACAAATGGGAAAAACCACTTTTAACCAGACACCTGTATTCTTTATTAATATGAATATTTTCGATATTAACGGCAGCCGGACCTTTTTCGTTTATAATCTGCGCAACACCAAACATACAGTCTAAGATCTCGTCAAAATGATCCATAATTTATCGCCCTTCCTTTGTTCCATTCTGTTTCTGAATCTCCGTCCGTCCAGCATTGATATGAATAAAATTTAAAATATTCTGATTCAACGGCTGGATCTGATTGTATAAAAAGCCAATTTCCCGTGGCGGAACCGGCCCGGAAAGTTCTATTTCCATCAATGAAGCCGAGTCTAATTCCCGCTGCACAAACTGCCTGACGACACAGGATATGCCAATGCCCATTTTAGCGAATTCAATCAGCAGATCCATATCATTTACTTCCAGAACATGTGACGGCATAATATTATTTCTGGCATAATAGTTATTGATATGAGTACGGGAACCGTTATCTTTGTTGAGCAGCATAATATTTCCATAATTAAAAATCTCATCGTTGGTACAGTTGAACTTACTTCTATATGCGGGCGTACAGACAAATACATATTCGATAATCCCCAGCGAATGGTACTGTGACTTCCCTAAATTGTCCGGTTTTGCCACCAGGGCTAAATCTATCACGCATTTTTCAATCATAGCGCAGGCATCTGACGAGGAAGTACATGTAATTGATACATCCGTATCAGGATACTGGTGCGTAAACTCTTTCAGGTAAGGCATCAGAAAATATTTACACAATACATTACTGACTGCTATCCGTAAATAGCCCGTACTTCTGGATGATTTCAGAATCTGTTCTGTATCCATTAACAGATGAAATGCCTGTTTTGCGCTGTCATATAATAGTTTTCCTTTTTCCGTAAGCGAAACGCCTTTTGATTTCCGGATAAACAGTGTGGTGTTTAAGCTTTCCTCCAGTTTTCTGATTGTAATACTTACGGCAGGCTGGGAAATATATAACTGGGCGGCTGCTTTTGAAATACTTTTACATTCAGCCACGGAAAGAAAGATTTTGTATTTAGCCAGGTTATCCAGTGTGTCCATATCATGTCTCCTGTATATGATGTCTCCTGTATCATGCATTTATATATTTTTGAAATCCATATATTAAATAATAGCACTGCAAATCATATGATTCAATAAATAATTTGAACCACATTCCACATGACAGTCAAAGCATATGTACCTCTCCCGTATCTCCATGTAATCATACAACAGACAGCCCCCTGTTATATCGTAAAGAATATTTTTATCTCCATACATAAAAATGTTATTTTCCATTCCTTCTGCTTTTTAAGTTAATTATAACAATATAATTATACGTATAATACATTATCATTTTTCTGTAAATAAAAATGCGCCATGAACAATTCATGGCACTCTTTTATTTACAGATTATTTGGTTTTATGATACGCTAAATACTTTCTTCGGATAAACAATACGTTTCTGCCAGCTGCTTAATATTTAACCTGTTTTTGCAATCTGAATTATATCAGACAATTTCGGAAAGCTAAAAACCGCTTCGGAATTCCTAAAAGTTTCCAGGATCAGCAAAAGCTATTGTCATCTGCGATTATAATATATTTTTATTCATATATGCAACAGCCTTTGCCATGCATACATTTTTGTTCCCATTTATCTGACAGTTCCTTTCGCTATAAGGCCAGTATGATAGTATATGTGTTTTATACTGTCTGTAAAATCTGTCAGAATGATATTTCGAATACGATCCGGGCTGGAATCTTTTAGTTTCGCTGGTTCACCACTACATGCACCATATCTCCCGGCTGTTTTCCGATTCTGGTGCGGATATCTTTACGGATTCCTATTATATAACAGATGGAACCGTCCGGGTTTTTCACGCCCATATTGACAACACTTCCATCATAGGGCTCCCCGTCAAAAGTCACATGCACTTTTGCACGCCCTGCGTGGAATTCTTCCCTTACGTCATAGGGAAACGCCACATACGCACCGCCTTTCCCTGATGCTTCCCTGATTTCTGTATCGTATTCGTAAATTTTTGTATTCATATAAGTCCTCCTGTTTTCCAGCACTTATATACCTGTCCGGTTGTTTTGCCCGTTTACATACCCGTTTCCACAAAATACGCAACAATAACGTTTTTGGTGAGCCATACGCCATTTTCAGACAGATAAAACCTGTATCCGTCTTTATACATATCCCCACTAAGTATTTTTAAAACAACCGGTTTACCATGACGCCTGCCTGTGCTGAAAGCCGTTTCCATATCTTTTGACAGATGGACATACAGTCTGCCCATAGGTTTTATCCCCTCTTTGTTTATTGCGTCCATAAATCTGGCCGCTGTTCCGTGATATAAAAACTCCGGCGGTTCCTGCTCTTTTAATTCCACATCCACAGGTATACTATGCCCCTGACTGGCACGGATTCTGGATTTATCCTGATTAAAGCGGTATCTTTGCTTGCGATCGGCTGCCACAATCTCTTCCAGCATATCCCGGTTAATATACCTTCCCGTTCTGTTGATTCCTGCCAGTAACTCTTCTGTACCGGCCCATCCATGTTCGTCCAGTGTGATATATGCAGCTTCCGGTTTATGCCGGAGCACCAGACTGATGAATACATTTAATTTATCATATTTTCCCATAACAGCACCCATTCTCCATAACTATGTTTCAGACGGCGTCAGCTCTTTACAGAATACTTTTCCATTTCACTAATTCACTAACCGCCGGTCCGGGCCCCTGCTTTATTCCATATATACAATGGCCCTTCTGAGACTATATCAGCCCCAGTCTGTGCTGTCCAGCTCTTTTTCTCTCTCCAAGTCCTCACTGGACATATATTTCCTGAAAATCTTTTCCAGTATCATTTCAAACAGACAGCATGCTGCTGATGGAAGAAACAAAAACACCGCCGGTATGAGATAAATAAGCAGTACACACCCTGCCAGCACGGCCAGTATCAGCAGCGACCATGGCAGATGAATCAGCGCCATAAACGCAGCGTTTTTCATCGTGTCTTTCATACCACTGTCAAATCTGGCGGCATAGGCATATACATACACGCACCAGACTGCCACATACAGCATCAGTATGAGAAAAATATAATATAACAGCTCAAACGGCCTGCCCTGTCCTATGGCAATACGCATAATACGATAATCTGTAAATAAAAACGCAAAGATGGCCAATGAAACCAGCCATATTTTTGTCGTCTGTCTGAAATTGGATTTAAACGCACCCCAGAAGCTCTGCCAGATATATCCCCGGCTGCCCCGGACTGATTTGTGTATCGTATAGTATAATGCGCAGGACGCAGTGCCAATCGTAAACAATGGAAGACTGAACAGTATCCATAAAAGACCTGTCAGAAAACCATCCGCAATTTTATTAACAATACTGAAAAACCTGTTTTCATATCCAAATTTACCGCCCATATCCTGCTCCTTTCCCAGACAGCTATCCCCTGTATCAGCCACTCTGAAACGGTACGGACAGCAAAATTCTTTCTCTTATGTTTCCCGGTTATATGGTGTTTATCCGGATCTTCCAGACTGACAAATTTATACAAATTCCTTTTATCCGCCGGCCGGAACCGCCAGACTGCAGTTTTTCCATGAGACAGACACTGCCATATCCTGTGTTCCGGCCGGCGGACTATCTTTACAGATGGAATAGGGACGGGTCTTTTATTCACCCGCCGCAGAAACAACCAGTTTCATATTTCCTGTTATCAGAAGTTTCCCATATCCGCAGGGGATAATAAAGTGGTCGCCCTTTTTAACCGGATAATGATCCGCCATTCCGTTTCCTTCCAGTACTGACACCAGCAGATACGGTTCTGTCTGTTTCAGTACATATTCTCCTTTTACATCCAGCTGCATAATCTGGTAATAGCCGCACTGATACAGCTGGTTCACCTGATTTTCCGGCAGACCGGCCGCATGACGGACACAGTCCCCTGCCGCCCGGGCCGGAACTGTAATCACATCCAACGCCTGCTGGAGATGCAGTTCCCTTGGCTTTCCATTGCTAAGTCTGCCATAATCATACAGACGATAAGTAATATCACTGCTCTGCTGTGTCTCCAGGATCAGGCAGCCTCCTTTGATGGCATGTACTGTCCCCGGATCAATCTGGATAAAGTCACCTTTTTGCACTGGTATTTCCCGGATCAGCTCTTCCCACCTGGCCTGGGAAATCATTTCACCCAGTTCTTCCTTTGAAGAAGCATGGTGTCCGATTACCAGTGACGCCTGTTCTTTACAGTCCAGTATATACCAGCATTCGGTTTTTCCATAAGAACCGTTTTCATGTACCCTGGCATATTCATCATCCGGGTGTACCTGAATGCTCAGATCTTCCTTTGCGTCTATAATCTTTACCATCAGCGGAAAACGGTCCGTCTGCGGATATCCAAAAAGCCCCGGATAATCTTTCCATACACTGGACAGTTTTTTGCCGGCCAGCGTTCCGTTTCTGATCGTACCATCCCCGTTTGGATGAGCGGAAATCCCCCAGCATTCACCGGTATGATCTCCCGCCTGCGGATAGTGGTATTCTTCTTTCAGCCGGCTGCCACCCCAGATATTTTCCGTACAGACAGGATCCAGAAATAAAAGTTCCTGTACCGGCAGACATCCGTTTCCAGACTTCCTGCCAGAAGCAGGCGCCTGGCAGGATGCTTCCCCGCCGCAACAGTATTCCCGGCTGCCTGTATCTGCCGCCTGCGCTGTCATTACCAGTCCTGCCGCACCGATCATGCCCGCATCATTGCCATTTGTGGCTGTCACTACCTTCGGAACATAGGACACATCCGCCCCAAAACAGTTTTTCCGCAGATATTCGTTCAATGGTCTGGTAAGGTTTTCTCCCTGGGCACAGACACCGCCGCCCAGCACGATAATATCCGGTTTGAAAATATTTGCGATATCCGTGACCCCGTCTGCTAAATGCCGGATATAATTTTCAATCAGTGTGCTGCCCCACTGGTCTCCAGCCTGCGCCGCCATAAAAGGTATTCTGGCGTCCATCCGCTCCAGATCCCTGCCGCACAGTTCCCAGAGCACAGATTCCGGATGCTCCTGCGCCATTTTCCCGGCATCCTGAATCAGTGCGGTGGCGGAGGCATATGCTTCCAGGCAGTCATACCTTCCGCAGGTACACTTCCTGCCTTCCTCACCGTTTTTAATATGACCCGGCTCCACGCCTCCCGGATGTCCGCCCTCAAAAATCTTTCCGTCAATGACAATTCCGCCGCCCACACCAGTACCCAGTGTCAGAAAAGCCGCATTTTTACAGCCCTTCGCAGCTCCGGCGAGCACTTCTCCCAGAGCCGCACAGTTGGCGTCGTTATTGACATAGACCGGAACGTAGAGATATTTATACAGCTCCTTTGCCAGTGGAACATTATCCCAGCGGATATTATTGGAATACAGCACGGTCCCGCTGCAGCTGTCTATTGTACCGGGGCTTCCTACCCCTGCCCCGATACAATCTTTTAACTGGTAGCCGTTTTTTGTCAGAAGCGCTACTGCCTCATTTCCCATATCCGCAATTATCTGTTCATATGGCCTTTTGGCATTGGTTGGTATGGACGTCCGCGCAATTATCTGGTACGTCTGGTCCACGATTCCTATTTTAATCCCTGTGCCTCCCAGATCAATCCCCAGGATCACTCTGTCTTTTTTCTCTGACATCTGAATCTGCTCCTTATCTATTCATTTCCCGCACAGTTCTGGTATCATACCTTTCCATTCCCCCCCCCTGACAGGAAATCTGATTGATATATCCGGCCACTCAGTCAATGGCGCCTTTTAATCCATACACTTCAATTTCATAAATACGGGCCGCACTGTCATTTCCCTGCGTCGGCTTGTTGATTACCAGCTTCACAAACCGTGCTTTTACCGGAGCAAACGCATCATGGGTAGTGCCTGCCGTATTCTTGGTCACACTTCTTACTTCCTCAAATCCGGTGCCATCTTCACTGGTGTAAATCGCATAGGACTTTGTATTCATATCCGCACTTTCACCGCCGGCTTCAGCATGGGAAACGTCCAGGGCGCTGACTGTATTAACAGAGCCAAGATCAATGGTAATCTCATGAGGCGCACTGCCTGTCGCACACCATTTCTTTGAAATATCCCCGTCCACCGCAAACTGTGGAGCTTCATTTTCATTTACGAACGTATCCGCTTCTGTATCCGCTCCTTTGGAAAGCAGTTTCAGTCCTTTGGAAGCTTTTTTCGAAATAACGATAAACGCTTCATTGGATGCCTCATTGGTGCCAGACTCATTCTCCGCTTTAATAGAAACCGGATATACGCCCTCTTTCTCATAAACAGCCGTGACACTTTCGCCCTGCTGGCTTTCATTATCAGAACCCTGCAGTGTCCAGGTCACCGTTTCTGTATTTGGCGAGCACAGACTCTGGAATGTAATTTTTTCTCCGGGAGCGGCCAGCGTCACATCCGCTGTAAACGCAGCTTTTGGAAGACTGTTATCCGGCCAGTCCATCGTCACCTGCGCACTGGCGCCTTCTTCCAGCAGCGCATTCACCGGCACGACTTCAAAGACAGATTTGTTTGTCTCATCGGTACGTGGCAGTGTATTAATGTAAAAGTTATCTGTATTCGTAACGCCCAGAAGGGATTTGCTTCCATCCTGGTTGATCCGGTATACCTCATAGTAATCGGTCGGGGTATCTGATTCCCAGGAAAGCCGCACGCCTGCGTACATGGCATCTTCATCAAATTCACTGTCCAGTACCTGTACATTGCTTACAGAGGCTGTCTCTTCTGTTCCTTCTTCCGCCATCGTAATATTTCCAAAACGCAGCTGCAGACCCTGTACATCCGCATCTGATTTCATCCGGTAAGAAATGGTCTTAATTGTTTTGCCGGAAAGCCCGGAGATATCATAGGATACGGTTGTCCAGTCTTCCCCGACTTTCTGATCACCTTCCAGAATCTCTTCTGATCCGTCATCCAGTGTGAGCACCGCATCCAGCGCTACTCCGGCGCCTTTTGCCCTGGCAGTGGTTGTATATATCATATTGTCCGCCACCGGCAGTGCGGCGCTGTACAGTTTGATTACGGACTCTGTATCCTTTTTCATGTCTCCACGCAAAATCAGGCTGTTGCCGCCATACCAGGCGTCTCCCACATCCAGATCCGCCGCCAGGCTGTTGCCTTCCCCGTTATTGATAATGTAACGGTAAGTTGGCATAATATCAGAAATACTGCGGTTGTTCCAGTCCAGAAGGCTGATCTGTTCTCCTTCTTTATAGAATCCGTAGCCATTTCCCACTGAAAAATTAGTCACAAACGGAAGTCCGGTAATTGCGGTACGTTCCGTCACATAAGTGGATATGCCTTTCCACTGGGTGTTTTCCGCTTCCGTAATGGCACTGGAAGGATCTCCCGCCGCATTCACCCACAGTTTGTTCTCCTGTTTCCAGTAATCCTGCATCGTACCTGCGGAATAATACGCCCAGCTTGGACAGTAAAGTCCCAGCGACGTATAAGTGCCTCCTTTAGGATTCTCAAACAGATCCCATTTTATCGGCGTATCATATCCGTTGCTCTGGACATCCACACCCGCATAAAGATCATAAGGATCAATTTTTTCTTTTCCTGCCAGTTTCGCAGATGATTTCAGTAGTTCATCCGGCGCCAGTTTGTCTTCTGTCCACCAGAAATTTAAAAACATGGCGTCCGCCGCATCTTTGCCATCTGCTCCTTTGATATAAGCCAGATTTTTATTCGTCAGTGCGTTCTGCCAGTCCATTTCCCCATCCACTGTCATGGAATCATAATAAATCAGTTCCAGGTCTGCGGCTTTTTCTTTATAATAGGCAAGAAACTCCTGCATCCGTGCCGCATGATCCCCGGTCAGCGGCTCTTCATCCGTGCCTTCTGTCTCCTGATTGATAAACCAGCCGTCAAACCCGTAAGTCTGAGCCACCTCGATCAGTTTATCCACCACCGGATAGCTTCCGTCATCTTCTTTCTTCAGAAGATCATCCAGCCATTCCGTTTTTCCACCGTGGGCTGTCATAGGCATAAATACAGTACCTGTAACTTTGACGCCATTTTTATGTCCTGCGTCCACCACGTCCGGAGACGGAGCCACAATCAGTCCTTCCCCTGAGGATCCTCCCCAATATACCATGATATCCACGTATTGCCAATAGGAAAATGTATTTGCGCCTGCTTTATTTAATCCACGGGGCGCATTTCCGCTTGTACTGCTGTTCATAATAGATACTGACATTACTTTAGTATCTTTATTCTGCGTTTCATTTACTGTATCCAGCTCTTCTTTCGCCACCCGTTCCGCCAGCGGAATGGTACTTTTATTAAAAATCAGATCCTCATCTTTTTCCGCTTCCCATTCCAGCAGCTGGGCCGGGAACCAGTAAGAAGATTCCGGCTGCCGTGCCATGGTTATTTCCGGAACAGCGTTTTCCTCTGTAACAGAATAACCGGAAGAATTGCCGTCGTTCTCCGTCTCTTTCTTATCTCCCTGCGCAGTCGTATCTGTCTCCGTATCCGTACCGGACTGCCGCACATTCCCGGTATCCTCCGGTTTCTTTGTATCACTGCTCTGGCATGCGGTAAGGCCTGACATCATGGATGCGGCCAGAAGAATGCCCAGTAATTTTTTATTTTTGATCATATAACCCCTTTCCTGACAGTTTCAGGGAACATGCGCAGGACTCTTTTGTCTTTCACGCAGTTACCAGACTGTCCGCCACCTTTCAATTTATTCCATATATTCCATCAGACGCTCCGCCGTCGTAAAGGCCAGTCCCGTAACCGTATCCGCACATCCATAATAGATGGCGATCCTGCCGGTAGCCGCATCAGAAAGCGCCGCACATGGAAATACTACATTTGGCACGTCCCCGACACATTCATATAATTCGTGAGGCGCCAGAATATAATTCCTGGTCCGTTTAAGTACTTTCCACGGTTCTTCCAGATCCAGCAGCGCACAGCCCATCCGGTAGACAAAACCGTTACACGTATTAATTACCCCGTGGTAAATCATCAGCCAGCCTTCGTCCGTTTCAACCGGCACACTGCCGGGACCGATCTTTGTACTCTGCCATGCGGATTCATCGCCTTTGATCGTCCCCATGACATACCGGTGACGTCCCCAGTATTTCAGATCCGGACTTTCACTTACGAAAATATCTCCAAACGGCGTATGCCCGTTATCGCTTGGACGGCTTAAGATGTAATAATTTCCATTTATTTTGCGTGGAAACAGCACCCCGTTACGGTTAAACGGCAAAAACACATTTTCCATCTGGTAAAAAGTCTGAAAATCAAACGTATAACCAATGCCAATCGTCGGATACCCGTGATAACCGTTGCACCAGGTAACATAATACCTGTCTTCCAGAAAGCAGACTCTCGGATCATAACGGAAATCCCTTCTGGCCACCTCCGGGTCCGCTCCCTCAAATGAAACAGGTTCGTCACAAATATCCCAGTGAATGCCGTCCCGGCTGAATCCCGCAAAAATATCCATACTGATGGATTTACTGTCACAGCGGAACACGCCCGCATACCCTTCTCCAAAGGGCACCACCGCACTATTAAAAATGCTGTTTGAATTTTTTGTCGCAAATCTCTCTATCACCGGATTTTTATCATAGCGCCATACCGGAAGCTTTTCCCCGCCTTCTGGTTCCTGCCATGGCATATCCGGCAGATCTTTCCCTATTATTTTTATCATTGTTCATTCCTGCCTGCTATTTTATCTGACAATTCTGTCCATATAGAAATGATGCCCTGTATATCCCGGAACAGCGCACACCGCCTGTTTTGGATACCAGGGCATGAAAGCCTCCTGTGGATACGCCTGATCCATCCATACGAAGCCCCAGCCATCCTGTACATTCCCCCGTATGAGACTTCCGGAATCCGTTATATGCATACGGGGGTCAGCTGTCCGTCCGGAAAGCTTCCGGAACGGACAGGAACACCCTTTTATTATTTACCTGTATTAGCCACAAATTCATCTACCTGTCTCTGGGCTTCATCCATAACATCCTGCCAGCCTGCCTTCATCAGCTCTTCTTTGATCTGAGGCACACATTTTGCCGGATCCTGCACGCCGGTCATTACCTCACTACGGTAACGCAGCCAGATTTCGCTACAGTTTGCCAGCTTATCATATACGGATGAAGTATCAAAGGTAAAACCAAGCATTCTGGAAACGACTGCCTGATCGTTCAGCTCTTTAATCTCATCCCACTGGCCATACTTATCTGTATCTATCTGTGTTACTGTAAAGTAAGATCCCTGTGTATATCCCGGCAGCTCCCAGTCCTGATTCAGTTTGTGCGCTTTGCTGTCTTCCGTATATTCGAAATCTACTCCTTCTTCGCCATAGTAGAACATATCACGCAGTTTTGTATCAGTATTTACCAGATCCAGGAACTGCAGACATTTTTCCGGATATTTACTGTTTGTGGAAATCATATTCAGTGAGCCACGCATTGTTTCATTGGACATAATTGTATCGCCCAGTTTCTGTACAGCTACTTCCTTGCCCATCTGAGGTCCCCAGGATGTGATACCAGCGGATTCCCATCCCTGGGCAACTCTCCACATATTATACACACGGCCTTCTGAGAGCGTCGCCGCGTCCGGATTAATAATGCCTTTCTTATACCATTCATGAATGGTTTCCAGTTCTGAATAAATATCCGGCTCTTCCAGTGTGAAACATACCCTGGCATCTTCGTCGTCATATCTGACGCCCATAATCTGTGTTCCGCTGCCGATCTGGTCATATACGTCAAAAATATGATAGATACCGTCATTTTTCACATAAACCGGATAATCGTTTTTATCAGCTTTCAGTTTTTCAAAAGTCTCTGTCAGAGAACTTAATTCTGTCATGGAAGCAATATCCAGATTGTATTCATCCACCAGCTCTTTATCCCATACTGCGTAATTGGAGACACCGATATCTTTGTAAGTCGGCACACCATAGATTCTGTCGTTTACTTTTACAGCTGTCCAGCATTCTTCCTTCATCAGCTTATTTAATTCCGGCATATTTTCATCAATCATATCCGTAATGTCGCAATAAGCTCCCAGATTGATATCTGACGTATAGTTCTTGCCAATGCCGTAAATAATATCATATGGTTCATTGGTACTGATGATGATATTTCTCCGGTCATCCCAGGAACCCCAGGAAATGACTTCCATTTCCACGTTTACGCCGATCTTTTCCCCGACATATTCATTGACTTTGCTGATCCAGGAATCATAGTTATCCGGCATACCATTGCCAATGGTGACCCATTTGAGGGTTACAATTTCCCCGTTGTCCGCGTCTTTGGAAGAACCTCCGTTTCCGCCAGAGGATGAGCCGCCGCTTCCTGAACCGCCATTTCCGCTGCTTCCACAGCCGGCAAGTGTCCCGCATATCATCATTGCCGCAAGCCCTGCGGCCAGTAATTTCTTTAACTTCATATTTTTCTCTCCTTTTATTTTGTAAGGTATCCGCTTATTCTTTGACTGAACCGATCGTCAGACCGGATATAAAATATTTCTGGAAAAACGGATAAGAACAGGCAATCGGTACAATAATAATCAGCGCAATCGCCATACGCACACTTTCTGTCGGCATCGACAGCTTATACTGCTGCATCGACAGGTCTCCGTATGGATTGTTTGCCAGATACTCAATGCTTTCACGGATCTGGTTCAGCATTGACTGAAGCGTCTGCATGTTCTTATCATCTATGTACAGGGATGCCTGGAACCAGTCGTTCCAGTAACCAAACGCGGCAAACATTCCGATGGTAGCCATTACCGGTTTGGAAATCGGCAGTACGATCTGAGACCAGATTCTGAACTGTCCGGCTCCGTCGATCTTGGCGGATTCTACAATGGAATCCGGCACTGTCGTCCTGAAAAACGTCCGGCAGATCGTAACACTAAAGGACGAACATGCCAGCGGCAGAATCAGCGCCCAGATTGTGTTGCGCAGTCCCAGAATATTGTTAACCACTACATAACTGGAAAGCATACCGCCGTTAAATACCATTGGCACAAAGATAATCCATGTATATATTTTTTTCAGTTTGAAACTGTTTCGTGAAACCACATATCCCATGGTTGTTACCAGCGCAACAGTAATAATCGTACCTAAAACAGTTACAAATACAGACATGAATGCCGCCCGTAAAATCATTCCACGCTCATTCCATAAAAACTCGTAAGCCGCTGCGGACAGCTCCTGCGGAATAATCTGATATCCATTCGTTCTAAGCGATGCTTCACTGGTGATCGATATGGAAAACACGAACAGCAGCGGAAAAATACACATCAGACCCAGCACCAGAAAAACAATATTGAATACCACGTTCGTAGCCGGCTTAATCTGGTTAATTTTTGACATGCTGTCTGCTTCTTTTTGCTTTTTTCTCACCTGAACCACCTCCTGCTATATAATCCGGTTTTCATTATCAATCTTGCTGACAACCCAGTTTGCGAACAGGATCATTGCGCAGCTGCAGATTGCCTGGAAGAAAGATGCGGCCGCTGTCTGTCCGATCGGAGCATTGGAACGCAACGCCTGGTAAATATATGTGTCAAAGGTTGATGCTGTCGAATACAGCGACTGCGGAAGTCCTCCGGTTGTCTGGAAGAACAGACCAAAATCTGAGTTGAAGATTTTACCGCAGTCCAGGATCAGCATCATAATAAATACTGGTTTGATGGCCGGCAGGGTTATGTAACGGGCCTGCTGCATCTCCGTGGCGCCATCCATGACTGCCGCTTCGTAAAGCGACGGGTCAATGCCTGTAATACTGGCCAGATAGAGCACCATACCATATCCCATACCTTTCCAGGTATTCAGAAATACGAGAATAAACGGCCAGTACTTACTCTCCTGGTACCACATCACAGGATCTCCGCCCAGGGCAGTGATAATTCCATTCAGATAGCCCCTCTCTGGTGTCAGCAGCGCATATACAAAATAGCTGACTACAACCCAGGACATAAAGTAAGGGAGGAACATCATTGTCTGGTACACTTTGGAACCGCCTTTGTTGCGCATGTTGCTTAGCATGAGAGCGCCTCCCACCGCGACGCTGGCGCTGATAATGATAAACACAACATTGTAAAGTATCGTATTTCTCAGCAGCATGGCAAATGCGTTGGATGTGAAGAAGTAACTGAAATTGCCAAACCCTGCCCATTCGCTGTGGAGCAGGTTGTAGATAAAGCTGTGTCCGCCCGGAGCCAGTCTGTACACCTTAAATGCGATAATAATACCAAACATTGGCGGGTACGCAAAAATGATGTACCACAGCAGCGTAGGCAGTGACAACAGAAACAGTTCTGTGTCGTCTTTGGACCACCGCTTTTTCGGAGCTTTTACCTTCGCCCCTTTGTTAAGCATCGTTTTACCACTCATCCATATTTTACCTCCTTGTTTATATTTGTTAATGCTATGTTAACATTATTGTTTATATTTGTCAATTATATTTATGAACTTTGTAAAATATGTTTAAATTTTAGTGAATAATGTGTAAATTTTTCCTAAATTTCTGGTGAATATGCCGATTCTATTGTTTACATATATTAATTTCATGTAGCGAAACGGGATTTACAAAAGATTTACATTCGCTCCATCAGAAACGCATACAGCATACAGATACCAGGAAAATTTCCCGGATACGTTTTGGATTACGAAAAACAATACATGTAATGCATGGTTATCTGTTATTACACACACTGGATAAACCGGCAAATGGCTGTATATCTCCCGGACGCCGGAAAAAGGCGTCCGGCGTATGCGGTTATGTTCCTGCTGCTAATATATAAAAACAGCGGATAACCATGTATCATCCTGTATCATTCGCCAGAGTACAGCATGTGGAGTACAGACCAGGGGAATGATTTTTCAGACACTTTCTATTCAGACACTTTCTAATATGATTGTTTTTTTCTTTTCTCTGTGCTATATTAAAAAACAGATTACCACGCAGCCCGGATTCTGCCCGGGATGCAGATTAGGAGCAGCCATGGAAAAAGTTACGATGCAGGATATCGCAGATGCGCTTCATATATCCAGAGTCACTGTCAGCAAAGCTTTCAATAACCAGTCCGGTGTATCGGACTCCCTGCAGAAACTCATTCTGGAAAAAGCCAGGGAACTGGGATACGCAAAAGTCCCTTACCAGCCGGATCCCCGGCAGCCGGATGTCCAGCGCACCAGAACTGTGTCGCTGATCGTCTCACGGCCGGAATCAGCCGTATTCTGGACAAGTATTATCCACCGTATGGCACAGGAGCTTTCCGCCTGGCAGATTAACCTGCTTTACACTTATGTGCCTTCCGTGTTCACAAAATCTTTTTCACTGCCTTCTGTGCTGACAACCGGCAGTGTGGACGGTATCATTGTGCTGAATGTATATGATCCCGAAATTCTGGGTACACTAAGCAGACTTTCCCTTCCGAAAGTCTTTCTTGATACAGTTCCTTCTATATATAAACAAAAGCTCACCGGAGACCTGATCTTAATAGAAGGTTTCCATACGGTTTATAAAATTACAGAATTCCTGATTCGTGACGGGCACAAAAATATCGGCTTTCTTGGTGATATCAATTATGCCCAGACCAATCTGGAACGTTACAGAGGCTATTGCGCCTGCATGGACAGATACGGACTGGCCATCCAGCCGGAGTACTGCCTGACCCGCAGTATCGGTATCTTTTCTTATGAACAGGAACTAAACGAATTTTTCGATCATCTTTCAGTATGGCCGGACGCATTTGTATGCGTCAGCGACTATGTGGCTCATTTTGTCAGACAATACAGGGACGGTCATCCCGCATGTCAGAACCACCCGGTCACACTGACAGGTTTTGACAACACCAGTGAATATACTAACGTAGCAGGACATATTATAACCGCAGACGTTCCTACTGGCTTACTGGGGAAACGTCTGGCGCTGCAGCTGTTGTTCCGGACAGAACATCCGGACGCCCCTTTTGAAGTGGCATTTATTGTTCCTTCCATCTGTAAATCTGACGCTGCATCTCCCTGATGACGTCGTCAATCCCTGCTGCCTCCAGTTTATCCAGCAGCCGGGGCAGATACTGCTCCGGCTCCACACTTCCTGTATACAGAGCCTTTCCAAATTCATCCAGTACACTGCGAAACGCTGAGGCCTGTGTACTTACTTCATCCAGCCGGAAATCAAACCCAAACGACGGCGTCTCTTCCGAAGCGTCATTAAAAGCTTTCACCACCGCCCATTTATCCAGCGGCTCGTTTTCCAGTACATAAGTATTAAACAGTCCGCCCTGCACCCAGTAAGGCACCGAATAATTTCTGCTGGTTGTTTCGTTCAGCCGTATCTTATGCGTGTAAACATACTCCTTTCCCTTTACCGCTTCCAGTTCTTCCGCATCCGGTTTTATTTTTTCCCAGTGCATCCCCTCGATTCCATAATTCAGCAGATTCCTCAAATATTCATCCGTCTGGATCAGATTAAGCAGTTCCATGGCCTTTTCCGGATACTTACAGTCTTTATTAATGGCAGTCATGGCCCCCCGTGCGGAGGCATTGGTAATAATCGGGTCCATAATCGGAGATACCACCACTTCATATCCCAGATCCCTGCTCCAGATCAGTTCCGCATAAGGCTGCCCGTCGCCCTTTGTGACAAAACGCCGGACTGATTTATCATCAGAAGCAATCGGGGCATCTTTATTAATAAATCCTGCCAGATAATATTTGCGTGTTGTAGCCAGCACGGACTGCATTTGTTCTGTTTCGAACACATTTTTCACCGTCAGGGAGGCGTCCCCATACTCAATCCCTACCGGATCGAGAATCTTATCCATATAGGTAGGCGCCGTATAATCTTTCGTCAGATACAGCGGCACCACGTCCGGCTCTTTCATCCGTATCAGAGCCAGCCAGGGTTCCAGATCTTCCAGTGTATGAATCTCTTCGTAAGGAACCTGGTATTTATCCACCAGTTCTTTGGTAAATACCCATACCGGACAATTGCCAATTTCTTTTTCACTGGGCACCCCGTATATTTTCCCTCCTACTTTTGCCGCTTCCCAGAAACGGCTGTCCATACGCCCATACATCTGCCTGCCCTGCGCCTGCAGCAGTCCGTCCAGTTCCAGAAAGATTCCTTTCTGCGCATTCTGCAGATAATCATTGGCCCAGGAAGATGTAAAACACAGATCCCAGTTATCTCCTGTCTGTATCAGCACCTGCATCTTCTGGTTATAATCGCTCCAGCTTACTTTTTCCACATCCAGCTGCACCCGGATCTTATCCCGGATATAACGATTCACTTCCTCAAACACAATCCCGTCGTCTTTCTGTGTTTCTCCTACCTGGTACCAGACCAGCTGTACGATATCCTCCCCCCCTTCCTTCTTTTTCTCTGTCTGGTCCATACACCCTGCCAGAATACCGATGGCAAGAACGAATACCGAAAAAAACCGGCAGTTAATACGACACACTTTTTTCGAAGTCCCAAACCATATCCTCCCTTATTCCGGTACACACCTGACCATGTGTGTTCTGGCAGTAACTGTCCGGAACAGTGCGCAAATCATTCACAGCATTTTTCAGGAGTATTTTCATAAATCAGGTACGTGAGAGCCTGTGTAACCGTTTTATGACAGATACTGCCGGAAAAGACAGAAACTATTGCGGATCATTACGGCGCAGTTTCCTGCTTATCCACAAAATGTGGGACCATCCATCTCCAGGGGTACTTTATCTGTATCAGTACTTTTTAACTGTACGCAGTGACGCCGGAGATACTCCATAGCACTGCTTGAACTTCCGGTAAAAATAACTCGTATCCGGATATCCCACTTCTCTGGCAATATCATTGATCTTCATATTCGTGTTTAAAATCAGATCTTTGGCTATCCGGTTTTTCGTGTTGCTCAGATATTGCGTAAAAGAACACCCCACTTCTTTTTGAAAAATCTGTCCCAGGTAAGAGGCATTCATATGGTATTTATAAGACAATATTTTTAAATTCATATCTTCCCTGTAATTTTTCTGCACTTCCGCCATAATCTGTTTGACTACCGGCGTATACTGCGAATCCTCTGTATGAAGGTATGTTATTATTTCCGCAATCTCTGATATGAAAATAGATTTCAGACCCATAATATCATCCGCTTTATAAATCTGTTCTATCATCTCCGAGAAATCCTGCATATTTCCGGGCTGCCCCAGCTTATATTCCCTCTTAATATCCTGTAAGAGAATTGCCAGTTTTAACGCCAGCTGGTACAAAACATCCACGCTGACTTCCGATCGCAGATTGTTAATAAACAGATCCTCAATATAGTGCAGCGCCCCATCCCGGTCTTTTTTCAGAATCATTTTCCGCAGCTGTGTCTCATCAATCACTACATCCTGCGTAGCCCTGTCTTTAATATAGTTTTCATCAATGCAGCTGCCATATCCTTCCAGAATCCGGTATTTTTGCAGCCTGGAAGCAGTTTTGTAGCATTCCGGCAATTTTTCATATTCCCTTATGGGCGCTGATATGGTAAAAAAGTCATGATTCCATACCTGCTTTCCAGATGATACTGCAGTCCGCCAAATATTTCAGCCGCCTGACGGGCAATTGTTTCTTCACTGGAATATAACAACAGGAATAATGTATCCGGCGACAGGTAAATCGTTTTTACTTTTCCGGTCAGTTTTTGTGTTTCCATCAGGATCACCTGAATGCCTTCATTATTCTCCAGACTTTTAGTATCTATTTTCATAATTGCGCCGCAGACCTGTTCATCCCTGCCAATCACAGGAAGTACCTGATAAAATTCCGCCATTTCATTTCCGTCCAGTTTTCCATTCAGAAATTTATGCCAGCCGATTTTATCTTCCATACTCCCGATTTTTTTCCTGTCTATCTCATCCAGATGCTCTGCCGCACGTACCAGCGCCTGTCTGAGCTGATCCTCGTTTACCGGCTTTAAAATATATTCCTCCACATCCAGCCGGAGTGCGCTGCGGGCATACTCAAACTCGTCGTATCCGGATAAAATAATGCATCTGGTCTTGGGCTGGATTCTGCGTATTTCTTTAATTAAATCCAGACCGTTCATCTGCGGCATTTCCACATCCGTCACCAGGATATCCACCGGCTCTTTTTGGAACATTTCCAGCGCCTCCCGCCCGTTGCGGGCCATGGAAACTACTTTCATCGAGATTTCTTCCCAGTCGATGATGCACCGGATTCCCTGCAGGATAAATTCTTCATCCTCAGCCAGCATGACTTTTTTCATTCAATTCCTCCTTCTTCCGCCACAACGTCTGATACGTTTTCCGCAGACCGGATATTCCCGTCGTCAGTACGAACGTCCCGTGAAGACGGCTGCCCGGCCTTCAGCCTGAGAATTACCCGCAGCCCGCAGGGCTGTGCCTCTTCGATGGATACGCCGTAATTATCCCCGTATGCCGCCTTAATCCTTCTGTTTACATTCTCGATACCTATAGATCCTGTATTATTTTTTGGAATACAGTTTTCCTTAAGCTGGCTGTTTTTTTCTTCCAGAAGTGCGGCGTCCATGCCACAGCCATTGTCCTGTACATACAGAAACAGCGTATCATCTCTGCGCCGCGCCACAACCCGGACCAGATTATCCTGCCGGTCCCGCTGAATGCCATGGATAAAATAGTTTTCGATCACAGGCTGGAGCACAAACTTTATGACAGGCATGGATAACAGTTCCGCCGGACATTCTACACTGGAGTGAAAACTATTCTGATAACGGTACTCAAACAGCTCCATATACTGCTTACAGTAATCCAGTTCCTGACCCAGGGTAATGATATCCGCTTC
This sequence comes from uncultured Eubacterium sp., assembly GCA_947642745.1. GTDB lineage: Bacteria > Bacillota > Clostridia > Lachnospirales > Lachnospiraceae > Eubacterium_J. The sequence goes on from CANRTU010000017.1 coordinate 55,478, forward strand.
TTTCAGCTGGCTGCGAAAGAGCACCACCATGCTGTAAAGCATTTTTCCAACTTCCCGGTCTCCGTTACAGATGGCTTTCATCCGGATGGCCTCCAGCGTATTGTACAGAAAGTGCGGGTTAATCTGGCTCTGGAGCGCCTGCATCCAGGCATTTTTCCGCTCGATTTCCTCCAGATAACTTTTGGTAATGTACGTTTCCAGTTTCCCACACATATCATTAAAATTTTCCGCAATCATATCCAGCTCATCCTTTTTGCTGCCAGCCGTAAGCCTGACCCGGAAATCACCAGTTGTAACCTGATTCATGGCTTCCAGAATCTGCTCCACCCGTCTGGTCAGACGTTTTACATACAGCTGGATATTTAACATACCCGCCGCACTCACCACTACTCCCACTGTCAGAAACAGCATCATTCTTGACGCAGACATCCGGGACGCCTGCCGCTCCTCCATAAATGTATGGACCTGGAATCCTCTTACCGATTCTGTTGAGACAATATACTGGTCCTGCCGGATCAGCCTGCGGTAGTCTTCTCCTTTCGGCCTTTGAAAGATCACCTCATCTTCCCCGGATATGACTGCCATATGGGTATACGGACTGTCATCACGGATACTTTCAAATGTATCCGCCGCCTCGAACTCAAACAGGATGCAGCCCACCGGCCGCATCGTATCCGGATGCCGGATTTCTTTCAGATAAACCAGTTTCCCTCTTTTACTATAATGGTTGTTCTGGATCTGTTTCATCCTTGGCCTGCCATCTTTCCCGGGATAAACCATTTTTTCCGGATAATACTCTGTCAGCCGGGATGTCTGGTAACTGATTACTTCAATTTTTTCCAGCTGCCGGTATGCTTCAAAAGCTTCATTGAAAAAAAGAAAGATCCCTTTGTATACCAGATCCGCCGAAGCGCTATACTGCTGCAGGGAATATTCCACATATTCTTCCGGTTCCCGCCGCAGATATTCCAGCAGATCATTCAGTTCCAGGGATGAGCGGTACAGATCCCTGTAGATATAATCCGCCGCCCTCCCTGTTTCTTCAATATAGTCCAGCGCCTGTCTGCCAGTCCGTTCCACCAGCTCCCTGTTAGACTCCAGGAGCCGTTTTTTCGAATCTGAAATAAAATATAAAGTCAGGACCGTTACAATGCAGATAATGATCGCTGAATAAGTGCAGAACATCTTAACATAAAGCGGCTGTTTAAAACGCAAATAAAAGTGTTTTGATTTCATATGGATGCAGCTCCAATACTATATTTCCGGCCGCAAAATCAGAAACCGGCCGTTCCATCAGATCGCTCTCTGCCCATACACGATAAGTGAAAGAAGGTTTTACTTCCACCTGTTGTCTTGCCCCGGCAAACTCGTGGAACCGTATTACCAGATATTTCCCATCCTCTGATTTTTTTACCGCATCCACTTCCACCTGATCATTTCCCAGGGTAAAGAAGCTGCCACAAGGGACATGTTCCACACCTTCAAAGACATCCAGCGGATTATTCAGCGCATGTGCGGACTCCGCCACATGGCCTTCCACAAAATCCCCTTTGTGCGGAAGCAGCGCATAGGTAAACCGGTGTCTGCCCATATCCTGCAGATAATCCGGTTCCAGTCCGGAACGCAGCAGCGAAATACGCATAACATTGTCCTTAATATCATATCCATATTTGCAGTCATTTAACAGCGCTACCCCATACCCTCTTTCTGAGAGATCCGCAAAGCGGTGGCCTACTGACTCAAACCGGGCCAGATCCCAGCTCGTATTCCAGTGATTTGGACGGCAGACATTGCCGTACTGGATATCATAAGTAGCAAAGGTAGATCTTATATCCACGGTAAACGCCGCTTTGATCAGCTGCTGGCGCTCGTGGAAATCCACATCCGTTTTAAAATCAATCCTCGGGTTCACACTATAGAGCACCATATCCTGGGAAATAAATGTCTGCATATATTTCCATTCCATATGTACTTCCAGACATACTGGTCCGCACTGCGTGACTTCAAATACAGTCAGATCTGTGACTTCCCTCATTTTCTGCTGATAGAAAATATCAATATCCCAGGCGTCAAAACCAAGCGGTTTGTCTTCAAATACCTGAAGTACATTACCCCGTTCCCCGGACGCCAGTACTTCCCTGGACGCCTGTTTGTCATAAAGTCTGGTAATCTGTCCATAATCATTTAGACAAATAGAATAAAACGGCGTCTCAATATTTTTGCCATTTACAGTAAATGCGCTGCTTTCCTGCTGTTCTCTCCCCGGACTGAAATAAATGGTCTGATGTCCCATTGGCGGCAGATCCTTTACCTGTACATAATATACGCCGTCCGCCTGCTGGGATAACAGTGTGCTGCCTGCTTCATCGGTAAAGACGCCTGTCTCATTACCCCCTCTGATTCCCCGTACCAGGGCTATGCCGTCCATTGTCCATCCGGAAGCGTTGTATACTGTATAACTTCCTTCACGCTCCGTCAGCGAACGCTCCTTAAAGTCCGCAATTGTTTCTTCCCCGATCTGGCGGACCACTTCATAATCCCTGCGGGAATCTTCGTACACTTCATGAATGGAAGATCCCGGAATAATATCATGGAACTGGTTAGTCAGAATCATTTTCCAGCCCCTGGTCAGTTCTTCCTGTTTCGCACCGGCCAGATTATTGTCCCGTACTGCCTGCATGGCGGTCATCCATTCTGCCCTGCGGTAAAGCAGTTCCATTTTCCGGTTCATGCGCTTATTGTATCCCTGGCTGGTGTAAGTTCCCCGGTGATATTCCAGATACAGTTCCCCATCCCAGGTATGTACAAACTGTCCGGTATCCTTTACGGTCTGTTTCAGCTTCCGGAAATACTCCCCGGCAGTGGAGGTTTTCACATTTGGCAGGCCCGGTATTTTATCCAGCCTGCGTCTCGCTTCCAGAAGGTCACGGTTAACCCCTCCGCCCCCGTCTCCATAGCCGTAGGAAATCAGAAGGTCTTTGTTTACTTCTTTTTCTGTATAGGACTCCCACACCCCTTTTACGGTTTTGGCCGTTAACAGGCCGTTATATGTATAAAACCAGGAACCCGGCTCATTCCACGGTTCCGGCGTTGTAATAAAATGGGTCAGAATCTCTGTTCCGTCAATTCCTTTCCAGCGGAATGTATCATGAGGCATCCGGTTATACTGGTTCCAGCTTATTTTAGTGGTCATAAATACATCTATGCCGGATTTTTTCAGAATCTGCGGCAGCGCCCAGGAATAGCCGAATACGTCCGGAAGCCACAGGTATTCCACATCTTTTCCAAACTCTTCTTTCAGAAAACGGCTGCCCAGCAGTATCTGGCGTGTTAAAGATTCCCCGCTGGTCAGGTTGCAGTCCGCTTCCACCCACATACCGCCGTCTGTCTCCCAGCGTCCTTCTGCGGCCCGTTTTTTAATTTCGGCATATATTTCCGGAAAATCTTCTTTGATGTATTCATACAGCTGAGGCTGGGTCTGTAAAAATATATACTCCGGAAACAGTTCCATCATACGCAAAACTGTGGAAAAAGAACGGGAAGCTTTCTCATGGGTATGTTTTAACCTCCACAGCCAGGCCATATCAATATGGGTATGACCGACACAGTGTACATTCACCAGGGACTGTTTATCCATGGCTTCGATTTTTTCATTTAATAAATCGTCAGCCTGATGTACCGTCTCATAAAATGTATCGCTGCCCGGATATGACCAGTCGATGCAGTGACAGGCCCTGTCCAGCGCATTTCTCAGATCATATTTCACAGGATTGCCTTCTTCCAGCTGCTGTACTGTTTCCAGCGCCAGGGAACCGAGGTAATAAAAATCATCCGTCTTCTCATCCAGACACGCCAGATCCGCCCGTTTTATTTTATGCTCCTGCACTTTTGGCTTTCCGCCGCCTTCCAGCCCGGACCAGAGACGGAAAGTAAGCTGGAAAGTAGTCCCATACAGTTCCTGAGGAAAAAACACTTCCATATGATTGGCGTCTACTCCCTGATACGGCTTACCATTCAGATAGCACATGGCTTCAAAACCTGAATTGTTGCCGGCCCCGGTTTTACCAAAATCGAATATTCCTGTCACCCGCTGTCCTTCCCACTCCTTGGGGATATGTACCTGCTGCTGCATCCACAGATAACGGTCACGGCCGCTCCAGCGGTCTCCCGTTTTTAATGTATCCCAGCTGTCACTGACAGCCGGTACCGGAGGATTTACCAGTCCCTGCTCGTCTTCGGCTACCGCAAATTCACGAATCGGGGTTACGTTCCGGTATCTGTACTTTTTTACTTCTGTGATTCTTTTGTCTAATTTTTTGTCTGTATGGAACATTGATCTTTTCCTCTCTTTTTTAGAATAAATCAGGCTGCCATGTCCGGACGAAACAGTCCGTCCAGTGGCTGTACCGGGGCTTTACATACAGTTCCGCCTGCATAACTGCCATGGCACATTTTATGTGATTATAATACTCCATTGTGATGCCGGATACAATTTTCGTTTTTCTATGTTTAGTGTACAAATTCTATGCCCGCCCGGATCTGTTTGTGTACAGTCCGGGTACAGCTTCTGCGTCATCCGCCCGCCGGCATATACCGGCGTTATTTTATAAGCCTGTATCCCAGATAATCCAGAAACAGCTCCGCATACATCGCATTCGCCCAGGAAAACCATTTTCTGGTGTACCTGGCATCATCTTCACAGAAAAATCCTTCATGCATCAGACCTGTCCCTCCGGTCGTGGAAGCCATCCGGTTCAGAATCTCCAGTTTTTCCTCCCTGCCGCCACAGGTCAGTCCCTGTACCGCCAGTGCGATATGCCAGATAAATCCGCTGCGGGTATGGGAGCTTCCCACGCCCGCCGCTTTTACCCCTCTATAATAGAAGGGATTGGCATCGCTTAGTATATAACGCCTTGTATTTTCCGCTGTCTCCCGGTCCGCCGGATAGCCCAGGTAATCCATGGACAACAGCGACGGTACATTTGCGTCGTCCATCAGTTCATACATTCCGTAACCATCCACTTCGTACGCATAGATCATACCAGCCTCTTCTGTATACGTCCTGCCTTCCCGTTCTATTGCTTTCCGCACCTGTTTTCCAAGCAGGGCCGCTTCCCCACCGATGCCGGAATCCGGAAAAAATACTGCGGCCAGCTCTTCCAGATATTTCATAATGACTACGACAAACATATTGGACGGGATCAGATAGCCATAGGTGCATGCGTCGTCGCTTGGCCGGAACCCGGACCAGATCAGACCGGTACCGGACTTTACCGCCGCCCCCAGCCCATCTCTGGACAGGGTATCCCGGAACAGCCTGCTGCCCCTGCGGCAGAACCGGTATGCGGATGATTCTTCATGATACTGCTCTGTACGGAAAATCCGCAAAATATTATGAACTCCCCGCAAAAAATTCTGGTCAGCCCAGGACGTACACCCGGTATTTTTCCAGAGCAGATACGCCAGCTGTACCGGATAGCAGAGGGAATCCACCTCGAATTTGCGTTCCCACACCCAGGGATTCTGATTGGGATCATCCTTCTCCCAGCACGCTCCATCCGGCGCTTCATTAAAAGCGTTTGCGTATCCGTCTATACAGATATACATAAACTGGCGCCGGATCACGCCCGCTATCATTTCCCGGACTGTTTCATCCTCTTTTGCCTGTATGATATAAGGACGCAGCTGCGCCGCCGAATCACGCAGCCACATCGCCGGAATATCTCCGGTAATTACGTGATACGTTCCATCCTCCATCTTTCTGATCGTATTTTTTAATGTATCTGAGTAACAGTTTTGAAATATCTCAAATAACCGGGGATCACAGTCCCCACGCTGCTTAATCATCTGAAAAAAGCGCTCCACTTTCTGTCTTCTCCTTCCCGCTTCGGTGTTATGTCTGTATAAAAGCCAGAGCGGGCATCCTGTATCAATGTCCGCTCTGTTTCATGTATCGGAATGTTATAGATTTTAACAGTTATTACATAAGGAATCCAGTGTAATTTATTTAGATTTTTTAGATATTTCCCAGATAGTTATATAAAAAATGAGTCAGAGGGACCGGGATAACCGGACTGATTTTCAGACACACTCCGCAGAGTTTTCATTTCATGAAATATTTTCCAGCATCTTTTCAATGACCCGGAAAAAAACCGCCAGATCTTCCCCGGAAATATCCCTGGTCAGCTCTTCTTCCAGACTGTTGATATCATTTACCACCGCATCTTTATACTGCAGCGCTTTCCCACTGACAATTATTTTTTTCTTTCTGGCGTCATACGCCATGGCTTCCCGGCGTATCAGTCCATTATGCTCCATTTTTTTTAATAATTCCGTGGCAGTAGAAGGACGCAGACTGAATTCTTCTTCAATATCTTTCTGAAAGACATCGTCTGTCTGCGCCAGAATAAAATGCAACACCCGTCCCTGTGAACCGCTGAAATGTTCCCTGCCTGAAAAAGCGTCAATTTTTCTGCGCAGCTTGTTTGACAGTTTACTGACAAAACGTGCCGCATGTTTATCGTGTTTCATATATAAAATCTCCCCGGACGCTGGCGGCCGCTAAACAGTCCGCTGTGCGGCCAGTTTCACCAGCCGGCTCGTACCAAGCCGGTCCGCACCAAGGCTGATAAATTTTTCCGCATCTTCAAAAGAAGCGATTCCGCCGGCGGCCTTAATTTTTACATGACTGCCTGTATGGGCCCGCATCAGCGCCACATCATCAAATGTGGCTCCTGACGGTCCAAATCCGGTTGATGTTTTAATATAATCCGCACCGGATTTTGTAACGATCTCACACATTTTTATTTTCTCTTCTTCTGTCAGCAGACAGGTCTCGATAATGACCTTTAAAATCTTTTCCCCGCAGACGTCCCGTATTCGTTTTATTTCATCCGAAATATCCGTATATTTTTTATCTTTCAGATTTCCGATATGAATCACCATATCTATCTCGTCCGCTCCATTGGCAATAGCGTCTTTCGTCTCAAATATTTTTACTTCCGTTGTATGGTAACCATTGGGAAAACCAATCACCGTACATACTGGCAGCTTTCCATCCAGATACGCTGCCGCCTGCTTTACAAAAGCCGGCGGTATACATGCGCCTGCCGTATGGAATCTGACCGCTTCATCCAGAATTCCACGCACCTGCTCCCAGGACGCTGCCTGATCCAGCAGCGTATGGTCCACTCTGTTTAAAATTTCATTTCTGTCCATAATAAATGTCCTCTAATTTTATCCTTTTCATAATTCATATCTTTTTATTTTTGCTGCCGCTTTTTACCACTTCCACTGGCACATATCTGATGTTTCAGACACCCGCTACACCAGCTTCTCCAGCACTGACTCCCCGATGGTTCCTTCCGGCATGTCCACTCCAAAATTGTGCGCAACAGTAGCTCCTGTCACCGCAAATGTCCGGATATCCTCCAGCCTGCCGCTTCCTTTCATGGATGGCGAATACGCCAGAAACGGCACCGTTTCCCTGGTATGGTCTGTCCCGGCATGGGTCGGGTCATTGCCATGATCCGCCGTAATAATCAGCAGATCCTCAGCTTTTAATACTTTCAGCAGTTCCCCCAGCTTTACGTCAAATTTTTCCAGTTCTTTCGCATAGCCTTCCACATCCCGCCTGTGTCCCCATAATGCGTCAAAATCCACCAGATTGACAAAACAAAGTCCGGTAAAGTCCCGTTCTGTTGCAATCTCAATTGTCTGCTCCATTCCCCGGACAGAACTTTCCGAACGAATGGATTCTGTCAGCCCTTCGCCGGAAAAAATGTCATGTATCTTACCTATCGAAATCACAGTAAAACCCGCTTCCTTCAATGCGTCCAGAACCGTCTTTCCCGATGGTTTCAGCGCATAATCGTGACGGTTGGCTGTCCGGCGGAATTCTCCTTTCCGTTTCCCCACGTAAGGCCTTGCGATTACCCGTCCCACTTTCCATTTATCTTTCATTGTAATTTCCCTGGCGATCTCACAGCACCGGTACAGTTCCTCCAGGCCAAATGTCTCCTCGTTTCCCGGAATCTGCAGTACGGAATCCGCAGACGTATAGACAATCATATGCCCGGTGGCAATCTCTTCTTCTCCAAGTTCATCCAGAATCCTGGTACCGCTGGCGCTTTTATTTCCGATAATCACACGCCCGGTCCGTGCCGAGAGTTCCTCCAATAGCTCTTTTGGAAATCCCGTCTCTGTAAAAGTACGGAAAGGTTTCGTGATTTTAAGACCCATCATTTCCCAGTGACCCGTTATGGTATCCTTACCGGCACTGGCCTCATGGAGCTTCATAAAATAAGCCGCCGGCCTTTCCGCCAAAGCCACCTGACGCAGCGGGTGCAGGTTTGCCAGACCCAGCTTTTGCAGATGCGGAATATACAGCTGTTCCACATGTGAGGAAATATGTCCCAGCGTGTCCGCACCCGTATCATTGTAAGAAGCCGCATCATCCATTGCCCCGGTTCCCAGAGAATCTATTACAATTATAAATATCCGCTGATACTTTCTACTCATTTCTTTCATCCATTCTTTTCATTGTATATCAGACCGCCGTTACCAGTCCCGTTCTGCGATGGCGTCTTCCACATCCAGATCCAGATCAAACCATTTGAGAATATATGCCGTCGTCCCGCCTATACTCTCTCTCGCTCCGGTTTCCAGTTCACTGTCATTTTCTTCAAATTCTTCCTGCAGTCCGTTAATGCCCAGCGTCATTTTATCAAATTGTTCCTGTACCTTTTCCATGTCCCGTTCTCCGGTTTCCAGAAAAGCAATAACTTCCAGCATCAGCGCTTTTATTTTGTCTACGAGATGATCCGGAAAATAACGATCCTGATACATCTCTTCCAATAGTATGTAGTCTGCGTCAAATTTTTTCATATGATACCTCCGTAAAACGTCAGTTTCATCCTGCCAGAACATCCGCCCGGACAGGATGATTTTGTCTATTATAGCATATTCCCTGAACTGTCACAATGATGTCCGGATAAATTTCCAGACAGCCGGACATTCCTGTCCGCATCCGGCGTCATCCGTTTAACCGTTCCAGCCTCTCTTCATCCCCGGGTCTTTCCGCATCTGCCTTCCAGTTCCCTGGCTTTGTCAAAAAACGTGCTTTCCGGCAGTCTGCAGGCCTGCGCCGCCTGGCGCAGCGTCAGTTTTTTTTCCCTCCACAGTCTGTGTACCTCATCAAAGTTTTCCGGCACCGGCACCGGAGGCCTGCCAAATTTTACCCCTCTTGCTTTTGCGGCCGCAATTCCTTCCGCCTGACGCTGCCGGATATTCATACGCTCATTTTCCGCAACATAGCTAAACAGCGCCAGCACAATATCGCTGATAAACGTGCCCAGCAGATTTTTCTCCCGTCTCGTATCCAGAAGCGGCATATCTATTACCACAATATCAGCTCCTTTTTCTTTTGTGATAATACGCCACTGTTCATTTAAGTCAGAATAATTTCTTCCCAGCCGGTCTATGGACTTCACAAACAAAATACAGCTGCTGTCCAGCCTTCGCAGCAGCCGCTGGTACGCCGGCCTGTCAAAATTTTTACCAGACTGCTTATCTACATAAATCCGCTTTTTCGGTACTCCCACTTCTTTCAGCGCAATCAGCTGCCTGTCCTCATTCTGTTCATAACTGCTCACCCTGGCATATCCAAAAACTTTCTTCTCCATGTTCGTTCCTTTCACTCCTTCCTCCGGATTTTCCAGCCATCAGGATTTTCAAAAGGGGGATGCCTGAAAAATCACTTCATACAACCTCAAATACACATTATCTGTATTCCCCTTTAGAATACCATGCATCTGTTGTCATGACCCGCCCATTCTGCAAAAGAATATAAAATTCATTCAAAGACCATAAATCACAGGCGGCCTTCATGACCGCCGGTCTACGGGTACGTCCGATACAGGGAATCTGTCAGAAAACACAAAAATATGCCTGGTACCACTCTGCCGCAGGCACTGCTTTTGAGACAGCCGTAAAACCATATATGACACTGAAATGGAGAAATTTATGTTAACACATCGAATCCGGGAAACACCTAATGATTCAGGCACCGCCTGTCTGAATTGATGATCATACAAAAAAAGATAGGTAAGAAAAAATAATAAAAAATAAATAAACCCACAGATTTATCTGTCCTTTCAAGGCGCCGCCAACTGCGGATGGCTGCATATTTCCCGGATGCCGGGGAAGGACGGCCTGTCCCTGCCGGCAGTCCGGTTTCGAAAAGCAGGAATCTCCGGGTTTTCCGCAAGGGAGACATTCTGCCGGACAGACCGGCGTTTATCCGGCCGCCCGGCCCGGAAAGCACAATACGGGCACCTCCGCGCCCCTGAATCCTGAAAGACGGAAAACAAAGAGATTTTGGCTTTTCTCCACAGCCGGATTTTATCAGGCCGTCCACCCGGAAACACGCTCTAAGGAACATGAGATACTTCCCGGTTTGCGGATCACTCATCCCAAATCCCGAATGAGTGATCCGTATATACCCTTCGGGATACAAAGCGGGGAGCGCAGATTACAGGAATGATTTTCAGGACACGCTCTGGTTACAGTCACTGCGCCTGCAGCTGGTACTTCACCCGCTGGTTTCCAAGCGAAACCGCCACATACAGCGGCTTCTTCTTCCCAAGTATCCGGTCCGGCACTTCAAAGATCAGTTCTCCCTGTTTTGATTCCCCGGCCTGCAGCCGCGTACTGTTCAGGCATCTGCTGTCGTTAATCGCATGGACGCAGTCAAAACTGTTCTTTCCCGCCTCATCTTCGATCTTTACCACCGGATCTTCCCCGATCCGGTAAACCAGGGGCAGAAATGTCTCTTCCTTAGAACCAATATTTTTAACCGTTATCTCCGCCCGCACATACTGGCACCCGTCTTTTGCCGTATAACGGAACATTCCTTCATCGAAAGATTTTACAATCTGTCCATACTGGTATGTAATTTCCCAGTTACCAAGAATCACCGGCTCACCAGCCTGCAGTGCCGCCTCTTTCCCCTCTGTATGATCAATCAGCGTCACATAGCTGTCCGGATTGTTCACATTATGGTAAATCAAAGACAGTACGTCCGCCGGCATGACTTTTGGATACCGGTACATTTCCGCTGTCAGATCTTCAAAAATCGTAGCATCCGGCTGTTCTGACACATTGCCTAAATGCCGCAGAAACTTTCCGCTTCCGCCTTTATACAGATCAATGGACGTACTGGAGTACACTTCCCGCACCTTCGTCTTTTTTCCCGACTGGTCCCGGTAGAAATCTCCCTCCTGGTATCCCGGCGTCAGAACCAGATAATAATCCGCTTTACTGACAGCGGACGGATATTCCTTCTTTGGAAGCCCCAGCATAAAATCTCCCAGCAGACGCAGTCTGGCAGGAGAACCTTTCCATTTGTCTGTATCCGGATTCCGGTAAAACGCAGCCACCGTCTTTCCATTTATATTAATATCTTTCTGCCGGCCCTGCGCCTGTTTCTTCTTCCCTGCTTTTTCCAGTTTAAGATCCTCTTCCACGGTCACCGTAAGACCAGTGGCATAAAATTTCTGCCCGGTACGTTCCCCGGTCTGTACAAACTCTTTTCCTCCAAACTTCTTTTTCAGCTCCGGCATCATGGAATCACGCAGATAACTCACATAAGACGCCGCCTCTTCCATAGTATCCGTCCGGACCTGGTTCTCATCCAGATAACTGAAAAAATAAGTCTGTTTCCATTTGGACAGATCCCATTCCTCAAAATAATCATTCTCTGACAGCACACTGGCAATCTCCGCTATATCTTCCGGATTTTTTTCCACCCACCTGTCCACTGTCTCCGAAAGTTTATCCGCATATGCCCTGTCATCCGGAACATTTCTTAAAGCCGCCAGCGTGCCCGCATCCATCCGGTCCGCCGCCGCAAACAGGCTTGTCAGACAATCATAAGGATAAAACGCCTCTTCCAGCGCCTCCTGAAACTCTTTTTCTTTATCCTGCGCCATTGAAAGAAACTGTTCCGCCAGTTTCCTGCTGTCCGGATAATCATACCGGTATCTGTCAGCCTCTGAAACCTGATCCTGCGTGCCTTTCTTTTGATCCGGAGAATAGCCCTTCTGGAAATCCAGTGCGCAAAGCAGCGTCACTGCCTGAAACTGCTGCTCTGGTGAACTGTCTGCGGCTTCCGCTTCCTGTTTTAATGCCTCCATATTGATTTCATCTGCTTTTTCCGCAATATATCCATAGAAGTCCTTTGTATCCGCCGCTTCTTTCCAGCGGCTCTGCGCCTCTTTGTCCTTTCCCCCGCATGACGCCAGACAGCTTAGCGCCAGCACGCTGACAACAGACAGTATCTTTCGTTTCATAATTATTCGTCCTCCTGATCATATGGTTTTGGGGAATGCTCTGTTTTTTATAATTTCGTTTTTAATTTTATCACACATCTTTTTTGCCTGCAATAAAAAGGTTACTATGCGCTCTTGAGACGTAAACATTTCCTGTATAAATCTAAAAATAAAAAAGTTAAAAAAAGTCAAAAAAAGGATTGACAATATTTGCATTCTGGGATATACTAACAAAGGTGGTTGCGGGAACAGCAATAAAACGCAGCACAATGGAATAAGGGATCTTAGCTCAGCTGGGAGAGCATCTGCCTTACAAGCAGAGGGTCATAGG
>CANRTU010000018.1 GCA_947642745.1 uncultured Eubacterium sp.
CATAAAAAGGTTTCCTGTTTTTTTGCGTTTATTTTCGGCGTTTTTGAAAAACCGCAGTATCGCCCCACGAAAAGGGAAACAGGACACACCCTTTGTTTTGGATCTATGTCAATACTTTGGACAAAAAAAGTCAAAAAATTATGCTGCTTTTTTAAGTTCCTCATCCTCCTTTTGCTGTGGTGTCAGATAACCAACAGAGCTATGTATCCGCTTACGGTTATACCAGCCTTCTGTGTATTCAAAGATTGCTCTGCGGGCCTCCTTTGAATCCTGATAAGTATGAAGATATATTTCTTCCTTTTTCAGTACAGAATGGAAGGATTCAGTGCGGGCATTATCGTATGGATTTCCCTTACGGCTAAAGGAATGCGGGATTTCTTTCCTGTCCGGTCAGTCTTCAGACGCCCGGCCCGTATACTGGCTTCCAGGGTCACTATGCAAAATGATTCCTTTTGTATCCCTGACGTTCAGGCAGGCATTCCCTGCCGCTTTCACTGCCAGTTCCGCTGTCATGGATGTGCCACAGAGCGCAGTCCCTGCTCCGCCATATGCCTCCGGACCCGCCTGATGCCGCGGGGTGTCCCGGCGCCACCGGGTACACGGCACAGTCTGACAGCCCCGTATCTGCGTTTGGAATCCCCAAAGGCCTGTTTCACTTTCCTGCCGGATTCCTCATACGCCATCCGCTTATTTGAAGGTACACAGACCAGAGCCTTGTAACAGGTACTCCCCGGGAATTTCAGGGCACCGCAAAGCCGGTATACAGGGCAGCTGGTTAAGTCGTCCCGGATAAACGCGGCAATCCCGGCTGTTGTTCTTTTGCGAATATGGCGGCCGCTTTTTTGGTATCTCATTCCCGGTCTTAAGGCGCCGGATTTCTTTCCGGAGAGCCTTATACTCCCCGGAGGTGACCGTTTCCTCCCCTGATACCCTGACAGGGGAAAGCTGCTTTACCCAGCCACTGATCGTACTCCGGTTTACGCCATATTCACGTTCCGGTTGCGGATACGAGGTTCCTCCGGCATTATACAGAGCCACGATCTGCTGTTTAAATTCCGGAGTGTAAGATTTCTGATTTTTCGCCATGCTGAACATCTCCTTTGCTCTTTCATCTGATAGTACAGATTGTTCAACTTTTCCTGTCCACATTTATATACTAACACCATTATTACAAGGCTCTGGCTCGTGTACCTTCAAATAAGCAAAAGGAGTATGAAGAATTCGGCCGGAAAGTGAAACAGGCATATGAGGACTCAAAACAGAGATACGGGGCTTTCAAAATATGCCGCATACTGAATGATAATGGTACACCTTGCAGTGTCAGGCGGGTGCAGAGGCATATGGCAGGGCAGGGGCTACGCTCTGTTGTAGTAAATGTCAGAAAGCGGCAGATCTTTTTATACCATGTTAAAACGAATATCAACTCCTATAATCCTACTGCCCCTACTGAAGTTTTACCAGCATTGGCTGATATTTCTGCCTGCTTATATAATGACCAGGATAACGGGTTGCCATTGCAAGGGCACTGGCAAGTAACACAAAAGTGCTGCTTGCAGATGAACCAGCGGGTAACCTTGATGAAAACGCGGCAGGGGAAATTATAGAATTACTAAAAAGAACGGCGCATGAGCTTGGAAAGTGCGTCATTGTAGTAACACACAGCAAGTATCTTTCAACGCAGGCAGATGAGATTATCATGATTAAAGATGGCTGTATTAAATCAGTTACAGGGCTGTCAGATTAACCAGCTGCAAGAAATACAAAAACGATAACCCACCAGATAAAAAACGATGTCCGGGCGGGCTGCTTCGTCATACCCTGACCACCCTCCGGCTTCGCTTTTTGAAGTTTGGAGAGATTTTTATTACCTGTAAACAGCAATTTCTATTTACATATATCATTATCATGGCTGCGTCCACCGCCACTGACCATAGGAACAACCATCAGTCCCGGACTTCTTTTTTGCGTAGATGCCGCTGCCTGATAGAGCAGAGCATCCATTGCCTTAAACTTATTATAATATGCACGAATTTCAGCCGCCTTTTTCACTATTGGTTTCGTAATATCTATTATTTTCAGTGTCTTCCAGAAACAAATCAAAATCCTGCAAAAGTCTTTTATTTTTTTCACGGTATGGAACAATGGCATATTCTTCTACCAGCTTCATCCTGACAAAAGCATGTCTGCGGAGAAACAGGTATAAAAATAAGTCAGTATCCGGTATGGTTTCCGGAAAATACATGTAATCTGAATGCCGGGCAACGGCAGGCCGCACCGCAGAAGGCACTGCGATTCTGCCGGAATGGCGCTTTACCAGACACAGTTTCCCATAAAATAAATAAGCCGTTCCACCAGCCAGAGCTCCATCCCGGTGAAACGGCAATAAAAATTTATCTGAATCATAATACTCTTACAGGCTTACTGGCTGATCCTGGTAAAATCCAGCATATATCCGGTCTTTTCCGGAAGCTGTGCAGGGTCCTCCCGGTAAATAAATCCCGGGGCTTTTTCAAAGGCAGCCAGATCCTCCGCAGACAGCCGCACCGGCTGTTGTGCGTCCGGCGGTAATATCCCTCTGATCTCCACAAATATTTTGCCCGCCGCCGCTGCCGCAAAAACTCTGTGGTGCCCGTTCACCAGATAATTATACCCCTGGTACATCCGGATCTGCGGTGTGGCCAGAGCGCACAGCGACGGACTGTTTTCCTCTTCCAGCCGGTATTGTTCCAGTTTTCGCATATCTATCTCTCCGGACTTTTTCGAAGGATAAATACAGGGCAGATTCAGCTCCACTTTTGTTCCATACGGCTGTTTCTGATACAGTTCAAAATTTCTGATGATCTCCTGCGCAATCTGCTGCGGCGTGGCGCAGCTGCTTTCAATAATCAGATCGTAATTACTGCCGTCATAATAGTCTATTCCATACAGTTCAAAAAACCGCTCCCGCTCCAGTTCCGCCCGGGCTTTAAGGCCCGCCGCCGCATCTTCCCTGCTTTGATAAATTTCCGCATTCCGCTGGTTTCCCAGGGATACCCGCCTCGCCGCTTCGCCGGTGTCCACCAGCAGAAACACTTTAAAACTGTGCTCCACAAAATGCCAGGCCAGTCTGGAGTCAAACACCGTATGATCCATGCTCCTTCCCAGTTCTGTACTGCGCTGGTCCAGCATATCGTCAATGCTGCGGTCACTTTTGGCCGCTTCATTTAATTCAATGACTGTCATATGCTTTTCCATCGCAATTTCCCGGAAAATATCCCCGGCCGCAATTACCGTAAATCCTGCTTTTTTTAACTCTGCGCATACACTACTCTTTCCACTGCCCAGATTTCCTGTTATTGTAATATTCATAGTACCCCTCCCCGTTCTCAGTTTTAGCCAGCTACTCCGTCCACCGGCACCGACAGTACCAGTCCACCGGCTTCTGTATGCATGCCGCAGCTTTGCCCGATTGCCTTCATAGTTGCCTTTTTGTTCTCTCCGGACGCAAGGATAAGCACAACCTCCCGTTCCGGCTGCACGCAGATGCCCCAGAATTTTACCGCCTCCCCGCTGGCCAGCTGCCGGCTGTGAAAAACAGTACCTCCGGCAGCTCCCATGGGTCTTGCCGCATTCATGACCTCTTCACTGTATCCCTGGTTTACAATCGCCATAATCAGACTGCGCTCCGCTTCCATCATTCCATATCCATCCCTTCCTGAAAACACCTTTTCCTGTTCCGGCTTTAAATGCTCCGCCAGCTTTACCATATGGCTGCTCCCCCCCCCCCCGGACATTGGAAACGTAAAGGCAATGCCGCTGTCCGGCATACCAGGGTGCAGCCTTTTTTGCAGGATCCATAGCATTTTATCCGCAAAAGGTTTTGGCAGTACGTTCATAAGTACGTCCTTATCCACCCCGTCCATTCCCGGCAGATCCATGATTTCGCTGGAAGCAGTACCCACCGGCCCGCAGGATATACTGCACCGGCACCTGCCTTTCTTTAAAAACAGCCGTCTCCCGGTGCGCCAGTTTCGGTGCGGCTATGAAAAATATAATCCGGAACGCCGTTTTATTGTTCGCTGACATCTTCTTCCTCCTACTCAAAATCAACAATATCGTCCAGCGTATCCATGACCGTTTCCGGCAGTCCATCCTTCTTCTCCTGATTCAGGACGGACTGGCACTGCAGGCCCATGAGCCGGACGGCAATCAGCGGCGTCAGTGCTACCAGCGCCACTACTCCGAACGCATCGGTCATAATATTTCCGCCTGTGGCCTCGCAGGCGCCCAGACTAAGCGGCAGCAGAAATGTAGTGCTCATGGCCCGCTGGCTACTCCGCCGGAGTCAAAGGCAATACCCACAAATATCTTTGGAACAAACCCGGACATCACCAGGGCGGCCAGATACCCGGGTATCACAAACCACTGGACCGGCACTCCTGTCAGTACCCGCAGCATGGCCAGTCCCACACTGACAGACACTCCCACCGACAGACAACGGTTCATGTTCCGGGCCGGTACCGCACCATTGGTCACACTTTCCACCTGATGATTTAATACCTGTATGGCTGGTTCCGCCTTTACGATATAATATCCGATCAGCATTCCAATGGGCACCAGCAGCCACTTCCACGCCGCTGACGCAATTTCATTTCCTATCAGCGTCCCCACCGGCGCAAATCCCACGCTGACCCCGCACAAAAAAAGCACCAGTCCGATATAAGTATATCCAAAACCGATGAGAATACGCCGTATCTGGCGGCGTTTATACCGGCGGCTGACAAACTGGAACAGGGCAAACACCGCTGCCACTGGCAGCAGGGAAACGAGCACCTCCCTGATATAAGGAGGCATCCTGGATAAAAATTCAATGACCAGGTCCCTGGTCGTAACTGCATGCGTTACTTCAGAAGACCCATACGCCGCCTGGGACGGATGATAAAAACTCCCCGGCAGCAGGACCGCAAAAACCGGCCCCACACTGGAATGGGCCACCAGTCCAAGGCTGTCGCTGAAAGCGTTTTTATCTCCACGCACAGACGCAGGGCCCACGCCCATAATAAACGGCACCGTCATAGGCCCTGTGGTCACTCCGCCAGAGTCAGACGCCACTGCCAGGAAATCTTCAGCCACAAAAAAAGAAATAGCGATCACTACTGTATACAGCACAATTAATATAACAGATAAATCAATCTGAAACAAAATCCGCACTACCGCCAGCGTCAGAAAAATTCCCACGCCTGCCGCCACTGTCAGAATCAGGACATGATTGGGAATGGACGGCACCTGCTGTGCCAGCACCTGCAGATCAGGCTCTGAAATTGTAATAATAACACCCATAAAAAACCTGTCAGCACAATCAGGGCAATCATACGTGTCTTCGCAATCTGTACGCCTACTCCTTCTCCCAGCGGCGTCATGGACATCTCCGCTCCCAGCTGGAAAAATCCCATGCCAATGGCAGGCAGCACGGCGCCTGTCAGAAACATGACCATGATATCCAGCTTTACCGGCACCAGTATAATACCCGTCAGCATCACGATACCTGTAACCGGCAGTACGGCGGAAAGAGATTCCAGTATTTTTTCTTTTAATTTCTGATTCATTCACTCCCCCGCTTTTCCCATATTTTCCGGCTTCATTTTAGGATATCATAACGTAATATGAAATGGTTGTAAAGGTGTGAATTCTTATAGAAACTTCCGGACCGCTGCAATCCTGACTCTCTGCTGTCCTTCTTACTGACCGGTACCATCTCCCTGCCGCAGGTTCCGGTACCGCCTGCGGTAATATTCCATCGTCCGGTATTCCAGAATATCTTTCATATGTTTACGGAAAGCCGGATTGGTAATTACTTCCCTCAATTCCTCCCGTAAAGCCAGTGCGCATCCTTCCTTTTCTATAAAGAATCCTTTGCCAGATGCAGTTAAAAACCGGATTGGCATTGTCTTAGCTTTTTTTAAATGCTGCTGGTCTGTCATACTCTTATATTCTTCATAAGATATGTTTTCTGCAAAATCACGCCAGTTTCTGTCCCTGTCAAAAAACCTCTTCCATTCCTCCAGCACACCAGTCTCCGTTACTTCCATCCTGATATCGCCCCGATTGTAAAAACTATAAAGAACCGGCATTTTATATACTTTCTGCATATCAGTCGTTTCCAGAACAGACAAAAACTCCCGTCCAATACCATGATACAAAATCTGTTCCTCCGGAGACAATTCCTCCTTGTCATGAAGATACTCCAGGTATTTCCGGAACGGATTTTCTTTCGCATGTTTTACACAATACTGATATACTTCGTCATCCATATAGGAAAAAAGTTCCATTCTGGTTGGAACCTTTCCATCCAGAAGTTCTTTGATCCGGTAAAATTCCATCTGAATCCTTTTTTTCACAGAAACTGATTTTTTATCCAGCTGCTTAAACAAATCTATCAGGCGCATATCAAAATCCACCATACAGTCATCTGGAAATTTGATATCAGTGTATTCATACGCCTTTTTATCTGAAAATGCCTTTTCCCCACCCAGTAGCAACGGTGCCTTTCCTGCCTTCTCATAATTTCCGATAAAATCCAGTACTGTTAAATACGCTTTGTTCCGGTAAGTACGTAGTCCCCGGCCCAGCTGCTGCAAAAATACAATCGGGGATTCTGTCGGCCTTAAAAACATAACCATGTCCAGGGCAGCTATATCCACCCCTTCGTTGAACATATCCACAGAAAATATGACCCTGATCGCACCTTTCTTCAACTGCAGGACAGCCTCATCCCGGTCCATGGCATAAATTCCTTTTGAATCACTGTATACCGCCGCAGAAGGAATACCCCTTTTACAGAAATCCTCTGCCATAGCCTCTGCATGCATTCTGGAACAGCAAAATCCAAGTGCCCGCACAGACCTGTATTTCATGTAATATTTATAAATCAGATCGTATCTGCCTGTATTATTTTTATATAATGTCATCAGTTCTTTTTCGTCGTAATGTCCCCGGTAAATGTGCAGGCCGGAATAATCGGTTTCATCATAAATCCCATAATAATGAAACGGAACCAGCATCCCTTTGTTGATTGCATCCTTCAGCGAGATTTCATATGGCACATTATAATCGCAGATTTCATATATATTTCTGCCGTCCAGCCGTTCTGGTGTCGCAGTAAGACCCAGTAGAAAATCCGGCTGAAAATAATTTGTAATTCTCTGGTACTGTTCATTTACCGCATGATGAAATTCGTCGATCACGACATAATTAAAATAATCTCTGGCAAAATATTCCTCTGTCAGATATTGTTCCCTGCCCAGGGTAGCTACTGACGCAAAAATCACCGGCTGATCTGTGTCTTTCCGTTTTCCGTCAAAAAAACCATAATCTTCGGACTTTCGTACATTCCGGAAAGATATGGCCGCCTGCTTTAAAATCTCTTCCCGATGTGCCACAAACAGCACTTTATCATATCTGGCAGAATCAAAAGCTGCCAGATATGTCTTGCCCACGCCAGTTGCGGCCTGTACCAGCCCTTTGGAGGCACCCTGCCGCCGGCTGTCTTCCAGGGCATACAACGCTTCTATCTGTACCCCTCTGGGCTGAAACAGTGTCTCTGCTTCTGTTCCATTTTCCTGTCCAAAACGATCATATCTCTCCAGATCTTTTGAAACCGCCGGTTTATGCCAGCTGCTGGAATACCTGCGTAGTTCTTCGTCTGTTATTTCCACTGAATGGTTATAAAACAGCTCTTCAAAGGTATGATAAAAAGCCTGAAAATTCACCTGGTCCGTCTGACTGCTAAACCGGTAATTCCACTCAATACCTGAAGTCAGCGCACTCTTTGAAATATTGGAAGAACCAATATACAGATCACTCCTGTTCTGGTAATGAAATATATAAGCTTTTGGATGAAAAGACCGGTCTTTTTCATTATAAAATCTCAGATCCACCAGATTACCCAGCTCTTTTCTGATTAAATACAATGCGGATGGCTGGGTAATTCCCAGATAATTTCCTGTAAGAATCCGTACCTGTACACCCCTGTCCAGAGCGGCTTTCAGATCTGTGATAATCATTCTTACTCCTGATTCCATCAGAAATGACACGATCATATCTATCTTTTGCGCTGTTCTCATACTGATCTTCAGCTGATAATACAAAAACCGTCTCTTATTTCTGTCTCCGGTCATGACATCTGTAGGCCCAATCACCAGGTCTTCCACACAAACCCGGCCAGACCCTTCACCATCCGTTAATTCTTCCGCAAAATAAGATTGAGCCATTTTTCATCACTCCTGTCCGGGCGTACGTCTGCCGTCACCCATAATTCTTCAATTTTAAGGCCCTCTGCGTCTCTCATAAACTCCTGAAAAGAGTCTTCTGTAAAATATTTAAAATACCGTCCGTTTCGTTCGCCTTCATAGGAACCGTATTTAAACGAAGTAAAAATGACTCCCGGCACTTTCAATGCGGCCGTCATTTTTCCCATCACTTCATATAATTCCTGCCCCGGCAGATGCAGAATCGAAGAACTGGCCCAGATACCATCATAGCAGTTCTGCGCATCCAGCTGCGAAAACAGCTGCCGTTTTACATAAATACCTGTATACGCAGCCGCTTTGCGGCACATTTCCCTGGAACCGTCCACAGCATGAACCCGGTAACCATGCCCCAGAAAATACTTTGTGTCCCGCCCCGACCCGCATCCAAAATCCAGAATCAGGGCGTTTTCAGGCAGATAGCTTAAAAATTTCATCTGCTTGTCGCTAAATTCCAGCGAAACTGTATTCGCAATAAATTCCTCCGCATGTGTATTATAATACGCAATCGTTTTTTCTGACAGATCCATAAACGCTCCCTTCTTTCCATACTGACAGCCAGCCGGACTGCCATGGATTCCCTTATAACATTCTGATACGCTCCGGGCCCCGGATGTATACGGCATGTCCGCACCGGATACGTATTATTATAACATAAAAAAATATTGTACGGCCAGAATGTCAGGGATTTATTGGTGAAATAAAAACGTGCCCGGTAAATGAACAGATAAAGTCATCCCCTGTCTGTCAGATTTTGTATATAAACGCTCGACAAAATTAACCGGATATGTTATATTTAGAATAATTCTAAAAGAAGGTGGTGAAACATTGGGCCGGTACGCAAAACTCATATTAGAATTAATCAATCAGTCAGAGAAACACATGACAGCGGAACAACTTTTTCTGGAACTGAAAAAAACTGAACCGAAAGTCGTGCAGGCAACCGTATACAACAATCTGAATAACCTCTGTCAGAAAGGTCTGATCCGGAAGCTGTCCATGGAAAATTCTCCTGACCGTTACGACCGGAGCCGCAAACACGACCACCTTGTATGCAAAAACTGCAAAGCGCTATCGGATATCAGTTTTGAAGATCTGACGGACACTCTGGAACATCAGCTTGGAGGAAGCATTCTCTCCTATGACTTAAAAGTATTTTATCTCTGCCCAAAATGCAGAAGAGAATAAAGGAGGTATTTACTATGGTCTACAAATGCAGCATCTGCGGATATGAGTATGATGAGGAAAAAGAAGGAAAACCCTTTTCCGGACTGACCGCATGCCCGGTCTGCAGACAGCCGCCGGAAAAATTCAGTCCGGCAGATATTCAGAACAGCCAGACTGTTTCTTCTGATTCCGGAAACAGTCCTGCTTCCACAAACAGCATGCATCCGGACTATCCTGCGCAAACCCGCAAAACAGACAGCAATTACCGTTATATGAAAGAAATACAGGCAATGGCGGTTACCGGTACGCCGGCGATTGAAGCGATGGGCACACAGATGAAGATGCCGGACTGGGACGATGTACTGATCCTTGGCGCACAGTTAAATCCAATGCCTCTGGATGAGCACGCAGATGTGTCATTGAAAACAGTCATCGGAAAGCACGCAAAAAAGCCTATGGTGCTGGACATGCCGGTCTATATTTCACATATGTCCTTTGGCGCCCTCTCCAGAGAGACAAAAATAGCGCTGGCAAAAGGAAGCGCTGCGGCGAAAACCGCCATGTGCAGCGGCGAAGGCGGTATTCTGCCGGAAGAAAAGGAAGCCGCATATAAATATATTTTTGAATATGTGCCAAATCTCTACAGTGTGACTGACGAAAACCTGAAAACTTCTGACGCTATTGAAATAAAAATCGGGCAGGGAACAAAGCCCGGCATGGGCGGACACTTACCGGGGGGTAAAGTAACGCCCGAAATCGCAAAAATCCGGAACAAACCAGCCGGAGAAGACATTATCAGTCCTTCCAGGTTCCCCGGGATCAGCGATGCGGATGATTTAAAGCAGCTGGTAAACATGCTGCGTACGAGAAGTGAAGGAAGGCCTGTAGGTATCAAGATCGCCGCCGGACGGATTGAAAAGGATCTGGCATTCTGCGTTCACGCCGGACCGGATTTTATTACCATTGACGGACGGGGCGGCGCTACTGGCGCGTCTCCTTCTATTATCAGGGATTCCACCAGCGTGCCAACAATCTATGCGCTCTGCCGTGCCAGAAAATTTCTGGATGCCGGAGGACACGATATCGACCTGGTCATCACAGGCGGGCTGCGGGTATCGTCAGACTTTGCCAAAGCCATCGCACTGGGCGCAGACGCTGTGGCAGTTGCCTCTGCGGCCATGGTGGCGGCAGCCTGTCAGCAGTACCGTATCTGCGGCACCGGAATGTGTCCGGCAGGAATGGCCACGCAGGATGAAACACTTCGTCAAAGATTACATATAGACGCCGCCGCAAAGCGGATAGAAAATTATCTGAAATGCTCTGCGGCAGAATTAAAAACATTTGCCAGAATTACCGGCAACGCTGATATTCACGGTCTCTCAGCAGATGATCTGTGCACGGTCAGCAGCGAAATATCAGGACACACCTGTATTGCGCACGCAGGCAGAGCCATGATGTGACGCAGACAGACAATCAGGAGGAAAAAGCTATGGGAACAACAAAGTATGCGGGAACACAGACAGAAAAAAATCTGGAGGCGGCATTCGCCGGAGAATCACAGGCACGGAATAAATATACTTATTTTGCGTCTGTGGCAAAAAAAGAAGGTTATGAACAGATCTCATCCCTGTTTTTAAAAACGGCGGACAACGAGAAAGAACATGCCAAAATGTGGCTGAAAGAATTAAAGGGTATCGGGGATACAAAGGAAAACCTTACAGCCGCCGCAGAAGGCGAAAACTATGAATGGACCAGTATGTATGAAAATTTTGCCAGAACCGCAGAAGAAGAGGGTTTTGCAGAACTGGCCGCAAAGTTCCGGCTTGTGGGTGAAATTGAAAAACATCATGAGGAAAGATACCGCAGCCTGCTTAAAAATCTGGAGACAGCCGCTGTATTTGAAAAGAGTGCGGTAAAAGTATGGGAATGCCGCAACTGCGGGCACCTGTGCATTGGGACAAAGGCTCCGGAAATATGCCCGGTATGCAGTCATCCGCAAAGTTATTTTGAACTGCAGGCACAGAATTATTAAATCCATCAGGGGCAGCTTTCCTGCCCCTGTAACCCGGAGCATATGCCTTACCGGATCTGGTTTTTCAGATTGCCATAATAATCCCAGATCCCGTTAAGAGCTTTTCTTGCGGAATCCGTAATATCCAGATTCAGATGAACATGGTTCAGGCTGCCAGTCTGCTGCTTTAGCAGCGCCCTGTTTTCATCGCTGACTGCGGACATAAACGCCCGGTATGCCTGTTGCTGTACACCTGTCTGCTTCTTTTTGTCTGCGGACGTGTCCTGTTCCACGCCGTTGGAATGACGGACTGAACGTACTTTAAAATCTTTCAGCTCTTCCCAGATTCTCGTGGACGCCGCCATAAACCGGCTATGGGTTTCATAAGCCTGATCCAGCATTTCCAGTTCTTTTTCTTTCGTCATCGTACCGGCACTTCCATCTTTTGCGGTATCAGCCACTGTTTCACTATCCCCGGAGGCATATTTTTGTTCAATACGCTCCCGTATCTGTTCATAAGCGGCCACCATCTGATTCACATGGCGCTCAAATGTATCCGTCTTCGTACCTTCCTCTTTTTCAAAGCTGCCCTGTAACCTATCCGTACCAGACAACATGCTTTCAAACTCATTAAGCATCTTCTGGCTTCCGTTATACACAGGCGACAGCTTCCCAATGTTCTGCGGATCTTCCGGCCGTTTTACCGCCGGCATTTTTTCCATTAATGCCCTGCGTCCTTCCTCTGAAATTTCTATCTGGTCTTCCTTAGCTTTATTTACGGTACTGTCTTTTTCCGCCTGTTGTATGCGCTGTCTGATCCGGTCTGTATCTGCCCTGTATGAACCAGACGGCATTCTGCCCAGTCTTTGATAATGAGTCATATCATTCCACTGGTACATAACGCTTTCCTCCCTTTATCTTTGATTTGTTAGTTATGTTTCACCGCATTGGTGTGTCTCTGAAAAATCATTCCTGCAATATCCGCAATCCCCACAGTCATGCCCTTTGGGAACACCTTACAAAAAACATATTTAAGACACACTCTGATTATCGTCGCAGCAGGAGAGATTTTTAACAAATCTTACACCAATGATCACTTTGTTGTCATGAATGTCCTTTTATCCGGATCATTTAAAAACTTTGTTGCCACACCTTCCGGAAAAGTTTATAATCAGAATGATAACTGCTGTCCGGGAGGAACACAAATGAACAACGAAAACAGCTGTTATCAAATAGCCGTTGTGGATGACGATGAGCTGTTTGCCGGGAAGATCGTCAACCGCATCCGGGAGTACTGGAACAGGAAAAAACTGGCCGTAAAGATTTATCCAGACGGAAAAGATCTGGCGGACGGTCTGAAGCGGGGACTTTGGTATGATATTTATTTCCTGGATATCGAAATGCCGGAAATAAACGGGCTGAAACTGGCTGAATCCATTATGGAGCTTTCAGCGCAGGCCTGTATCGTCTTTATCACCTCATATGAAAGATATGCGCTCCAAAGCATCAAAATAGACGCTTTTTATTACATACTGAAAGAAGAATCTGACAGAAAACTAAAAACCGTACTGGATAAAATCAGCAGGGAAGAATCCGGACGGCGCCGGACCAGATGCTTTCTGGCGGGAAAAGGCTCCGCCTATGAAAAAATCTGCCTTGACGATATATATTACATAGAACGGAATGGAAAAGACGCTGTCTTTAACTGCAATAATGCCCGGTATGCAGAAAGAAAACCGCTGAAAACGGTCTTTTCAGAACTTCCCGAAACGGACTTCGCCTATATCAACAGCGGCCAGATTGTAAATCTCATGCGCATTGCAAAATTTCAAAAAGATGAAGTGAAGCCGGACTCCGGAACTGTCCTTCACTGCAGCCGGCGGATGAAAAAAGACTTTGAAGCCAAAATGCTGGCATTCCGGGAGCGTTTATAATGGAATTTTTTTATTATGGTAGTGAATTTATCAGTACATTTGTAAAATCCCAGTGCACAATCTGGCTGGCCTGCGGTTCCACACCAAAAGGCGGACCCGGGGCTGCGGGGCTTTGCCACAGCATTTACGCCCAGCCAGATTTGTTTTCACACGCTGTGGTTCTGTTTCACACGGATACAGCATGTACAGTGTCCGGAAAGTTCTGGATCATTATGACGGACATATCAGCTTCCGGGCAGAAAACGGCTGTTTCAGAATGACAATAGACTTTGTGGGATTTTCAGAATCCGTTCCATCCGCCACGATCAAAAACAGACAGCATTTCTTTGAAAGATAATAACAGCCAGACACAATTTCCGTAAAAAACCATTGCGGCCGGGCCGGATTCCACTTACCATCCATCTGCCCGTCAGCCGTTTACAGTCAGAAACAGACCGATGGCGGACAGATTCTTGATTTTCTTTCCGGAAAAGATTATTGTTTATTTATCTTATAAGAAAAATCGTCCTATAAGATAAAAGCCCTCCGGGCAGGATCGCAGGGTCTTTGCCCCAGCGAAGCGGAGGCACAGCGCAGGAGGAGAAAATGCTGCCGGAGGAACCTCCCGCAGACAGAGTATCCGTCTTTGCCAGATACTTTCTTTTTTATCTGCACCTGTTAATTTTTCCAGGAGGAATCATCATATGAAACAAACACTGCTGCGGCACCGGTCTCTTATTATGGCCGTTGTCAGAATTATATGCCTGATTTTATATCTTTTTTCATTTACTTACGGACGCTTTTTCATTAGTATTTTTTTCTTTGTATTAAGTATTACCGGGGTATTCATGAAAAAAGCCGGAATGGTATTTCTGGATCTGAGCATTGCGTTTTTACTGGGCACTGCCATGAATCCTGCCCTTGAATTCTATTATCAGACTGAAAAATTACGGTTTCTTGTACTTGAACGCCAGTATGAGCAGGCAGTAAAAGAAACTATCCCGGCGCTCACGGACGATACCGAAGCGGAATGTATAGATACAGATTTCTTGTTTTTATGTGAATCAGACATACTCTGCCGGAAAAGAAAGGAAAGCGTGACGATTCTTTTTCCAACAGAAAACACCGGCAACTTAACCGGCTATGCTTACTGTTCGGACGCATCCGCTTTTGAAATGCTGGATGAATATGACTATTACGATAAAATCAATGAGCACTGGGCTGTTTTTAAAATGTATCCTTTAAAAACCACTCTGCCGCCCCGTGTCAGCGGGTAACCGTCTGAAATACCGGCTGCGCCCAGAACGACACGCATCGGAAACCGGTCTGACACCCGGGCAGCCGTCCGGAATACCGGCTACGCTCCCCACTGGAACAGCCTCTCTTTGCGTATATGGTAATATGCGAATCCGATAATGTCCGCCAGTATCCATCCCACTGGTACGGCCCACCAGATTCCTGTCACGCCCACCGCAGGCACCGCTGATAAGGTATATGCCAGCGCCACCCTGGTACCCAGGGAAGCTACTGTAAGCACTACGGACATGCCCGGTTTTCCCAGCGCCCGGTACAGTCCGTACAACAGAAACAGACAGCCGATCCCGCAGTAAAAGACCCCTTCAATCCGCAGGTACCGTACTCCTTCCCGGATCACTTCCGTCTCTTTCGCATCCACAAAAATAAGCATCAGCCACCGTGCCAGCAGGCAGACAACAGCTGACACCGCCACACAGAAAATGACCACGCCGCACACTGCTCCCCGGAAACCCGCACGAATCCGTGCTTCTTTTTTGGCGCCATAATTTTGCGCAATAAATGTAGAAAACGCATTGCCAAAATCCTGCACCGGCATGTAGGCAAACGCATCTATTTTGACTGCGGCGGCAAAAGCCGCCATGACAGTCGTGCCAAAACTGTTTACCACGCCCTGAACCAGCAGAATCCCCAGATTCATCACCGACTGCTGCACGCAGGTAAGCACGGAAAAACTGGCAATTTCTTTCATACATCCGGCACGGACACGCAGTTTCAGATCCTGGATATTCAAAAAAGGCAGACTGGCCAGGGAATAAATGGCTATCCCGGCCCCGGATATGTACTGGGCAATTACAGTCGCTCTGGCAGCCCCCGCCACTCCCCATTCCAGCCCGATGACAAACCACAGATCCAGCCCAATGTTTATAACGGCGGACACAGCGAGAAATACCAGCGGTATCAGAGAGTTGCCCACAGCCCGGAGCAGCGACGCAAAATAATTATACAAAAAAGTAGCAAATATACCGCTAAAAATAATTCTCAGATAACTATGCATATCCGGCCATACTTCTCCCGGTATTTTCAAAAACACCCGGATATGACCGCCCAGCGCAAACACCAGCACATTAATCACTGCCGTCAGGGAAACAATCAGCAGAAAAGAGGCCACAATCCCTTCCCTGAGCCCCTGTTCATCCCGCTGCCCGTAACGAATAGAAAAAAACGTACCGCTGCCCATGCAAAGCCCCAGCAGAATCGACGTGAGAAACGTCATCAGCGTAAACGAAGAGCCCACTGCCGCCAGCGCCCCAAAACCCAGAAATTTTCCCACAATCAGTGTATCCGCAATATTGTAACACTGCTGCAGCAGATTGCCGCACAGCATCGGAACCGCAAACCGCAGCATGGACCTCATTACCGGTCCTCTGGTCATATCTGTCTCCATCACACCTGCCTGTCCTTTCTAAAAAAGTATCCGGCGAAGCCGGATACTCCGCCTGCGGCGGGCTGCCCC
This sequence comes from uncultured Eubacterium sp., assembly GCA_947642745.1. Lineage (GTDB taxonomy): Bacteria > Bacillota > Clostridia > Lachnospirales > Lachnospiraceae > Eubacterium_J. The sequence continues at coordinate 16,147 of CANRTU010000018.1, forward strand.
CGGCAGCATCTTTTCTTCCGCCGCATAGCGATCCTCATATAGCTCCATTTGACAGACACCAGCCGCAGTAATATAATAACATGCAGTATCTTCCATGGAGGTATTGTACGCTTCCCGGAAGAATCCAGGCGCTTACACTTATTATTCCGCCGCAGATATTAACAGTTTTCCAGGAAAGGACCGCCCTTTATGAATGAAATTATCCAAAACCTGCACAGTCGCAAATCCATCCGGGTTTTTACCAGTCAGAAAATTTCCAGAGCCAGTAAAGAAGCCATACTGTATGCCGCCATGGCGGCGCCTACTGCCGGCAACCAGCAGCTTTATACGATTCTGGATATTACCGACGAAACACTGAGACAGAAACTGTCTGTCACCTGCGACAACCAGCCTTTTATCGCACAGGCAAAAATGGCGCTTATTTTCTGCGCTGATATCCAGAAATGGTACGATGCCTTTACAGAAGGCGGCGCCTGCCCCAGGGCGCCGGGCGCCGGTGATCTGATGCTGGCTGTTTCAGACGCAAACATAGCAGCGCAAAACGCTGTCACCGCTGCCTGGAGCCTTGGCATTGGCTCGTGTTATATCGGGGATATTATGGAACAGTGTGAAACCCACCGGGAGCTTCTGCATCTTCCGGAATATGTATTTCCCGCGGCCATGCTCGTATTCGGTTATCCCACAGAACAGCAGAAAAACCGTACCAAACCGCAACGATGCCGCCTTTCGGACATTGTTTCGCAAAACTGCTATCACAGACGCAGCGCAGAGGAACTGCGCCGGATGTTTGAAAAGGAATGCCAGACATCCGGTTTTGATGAATGGAGCCGCCGCTTCTGCCAGCGGAAATATAATTCTGATTTCGCAAAAGAAATGAACCGTTCTGTAGACAGTTACCTCAGGTCATTTACCAGATAATGCAGTAAATTCCGGGCAGTATCCCTGCCCGGTTTTTTATTTATAATTATATTTTTATTTACCCGCATACTCCTATATATTCAGAAAACGTCCCGGTACAGCAATAAAAATATGATTAGTTATTCTTATTTACACACATATTCCCTACATATTCAGAAAACGTCCCAGTACCGCAATAAAATCATCCACATTAAACGGTTTTGCGATATGAGCGTTCATACCGTTTTTCAGCGCCGCTTCCTTATCTTCTTCCATGGCATTTGCTGTCATGGCAATAATCGGAATCGTCCTCACATCGTTTCGTGGCAGCGTCCGTATGGTTCTGGTCGCTTCATAACCATTCATAACCGGCATCTGTATATCCATTAATATGGCGTCAAAGTAGTTTTCCTCTGCTTCTTCCATCATCCGCACCGCATCCGTTCCATCCGGCGCAGATTCCACCGTAATGCCGATTTCCTCTAAAATCGCTTCCGCAATTTCCCGGTTCAGCTCAATGTCTTCCACCAGCAGAATACGTTTTCCATTAAAATCAGCGGATGTCCACTGCCCGGTATCATCTTCTTTTTCAATCAGATGATTCGCTGCCAGCAACGCCGATTTTAAATCTGACATAAAGAGCGGTTTTGCGCAGAAAGCAGTAATACCCGCAGACAGCGCCTCTTCCTCAATGTCCGACCAGTCATACGCAGTCAGTATAATAATCGGTGCGTCGTCGCCTACCACGCTGCGGATTTTTCTCGCCGTCTCTATTCCGCTTGTTTCCGGCATCTGCCAGTCCAGAATATAAGTATGGTAAGAATCTCCCTCGTCATGGGCTTTTTGAGCCCGGTACGCAGCTTCCCGGCCAGAAGTAGTCCATTCTGAACGCATGCCGATCTGACGAAGCATCTTGCTTACACTGTCACAAGTATCAAAGTCGTCATCCACCACCAGTACACGCAGGTTTTCCAGTTCCCTGATTTTTGCCGCATCCCGTTCAATATCCTGCAGCTTTAACGTCAGGGATACGGTAAATTCGCTTCCCTGACCGACTTTACTCTGTACGCTGATCGTACCGCCCATCATTTCCACAATGTTTTTGGTAATGGCCATACCAAGTCCCGTACCTTCAATGCCGCTGCGTGTCGTACTTGCTTCCCGCTCAAACGGTTCAAATATATGCTCTACAAAATCCGCCGACATACCAATGCCGTTATCTTTGATGGCAAAAATATAGTCTCCATATCCGTGCCGGAAAGTAGTCTTTTGCATAATCCGGAACGTAACAGTCCCGCCAGCCGGCGTATATTTTACCGCATTGCTCAGCAGATTGATAAATACCTGGTTCAGTTTGAGGGCATCCGCAATCACATCTTCGTTGGCAATATCAAACGTGTCAATAAACAGCTCCAGCTGCTTTGCCTTTACCTGTGGCTGGATAATGCTGACCAGGTTGTGCATCAGTTCAGAAATATTACACTCCTGTTCCTTGATCTGCACCTTTCCACTTTCAATCCGGCTCATATCCAGGATATCGTTAATCAGGCTGAGCAGATGATTACTGGAAGAAAGTACTTTCTGCAGACAGTCTCTTACCTGATCCCTGTTATTAATATGACTGGCCGCAATGGTGGCAAATCCGATAATTGCGTTCATCGGCGTACGGATATCGTGGGACATATTGGACAAAAATGTAGTCTTGGCCCTGTTAGCATGCTGCGCCTGCATCAGTGCGTCCTGGAGCGCCTGGGTCTGTTCCTTCTGCTTCTTCACCTGATCGGTAATCTCTTTGGTCACAACCATGACCATAATATCACCCGTCTCGTCATCCTGTGTCATAATAAACGACTGCCGCACGCAGATCCGGTTACCTCCCAGATCGTCGCTCCAGTATTCCGCTACTACTTCTGCGTCTCCCTTTTCATACGACTCTTTTAAATTTTCCACATTTACAATTTCAGAATAATCTTCCTGTGATTCTGCCGATACATATTGTTTCCATCTCCCGAACCATTCCGAAACTTTACACGGCGCTTCCAGCCCCACCGCATACAGCATGGATTTCTTCTGACCATCCGCAACACTGAAAATATCCTCCTCGATCAGATCACGGGTCAGATCAAAATCATACGTGCAGATGGCATTGGATGTAATCGCTACCCGGTACTGGCGTTCCTTGCGGCTGGCCAGAGACATTTCCGCCTGAAAGCGCAGTTCCTTCTCCTTTACTTTTGTAATATTCTGGCGGATGAACAGGATCTTGCTCGCCCTGCCCGCATTCCGTTCCAGACAGATAATGTTCATATGTTCCCATTCAGTTTCCTGATTTCTGTTAACCAGATATTCATAACGTACATCGGTGGCAGTTCTTCCCAGCCTGGAAATAATCTGTCCGGGCTCAAAGAGCATGGCATATTTATCCCGCTCCTCTTCCTGCGCCAGAAACCCGCACAGATATTCAGACAGATCCTCATAACTTCCACTCTTGGGAAAATCATCCCGCTCCGGCTTTGTTCCGGCAAGATACTGGTATGTACCCGCTTCCAGATCCACCATCACAAACCTGGAAAACACGGTATTAATTCCTTTCACCACATAACCCATTTCCCGGTTTTTCTGTTCCAGTATCTTTTTCTCCCAGCCCGCCTGAAACAACAGGGTAATAATATATATCACAAACATTCCCAGCAGCAGCAGTTCCAGTTTGATGCCCAGATTATTTGCCTTGCGGACCATCCCCTTTGTAATATGCTCCGGAAATGTCTGTACCAGAACATATGTATCATCCATAAAGGAAATGGCGCTTACATTATCCGCCGTATTTATTTCATCACACTTAAATGCGCCTTCTCCGCCGTTTTTAAATATTTCCGAAATACTTTCCGCAGTATCCGGATCTATGACATTATATCCCCGCAGGAAGGTAACCACCTCCTGTTCGGTGCTGGCGCCGGCATACTCCTCATTTCCGGCATGTGCGATAATAGTCCCGTTACGCATACACAAAAAAGTATCCGCCTGTTCTCCAAAATACATGGTTGACAGGATATCCTGCATATATTCATCACTCCGGTACACCCCCCAGAGTACGCCGATAATCTCTTTCTTAAACCTGACCGGCGCATAAAACCCCAGCACCACTTCTTCCAGCAGCCTGGATTCCGTAATCAGGGAAATGCCACTTTGTCCTTTCATGCCGTTGATAAAGTAGTCCCTGTCAGATACGTCCACAGTCTTTCCGTCAGACGTCAGATTAATACCATCCGCATTGACAAACCGGAACGTATCAAATAATGAATATTCCTCCATATCTGCCAGCATCCCGGCGCTGACCTGAGGTTTTACCAGCCCTTCACCCAGAAAATAGGCATATGTACTGATCCGGTTCAGTGCGTTTTCAAACTCCGACGTTACATGTTCTGTGGTCTGTCTGGCCGCATCCGCCGCATAAGTTAAGTTCTGATTTCTGATACGCATCGTATTCTGCATGGTATACCAGTGAAACAACAGCAGTATTACTGCCAGTAAAAGCAATATTTCTATGATATTCTGAACAGATTTCTTTTTGACATTCATCATGGAAACTCCTCCATATCTCTTTGCGTTGTCCGCATATAAACTATATTATCATGAAATAAATCATATTTCAATCTTTTGCCATCAATCTGTTCCGTACCTGACGCACTATGTACTATACTTAGTACGGGCTTTCTTTCTGATCCCATATATGGTCAGGCATATGACAGCAAATGCTCTTTTACCAGACTGTACAATTGTAAAACAGCTGAATAAAATATGTGATACTGCACAGACTGTCACTATCATGAAATTTCCACCGCCGCCAGCCGTTTCCACCGGACATCCCGGCACTTTGTTCTGGTGGCTGCAGGCAGATACCGCAGACGTCCGGCAGCCGGGCGGGAAACGTACAGCGTCTGACCCTGTCCGATATTTTTCAGGGATCCGCCTGCCCGGGGATTGCGGCACAGCGTATGGAAATCCGCTATCTGCGTCAGAACGTATGATATGCGCTAAATTCTGAATTTGAGAAAAGGAGCCAGAATCATGACCTTTCAGGAATTACACAGCCAGGTGCTGAAAGCAAAAAAAGATAACACTCCGCTGCCACAGGGACTGACCGGAGAAGAGCAGCACCAGCTGGACTGTCTGCTGCGTCCCGATGAATACCCTCTGGTGTGGAAATTAAAAGACTGCGACTGCACAGACGGCAGCTGCGTCTCCGCCTGTACCTTTGCCGCCCTGGAACTAAAAGACGGCCAGGCCGTCCTGAATCCGGATAAATGCACCGGATGCGCAAAATGTATCGAAGCCTGTAAAAACAACCACCTTACTTTCAGCCACGATTCTGTAAAAGCGCTGGAACTGCTCAAAGACGACTCCGCCCCGGTATTTGCCCTGACGGCTCCGGCCTTTGTGGGCCAGTTTGGCAGCGACGCCACGCCTTCCCGTATCCGGACAGCCTTAAAACAGATCGGATTTGCCGGAATGATTGAAGTCGCCGCTTTTGCGGACATTCTTACCTTAAAAGAAGCGCTGGAATTCCGGCACAACATGGAGCATCCGGATGGTTTCCAGCTTACCAGCTGCTGCTGCCCGGCCTGGATTAAATTAATCCGCAATGATTTCGACAAAATCGCAGGCCATCTGCCGGCAGCCGTCTCTCCGATGATTGCCTGCGGACGCATCGTCAAACAGCTGCACAGAGGCTGCCGTACGATCTTTATCGGACCATGTCTGGCCAAAAAAGCGGAAGCAAAAGAACCGGAGCTTTCCGGCGCCATAGACTGTGTACTGACCTTTGAGGAATTAAAATATATGTTTGAAGTATTCCAGACAGATTTTTCTACCATAGAAGAAGAGACAAAAGAACACTCCGCCGCAGCGGGACGGCTCTATGCCAGAACCGGCGGCGTCAGCCAGGCTGTAGCGGACTGTGTTGCAAATATCGCCCCGGACTGTCATCTGGAACCGGTATGCGCCAACGGCGTGGCCAGCTGCAAAGCGCTGCTGGAAGAAATCCTTTGCGGCACAGCCTCTGGCAATTTCTTCGAAGGCATGGCCTGCGACGGCGGATGTGTCGGCGGCCCCAGGGGAAATATTCCCGTGGAAAAAGCCACAGAGCTGGTCAACGAATACGCAGCGGCCGCCCCGTATCAGACGCCGGCGGAAAACCCTTATGTCATAGACCTGATCCACCGGCTGGGTTTTTATACCATCGAGGAATTTCTGAAAAGCAGCGATATACTGACCAGAAGTCTGTAGCCGCCCTCCCTGACATACGGTGTGTCAGTCGTATACCGCCCTGGTCTTCACATATGCCAGCGCTTTCGCCACCGACGGTATACTCACCACGATCAGTGTCACCAGCACCTCCGGTATCAGATAGGAGGCCTGGTATGCCACTGAATATACAAGCGGATGCATTCCTTCCGGCGCATAGGAGGCAAAGAAAATCCAGCCGGAAAGGGTGGAAAATACAAACCTGCCGCATACCCCGGCAATATATCCGATCTGAAACCCATACCGCTTCCTGTGAAAAAATCCCGCAAGCCCCAGCGCTCCAAACGCCAGCGGATAATCCAGCAGCATCTGCGGCAGCGTATAAAATACCGGCTCTGTCACAAACTGGACCAGACCGTAAGCTACCGCAGTCATAACTCCCACATACGGTCCGTACCAGTAAGCAATCAGCACAATAAAAAACATGGACATCATCGTTACAGAACCGCCCATGGGCATTTCATATAACTTAATCATGGAACCGGCCACCGCAAGCGCAATGGCCACCGCGGAATAAACAAGCTGCTTTGTGGTCAGCACAGCTTTATCTTTTGTGTGTTTATGCCGGATCAGAGCCGCCGTCACAAGCAATAGTAAAATCACTGTTACAACCATTCCAACAGCAGCGGCCGTCAGCCGCACAGAGCCGTCTCCCCAGGCGCCGCCTGAAGTCACAAAAAAATTCTCCATTATAACCTCCTGTTATTACAGTCATATGGCAGATCACACATCTGCCAGAATGTTTATGGCAAAGTTACGTTTTTTTTCACAAATTCTGCGATATCCGCCTCTTCCGGCGGATTTGCGCCAGAATATTTGCGGGCGCAGTCACCACTCTTTGCGCAGAAATTCTGCGATATCCACCGCTTTTGGCGGACATCCCGGAATATATTTGTCAAAACAGCCTGTACACTGCCCGACTCCGGTTTTACCGCCCGCGCCCCGGTATCCCTGCCCGATGGCAATACTTTCCGGCGGCTTTCCCCGCAGCCTGCCCTCGTCCCGCAGACGGTCCAGCGCATAAATCAGAGAACCATAACAGGCGGAGCACGCATCCTTTGGCGCTGTATATCCGGCCAGTTCCTTTACCCGCCCTGAAACAGAAGGCGGATCACATTGTGCCACTCCGGGACTAAGATCCGTCACCTTCGCCTCTTTCGTATCCGTGCTGCCGATACCAAGCTTTCTGGCAATTGTTAAATATTCCACATCATCCGGACGGTATCCCATGATTTCAGCGGCAAAACTGTCACAAAGCACCGGATCTTTCATTCCCAGAATCCGGTTCATGACTACCGGATTGCCCCCTTCCTCAAAATCCAGATCCCCACAGATATTATCCGCCAGTATAAAGTCCTGGTGAATCACCGTATTCAGATGGGCAATCGGTTTATGAAGCCCCAGTGTATGAAACCTGCGTTTTTCAGAATCCGGTATCAGTCCTTTGGCATTTTTTAACGCACAGGTAATCGTCGTCTGACAATGCCCTTTTACCACCGGGACATTGATCAGATAATCCGGTTCCAGCGCTTTCTTACAGACCCTGATCTTCATACCTGCCGCATCACAGACTACAGACGCATCCTGTTTGAGATCCCAAAACGGCACCCGGTGTCTCTGACAGACGTCCCAGGTCCCGTTAACCCGCACGGATTGTGAAGTTTCCGCTCCCACCCAGGAGCTTTCAAGCGCCACCAGCCTGGAAAATCCCTGCCGCTTCAGATATGTAAGCAGCCCGTCCACCAGCTGCGGATGGGTAGTGGCCCCTTCCGACGGGTGGGAGGCGCTTAGCAGGTTCGGTTTTATCCCGACCAGTTTCTTCCGGTCTCCAATATCCCGCGCCAGATCCAGCTCCTCCAGCAGCTGTATCGTCATCTGTTTATAATCTGTACCACGGATCATGTAAATCTCATTTTGTTCCATGTATAACCATCTCCTTTTCACGCAAAATCCCTGAACCTGATTATAACACCAGGAATATTAACAGCGCAACCCCAAATCCCGGACCGGCAGATTGTTACAGACCGGCCTGCCACGCCGCCCGCAATCGTGGAACAGGCATACAAAGCGCCGGAATGACTGCCCGGACAGGCTTTCGTGATACGGACTTTGCGATATTCGCAGTAACGGCAAATTCCACCAGATAAAAAATTAGAAAAACACTTGCAAAATGTTCAAAAACCCGTATGATATAGTTAAACAGATGAATTCTAAAGAAAGAAGGTACGTGAATGGCTATCATGAACAGGAAAACGGCTCTCATGCAGGCTGTTTCAGAATTAAAAGAGACCGACTATTCCAGGGAACCGGAACTGAACAAAATATACCAGAGGCTTATCAGCGGCAGAAAGCAATTTGCGGAAGTCTTTGAAAAAAATATTAAGGCTGTCATGCATATCAGTTCCCTGGATCTGATGCTTCAGCACCAGACAGAGAAAATCGACGATATCTCCCGCAAAGTCACAAAAGCCACGGAAACCATCTTCGGTTCTTCGGGAACAGGAAGCGCCAACAACCAGCATGAAGAACTGACTAACACAATTGTCCACGTAGCTGAAGCAACCGATGAAGTCTATCAGAAAACAGCGGCAGGACAGACAGAGCTGACGGCAATCAAAAATCTGTCTGACCAGACCATCGCCGCATCACGCCAGATGCAGAAAGACATGGGCAATCTGACAGAAATTATTGCCCAGATCAATGCCGTAATCTCAGGTATTGATTCCATTTCACTACAGACAAATCTGCTGGCGCTCAACGCTTCTGTAGAAGCCGCAAGAGCCGGTGAAGCCGGAAAAGGCTTTGCCGTGGTGGCAAGCGAAATCCGTGAACTGGCGGAAGAAACCCAGAAGCTGACTGGCAATATGAGCATTTTTGTGGAAAATATGAAAAAAGCTTCCAGTCAGAGTGTCCAGAGTTCCTCAGATACTGTCAGCTCCCTGGTAGCCATGGCGGATAAAATTAATAACGTATGGCAGCTGAACAAAGAAAGCCAGGCCCATATATCAAATGTTAACAGTTCCGTAAGTTCTATCGCAGCTGTAAGTGAAGAAATCACCAGCTCCATGGCGGAAATGGAAAACCAGTTAAAAGACAGTTCAGATTTTATGCACCGGGTCGGTCTGGAACTGAAACAGGCCGCCGAACCAGTTGTGGATATTGAAAAGATACTGGACGAATCCGTAAAGAAAATGGGCATGATGACAAAGGACGCATTTTTCCATCTGAAAAACCACGAATTTGCCGAATATATGCACAGCGCCATTACTTCCCATCACGCATGGCTGGAAAATCTGAGAAAAATGATCAGTGATCGTACCATACAGCCGTTGCAGCTGGATTCATCCAAATGTGGTTTCGGACATTTTTATAATGCCATGACTCCGGATATCCCCGGCGTACTGCCCATCTGGGGCGGACTTGGACCGAAGCACAGGAAATTCCATTCCTTTGGCGCCACCGCCATCCATGCCCTGAAAAATGGAAACTATCAGGAAGCTGAAAGAATCTACCGGGAAGCCGAAGCCTGCTCCAGGGATTTAATCTCAGATATGGAGAGAATCGTACAGCTTACCCAGTAGTAACATGCCGGATTGATAACGCTGCGCAGATTGCGGGAGTCATTTCCGGATACGTTCCGGAAACACGCTCTGGTATACAAAAGCATAAAAACAGGCAGCCCGCCAGCATCTGACTGGTTCTCTGGGGCTGCCTGTTTATCGTACAAACACTGTCTGTTACATTTCTCCCGCTGTCTTTTTGCAGGATTTACGGAACAATACCAGCCCCAGCAGAAACAGAATAACCAGCGAACCAATGCCGGACTGCATACTGCCTGTCAGCTGGGTCGTCATACTTACCAGCATGGTGCCCAGAAAAGAAGCGCCTTTTCCACAGATATCAAAAATCCCGAAATATTCCCCCGTTCTGTCTTTTGGAATAATTCTGGCAAAATGAGAACGGGAAAGCGCCTGCACCCCGCCCTGAAACAGACCGACGCAGACCGCCAGAATCCAGAATTTCGTCTGGGAATCCAGTGAAAACGCAAACAGCGCAATAAACATATAGGCCACAATGCACACAGAGATCAGGTCTCTGGATGAATATATACCCGCCAGCCTGCCAAAGACCAGCGTGGCGGGAAACGCCACCGCCTGCGTCATTAAAAGCGCCAGCAGCAGCCCCGGCGTATCCAGTCCCAGCGCCGTCCCATAGGCTGTCGCCATGTCAATAATCGTATAAACCCCGTCAATATAGCAAAAAAACGCCAGCAGAAATAAAAACACTTCCCGCTCCCGCCTGATATGCCCCAGTGTGGCCGCCAGCCGCCGGAAGCTTTCCCGGACAATATGTCTCTTTGCGGGCACATAATGCAGCTGCCGGTATTTTCGAAGCAGAGGCACTGTCGCCGCCAGCCACCAGACGGCGGATATGGCAAATGCCAGCGTCATAGCCCTCATCTGTCCGATGCCCGTCTGCTCTGCGGTCAGTACAAGACACAGCCCGGCGACAAACGGAATACAGCTGCCAATATATCCCCAGGCAAATCCTCTGGCAGATATATCATCCATACGTTCTTTTTTTGTCACATCCACAAGCATCGCATCGTAAAAAATCAGGCTCGTGGAATATCCGCACCTGGCTATGATGTAAAACAGCAGAAACACTTTCCAGGACCCGGCAAAACCGGTCAGGGCGCATCCAGCCGCACCAGCCAGCATACTGGCCGCAAAAAACGGCTTTTTCAATCCTTTAAAGTCCGTCATTGTACCAAGCACCGGCCCGGAACAGGCCACCAGCAGGGTAACCGCAGATGTGGCATAGCCCCAGTATGCCAGATAATCTGTCTGCGATACTCCGTCCTGCCCCGCAACCGCATGAAAATAAATCGGAAACAGCGTGGAACAAAGCAGAATAAAAGCGGAATTTCCCACATCGTATAAAATCCACGCCTTTTCCAGCCCCGTTATTTTGATTTTACCTGCCATACAGCCTCTCCCATTCCTTCTGATCTTTATGATCCTTATAATCCTTATGACCGTTCTGAAGATACCGGAACAATTCCTCATAAAACTGGATTCTTACCTGTTCCTGCCCATGAAACGCTTCATGCTTTGCCTCCAGCAGCCACACAAGCCTGGCACTGCGCAGCTTTGCCGCAAACCTGCAGATTTCATCCGTATTTACCATGTGCTCCCTGCCTGCCGCAAATACAAGCACAGGAATTTTAATCTTACGGATATGTGTCTCATCTTGTACATATTCTGCCGCCTTTGCCGCCGCAGCCACCCAGGCGCAGGCTGCGCCCGTGGTCTGGTAGTTTCTGTTGTGAAGCCGTTTTTCATAAGCATACAGATACCGTGCCCGGGACAGACAGCTGCTGCGCCCAAAATCCGGCCGTTTTACAAATCCATGCTGCCCGGCGGCATACATACGGCCAAGCCCGCACATACAGCACACCCTGGCAATCCCCATGGCTGTCCGGTAGGGAACTTTCCCTACCCGCATCTGAATCATCGGGGAAGAAAGCACCGCTTTTTGAAAATCCGCAGGATACCGCTCCAGATACAGCGCCCCGATGGCGCCGCCCATGGAATGGGCAAACAGAATCATTTCTTTTTTTATTTCTCTCTGATAAGGTTTCACAATTTTGTTCAAAAATATGCGCAGGTCCCGGACGTATTCTTCAAAACTTTTCACATAGACTTTTCCCCTGTTTTTCACCTTCCGCTGTGAACTGCCATGTCCCCGGTGTTCCGGCACAAACACCGAATACCCGGCCTGCAGAAAATAAAAAACCATCTCCTGGTACTTTTCCGCAAATTCGCTGAACCCGTGGGAAATTACTATAATTCCCCCGGCCCGCCTGCGCACATAGCTGTAATAAGCAATCTGTGTCCCGCCATATCCCGCAAACGTTCCTCTTTTCAGATACGTTTTCAGATACGGCACCACAATCCGCTTCATCTGTAACTCAAAATCCGTCTCCTGCAAATATGCTATTTTAATCTTTTCTTTCATATTATAATATCTTTCATTTTTATTATATTTTCCATTTTCCGGTATTAAAACATCCTCCTTTTGGAAATACGCAGCCTGCGGCGGGCTGACTCTGGCAGCATTTTCTCCTTCGACGCAGTGCGATCCTCCCATAGGGGTTTACTTTTTTATTATATCTTCCATTTTCCGGTATAAAACATCCTCCTTTTGGAAATACGCCGCCTGCGGCGGGCTGACTCCGGCAGCATCTTCCTCTCCGGCGCTGTGCCCCGCTTCGCCGGGGCAGACCATGCGATCCTGCCCGGGAGGCTTTTATCTTATAAGAGGCTCTTTTCTACAGGACACACTTTCCTATCAGACAAAAAAAGCCCTGCACCCAGATCCGCCGGTCTGGTACAAGGCCCTGTATATTTGATTAAAAGATCATAACTGGCTTGTGCTCCCTCTGACACTGCTGCTGTTCCCGGCACGCTTCGTCACCCGGAGACCCTGCACTGCTATTATAGCACAACCCATTATTTTTTCCAGTCCCAATTTTACCCGGACCGCTGGCGCACGCAGCGACATCTGTCCGGATTTTCTGGCACGCCTTAAAATTCCAGCTGCCGGATTGCCTCCAGCGTCTCCCCGTAAGGACGCTCCCTGCCAAATAGCAGCGTGGTTCCCAGCACAAATCCACGGATTCCCTTTGGCGCAAATTCCAGTATTTTATCCGCACTGCAGGCGCCGTCCCAGTATATTTCAAAATCCATGTCTTCTTTTAATGCCAGCAGTTTCGTAATCTTTTTGCCCACATAAGGCAGAAACATCTGGCCGGCATTTCCGGGGTTTACGGACATCACAAGTACTTTTTTTACAATCCGCAGCATTTCCATGACTGTCTCCACAGAAGTGCCGGGATTGACCGCAATACCCGGTATCATTCCTGCATTAATAATGCTCTGCAGCGTTGTGGACGGGTGGTATTCCGCTTCCGGATGTATGTATACCGTATCTCCCTGGCGCAGGTTATCCAGAAACAGCCCGATCCGGTTATTGGGATGCTCGATCATCAGATGCACGTCCAGCGGTCTGGACGAAGCCTTCGCTATATAACGCATGTCATTTAAAGACATGGCAAAATTCGGCACATAGCGTCCGTCCATGATATCTATATGGAATGAGTCAATGCCTCCCTCATCCAGTTCCTTTACTTCCCGTTCCAGATGCCCGTAATCGGCGCACATCATGGAAGCTGTCAGTTCAAAATTCATGTCTGTTTCCTCCGTTTTTATTGTAAGAGCTGTTACCCCGCACAGAGACACGGCGCAGGAAAATAAAATGTTTTGAGGCGGATACGGTTATTTATTTTTTGTTCCGCATACTGCTGATGCTTTTTCTGATTCCGTCAGCTTCCGGATATTCATCATATTATATCTGTAATTTTTGTTCTCCGGTTAAAAAAAGGATCCTCCACTACCAGATCCAGAAAATCCCTGTCAGAAATCCTGATGTGATGAATCAGATCCAGGAGCAGATCGTCCATGTCCCTGTGGATTTCCAGCCATTCCTCCCGGGGACACAGCCCCAGATACGTCCTGAAATAGTCCAGAATTCCTTCCTGTGCCCGTCTGAAACAGCGGATGTCTTTCAGGCTCCTGGTCTCTTTATCATATACCGGCCTTCCCTGCCCGTCAAACTGGCGCAGCGACGGATGGGGTGCGGTGAGCAGCGTTTCCAGAATGTAATAGTTTTCATAAATAGCTCCCGTATCCACGCCGTCTTCCTTTCCGGGATAAAAAGACCGGATATCCAGTCCCTTTTCCTTCATGTATCCAGCCTCCAGCTGCAGGAAATAAAATCCAGTGAGCGGGTATCCCGCCAGCCTCTGTATATACATCTGGCACGTGCCTTTCGCCACAAAATCAAAAAAGGCGGTTTCCCCTTCCTGTACCGGAAGCCCGTCTATGTATTTTTTATAATTCAGGCCCAGTCCGCACGCCTGTCCCAGAATGGCTTTCTGGTATTTTAACAGCCCCGTTTCCCGCACAGACACATCTTCCGGATCCAGATCCCCGGCGCAGATTCCGAAACGCTCTTCCAGATTCTGTTCCGGACTGCCGCTGTATTTCATTTCATCCACATACCGGATATCCGCCTCATCCCGTACCCCGGCACGGACTGCCGCCTTCCTGGACGTAAGGAAATAAACGCTCCTGTCTTTCTGTCCATAACCTTCCAGCAGGCAGGCATACAGTCTGCGGATCAGATACCCGTCCCTGGCGCAGAACCAGACATTGGGAATCCGGCGCCTGCGGACCTGCCGGTACAGCCAGCATACAAAATCACAGATAACCGGCGCGCACAGCAGGTATCCGATGTCATAGGCGTCCACAGGCCCCAGCCGCCAGTCCCCGTCCTCCGGACAGAAAGGACTGTGAAACATTCCGGCGATAAACATTCCGGCCCTTAACCGGACGGAAAGACTGTCCCCATCCACGCATCCGGAAAGTCCCAGATGTCCGGCTGCTTCCGAAAGCTCCATGGCACTGTATAACCGGACGGTTTCCAGTCCGTGTTTCCCGGCATGCTCCACATCCGCCAGCAGATCGTCCCCGATATGAAGACAGCGCCTGCCCGGAACAAGTTTTTTTAAAACCGCAAACAGCTCCCCTGTCTTTCCTGTCCCGTATTCACAGGAAGCCAGCAGGTCCGTGTATCCGGTAATTCCCAGCCCCGGCAGAATCTTCTCCAGCTGCGCCCTGCGGTAATACGTGTCTGAAACAATGTAAACCGGCTTTCCTCCCGCAGCCGCTTCGGTAAACAGGGCGCATACCTCGTCCCTTGGCACCAGAAACCGGACGTCCGTCTCCCATTCCAGGCACGCCAGCTGTTCCGCCGTGATGTGTGCCCCCGGGGAATCCGTTTTCTTCCCTTCTTCCGCCGCCGGATCTGCCGGCCGGTCTTCTTCATGCCCCAGCCGCCCCGCCGCAGCGCCAGGCGTACCACAGTCCGTTTCCCCGCAGGAATACGCCTGACCGGGGCAGCGGACAACTTCCGCCCTTTCCAGCAGATCCCGGTAAATTTCCACAAGCGCCGGCGCCCGGTCCCCGGAAAGGCGCTTTTCACTTTCCAGCCGCTTCACGCAAAAATCCCTGATAAATATTCCTTTTTCCCGCAGCCTTTGTTCCACATGCCGGAAAATATCAGTCACATCCACAGTCTGGCGCATCAGGAGCGTATCAAACAGGTCAAAACTAATTACATCTGCCTCCCGGATTTTTTCCCGGACTGTTTCCCTGCTCACGCCGGGCAGCCCCGAAAGGTTATAAACCACAGGGGCCGCCTGCAGCAGGTCCCTTCCCCGGATATCCAGAAGCCGGATACCCAGACTCCCGCACCTGCCGCCGATCCGCTTTGCGATAGCACGGCATGATCCGGGCCTTGCGACAACGACAATCAGTTCCACACCCAGTTCCACCGTCCGTTCGAAAGAAAGCACCGGCATACCGTACACCAGACCTTCTTCCCTGAAACCGTCCAGCAGGCCCACAATATCCAGATATGTCCCCAGCCGTTCCAGCGCCTTTTTCGTCTCCACGCCCAGCCCGTAAAGCGCCGCTTTTTTATTTTTATATTCCGCAAACAGCTCCCTGCTATCCATGATCCGTCCCGCCTCCCGTCTTTTGGACAAAACCGCTGTCACTGCCGTCCGCCGTCTGCATTTTCAGGCACATTTCCCGTACCAGTCCCAGCAGCCGCTTTTCAAACACCGGCATGGAAAAATGTTTTTCATACAGGCGTCTGGCCCGTTTTCCAATGTCCTCCAATTGTGTTTTATGTTCCACACACCAGAGCATCCTGGCCGCAAGCGCATTATCATCACCGGACGGGACCACGAATCCGTCCGTACCGTCCTGTATGTACGCCGCCGTTCCTGTCACATCCGACACGATGCAGGCCACCCCGTGCATCATCGCCTCGGCCGCCACCGTTGGCATGGCGTCCTGCCTGGAAGGACAGACGAGCACGTCCGCAGTTTCCAGCAGACGGTGAATTGTCTTCCGGTCCACCGTTCCGGTAAAAACGACTTCCTCCATGCCGGCGCATTCTCTGTGCACCTGTTCCCCGAACAGCGTGCCATCATGTCCCACCAGAAAACATTCGCAGCCGTGCCTGACATGTTCCGGCAGTTTCCGGAACGCTTTCACCAGAATATCCTGTCCTTTAATATCCTCCAGAAACCCGATCGTCACAAACCGGGTCTTTGCAGGATCTTTAAGTTCCCTGTTTTCCGTCCGTTCGTCCGACACTCCGTAGAGCAGCTCCCCACAGTCCAGCCACGGGAGAAATTCCCGGATGGCCGCTGCCGGAACCGGTCCCACGGACACCGCCTTTAAATTCCGCCCACTGATCCCGCGAAAGATCCCAGGCTCCGCCCCGTCATAAAAAAACCGGGCATCGTGGAGCCACCATATGACCGGTATCCCCGTATCCCGCTCTGACAGAAACACATGGAAATTCAGGGTATTGCATATAATGACAGAAAAGCCGCTGATCCACTCCGTTTCCGCCATTACCGCCAGCTGCAGATTCTCATCTATGACTACCGGAATGTTCCGCTCCTCCAGCGCTGTTTTCAGAACTCCGTCCGTCATGGACGCATACACCACGTCATATCCGTGGTCCTTTAACACCAGAGCCCCATGAAAAAGCGCAATAGAAGGCCCGCCCAGTGTCAGATCCTGGGAGAGCAGCAGCACTTTTACACGCTCCTGTGGCAGTAAACCCGCCTCCGGTTTTATCATCTCCAGGGCCCCCGGCCCATACCACACCGGACGGACCATGTCCTCAGCTGAAAAAAAACGCCGCAGGCCATAGAAATGGCAGATCCTGTCCCCGCTGACGCCCAGGTCAAGCAGCTGCTCCCGCATCGGGGCCACATAAAAACTCAGGATCACAACGACGTCAAACGGCAGACGCACCCCTTCTTCCGGCGGCAGGACCCTGCGGCCGTCCAGTCTGCGATGCTGTTTCTGCGGGGAATTGTCCAGCAGCGCCAGAACAGTTTTCCCAGTAAACCACTTTTTGTAGCGTTCGTAATAATCGCCGGTGCCGAAGATAAGGAATTTTATGTTTTCTGGTTTTGTTTTTTTATTCATGCACGTTTGCTCCCGTATCATGCCGCCTGTATACGTTATCATAAAATACGGCTTCCCGCAGACTCTGTTTCTGGCCTCTGGCATAGAAAACAACGGATTTATAACGGTTTCTTACTTTTCCAGCGGCTTTATATAATGAAAGAATCCCAGACGCCCCAGCTTATTTTCTATTTCCGGATAAAACCTTGCCGCTGTTGCGATCACCACAATACTGTCCGTCCGGTATTTCATGTATGCTTCCATCCGCCTGACCCGGTTTCCGGAAATACTGCCCGGATTTCCGTCCAGAGAGGAAACCGCTATTCCGTCAATGCCAATATCATACCGGTCCAGTATGCTAATAACATCCCTTGCTATCTTACCTGCCCCATATACAACAATATGTCTGCTTTCCCTGAGGCAACGGATCTGTTCTCTGGTCAGGTTCCGCACTTCACCTGCTCCCGATGCGATTTTTGTATACAGACTATAGAGTTTTGCATATTTATTTTCCCGGAATTTATTTTTCAACAGATTGATATCGTCTTTTCTTGCATACTGGTAACAGGCATTTTCAAACCACCAGTACACATGTGCGATATATGTTTCTACAGCTTCCGCCAGTTCCGTCTCCAGACCGGCTTCCATATAAATACGGACAATGTGGCAAAATACCTGAAAATAGTCCGTAACGTTCTTACCGCTGAGTGCGCCTGTCATTGTAGAACTGCCCCTAACACGATAGGTATACAGTCTGTCCGGAATACAGTACACATAATCCGCCCGTACCATACATTCCAGATAATGAACCAGATCCTCATATATGATTCCGTCAATAAAGCGGATCTGTTCCCTGATTAAAAATTCACGCAGATAGAGTCTGGACCAGGGACTGTTTATGACACAGTTTTTATTTACTGCTTCCGTAAAAAACATTCCTGCTTTATAGATTCCGCTCTCTGTAAAAAACCGGTGCTTATCTGCCCCATTCCAGAGTTCATCCTGTTCCGTATAGTCAAAACAGACCATATCCACCTGCTGCGTCTGATTCCCGCACTCCATTCCGGCTACCGTTATCTCCAGCAATTTTTTATCTATGTAATCGTCCGCATCCACAAACAGCACGTATGTTCCAGAGGCTTTTTCCAGTCCCACATTTCTGGCATGGGACTGTCCCCGGTTTACTGTTTCCCGGTAAATAACGATTCTCTCATCCCTTCGGGCAAACGCTTCCAGAATATCCAAAGAACGGTCCGCCGACCCATCATCTACACATATAATTTCCATATTCTGATACGTCTGGCCAGTCACACTCCTAAGACATTGCTCCAGATATTCCTGTACGTTATAAACCGGTATAATTACAGACACTTTTTCCATTTTTTCATTCCCTGCCGTTCATCATTCTGGCTGAACATTCTCTTTCATCTCCAGACAGTCTGTTACCAGATCTTCAAAAGAAATAATTTTTACCGCATTATGGCGTCCCAGACGCCGCTTTATATGATCAAAATCATGTACCGCAGTGACAATCACCGCATCTGTCCCGGGCAGTTTCCAGTCTGGATCATATACCGGAAATTCAGAACAGACTGCTTTTTGTTTCTGATCAATCAGATACCGGATATGGATCCCCGTATTTTTCAGTTCGTCCTTCAGGCGTTCTCCCAGATATCCCATGCCATATATGGCAATGCTGGCAATACCTTTCTGCCGCAGGCATCTTTCCAGTGATTTTCCCTGCTGCTTTGCCATCATCCACCTGTCCATCAGCAGAAACATACGCAAATGCTTCGCTGACAAGTCCTGGTATACACCGCACCGGATCCTCCACTGTTCCTCTGCCTGATCCGTAACCGCAGATTCACGCATTTCTGTTTCCGCTTCCCTGATAACGCAGTTCATCTCCCGTGCCAGCAGCCCTGCGTTTTTCATATCCGAGCTCTGTCCTGTCAGATCATATTCCGCAATGACAAACGGCAGCGGCCTGCAGGGAGCCTGATGGTTTACGGAATAAAGCAGCCAGTCATAATCTGCGCACAGCCTGAATTTTTCCCTGAAATAATGATTCCTGAGCCAGTACGCCGGCGCAAAGATCCCCTGGTGACAGGGCATATTTCCTTTCCTGATCCACTCCCCCAGATCTTCCCCGCAGTCTGAATAATCATGGATTCTGCCTGCGTCCGGACGCAGCGGATCCGTCATTTTTACACCGCCGCAATAGATCGCCCTGTCCGCAGCCCCATGTTCTGCGATATGTGCCGCTGTCTGTTCCACCACCCTGTTGTGATACAGCCTGTCTCCCGCATTCAGAAAATAAATATAATCACCGGACGCCTGTGCTACTGCCCGGTTCATGGCATTATAAATGCCAGAATCCTTCCCGCTGAAAATATGCAGAAACGGACAGCCGCTATAGGATCGCAGCGCTTCCACTGTACCGTCTGTGGACTGCCCGTCCATGACCAGATATTCGATGTCCGGAAAAGTCTGGTTAAGTACGCTTTCCACTGTCTGTCTGATACAGTCCCCCGCATTGCGGCAGACTGTCACAATTGTTATTTTCAGATCCTTCCTGTCGTAATCAGGTTTATTCATATTCCCTCCTGCGCCAGTATCTGTCATGTGTCGTCCGCATGACTCTGAAGTCCGATATCATAAGGCAGCTCCATATAATCCGGGTATTCATACCCCAGCAGCACATCTGCTCTGGCCGGTGCCAGAAATAATCTGTTTTCAAACTTTACTTTCTTAAATGGCAGAATGGCTTCTGTGGGAATCCATCTGTCCGCATGTTTCAGTCCCGGATATCCGCCCCAGTTATCCAGCCCCGGAAACAGGTTTGTGGTCTGTTCCCTGCTCACAGCAGCGTTATTTTGTATTTCTTTTTGCAGAAATGCCACCTGAGCCCTTCTGTTTTTTATCAGCGCCCTTTTTTCTGCCATCCTGGCCAGATAACTCATATGGTCCGCAATCGGATAATCGTCTTTATAAAAATCATACACCCAGAGATCCATGATCTTACAGGCTCCCCCGGCAGTCTGTTTATATATTTTAGTCATGTCTGCGCATACATCTACCAGATAACGGTCAGGATCAGCCTCCAGCGCCTGCCGCACCTTATTTTCGGCGCCTGCGGTATCGCTGCATGCCCCATCATGGCATGTCATGATACATGCTTTGGAGACAAACTGCATCAGCCTGTCATAATCATCCCGCAGTATCCCAAAATCCAGATCATCATCCCAGGGCACAAATCCCTGATGCCTGACCGCCCCGATCAGACTGCCAAAATTCAGAAAAGGCCTGATGTGAATTTCCTCTGTAAATTCAAAAAACTCCGCCGCCAGATCCACCAGCAGCATCTGATACTCCCTCAGCCTGCCCCTGGCAGGTTTTAAAGCGGTAACTTCCGTGTGCTTTTTTAAATACGCAAGCTGTCTTCTGGTCCTCTCCAGCTGGAATTTATAACACTCCGCAAGCAGTCTGTTTCGTTCTACCCGGTCCGAAAGCCGCTCCATAAACCAGGCGGCGCCATGCCGCAACAGCCCGCTGCTTTTTAGAACATTAAAATCAAAATAGTCAGCCACTCCCGCATCATCCAGCTGGCTGCATATCTCCTGTATGTAATTGTTTCCCGCACAGATAATGACCGTATACTGCCCATGGATCCGGGTAAGCCCCTGAAAAGATATAATTTTCAGACCGGCCTTTTCACCGGTATTGCCATCTGTAACCACAAAAACAGTGGACATTATTTCCGCCAAAACAGGATAAGGCCTCATCTCCGGTAATGCCTGCGCCGAATAGGATTAGTTTCATTTGTTTTCCCCCATTCCGCATTTGTTGTTCACAGCCTAAACTCATTAATACCTGAAATCACATAATCCTGTTCTTCTTTTTTCATGCCATTATACAATGGAATTGACAATACACTGTCCGCATACGCCTCTGTAACAGGAAGACATCCCCGGCAAATACCCAGATACTGATATGCCTCAGATAAATGAGGAGGTATCGGATAGTGAATTGCCGTTCCTATATGTAACATGTTCAAATGGTCAATTAGTTTCTGACGTTCCCCACATCTTATAACAAACTGATGCCACACATGAGATGCTCCCTTTTTAACATCAGGCAGTTCTATATATTTATTATGTATCTCGTTAAGGTATCTCCCGCACAAGACTTTTCTCTCTTCCTGCAACTCATCTAAATGATTCAATTTGATTCTCAATAGTCCCGCCTGAAGCTCGTCTAACCTGGAGTTTACACCAACAACTTTATTAAAATATTTTCTCTCACTTCCATAGTTTCTGAATATACGCACATTTTCCGCAACAGCAGAATCATTTGTCACAATCGCCCCTCCATCTCCAAAAGCTCCCAAATTCTTTGAAGGATAAAAAGAAAAGCAACTGATATCGCCAAAAGTACCTGTTTTTTTACCGCAAAACTCCGCACCATGGGATTGCGCACAATCTTCCACTACTTTCAGCCGGTATTTCTTTGCAATCTCCATAATCGCACCCATGTCTGATGCCTGACCATAAAGATGCACTACTAAAACAGCTTTTGTCCTGTCTGTTATTTTTTCTTCCATGCGGGAAGCATCCAGATTAAAATATGCGTCCGGTTCCACAAAGACAGGAGTTGCGCCATTAATTGTAATACCCATAACACTTGCAATATAGGTATTCCCCTGCACTATCACCTCGTCTCCTGCCCCTATCCCGAGCATTTTAAAAGCAATCCAAAGTGCGTCCAGTCCACTGGCAACTCCTATACAATGTCTGATTCCCAGATAAGCCGCAAATTCATTTTCAAAAGCCGCCACCTCTTTTCCCAGTACATACCATCCGGATCGCATGACTTCCAGTACTTTATTCTCATATTCACTCTGATATAACCGGACTCCTCTGTCCAGCCTGTTTGCCATGATTTGCATAGTCTTTCATCTCTTTCTTTCCGGAATCACAGTCTGTTTACTTTTAACAAAACAATGAATACTGATAATAATTTTTCCCATGTTCCAGTTTATCCAGGTCATTATCCCGGAACAGATTTTCATTTTTCCAGAATCCCTGTTCCAAACGATATTTACGACATACTTCCTCTGTATACCGGATATATCTTTTATACACACTGGTAATGGCAGTGTCTGGAATTCTATACATACCGCCTGCCAGCTGGATCACATCCTTATTGTAAAAAATCAGGCTATGGAAATGATAAAAAATAAGGGCTGCTTCATTACCAGATATTTTCTCTTTCATATATATCTGTCCACGTTCCTCCCGAAAACTATACTGGTTTACATTCCATGGTGCTACACCACCTCCTGCATGTTCTAAATCATGTACCCCTTCAAATTTTTCGTGAAAAAAATCCAGATATTTCTGGTCTCCAAATCTATTTTCCTCATTCACCGCAAAACACCATTCAATACATTTCTCTACCCACCATCGCAGAACCTTCATTCCTCTTTCATTATTCTTAAATGTCACAAACTGTACACAGTATTTTCCTGAGCGTACTGTCTGGTCACAATACTCCGAATATCTGTGTGCTGTTATCAGTACAGAATCCTTATCTCCAAGCTCTCCGGACAATACAGACGGATCAGAAAAAAAACATACATCCGCATCTACATAAGTGCATTCAGACACATCAAAATTCTCTAAAATATACAAAACAGCTTTGGATGAACATGTCCAACAGTATTCTGCCGCTGTTCTGTCCCCTTTCACCCGTAGCAAATCCTCGTCTTCAAATTCTTCCAGGGAAATAACAGTGACTCTGTCCAGATCCAGTTCTTTCAATTTTATGTATGCCTGCTGATCAAACGCTAAGATAAATAAATGAAAATTTCTCAATTCTTTTTTTAGAGACTCATACATTACAAGCCCCCGTGACATATAATTTGAATTAAATAAAGTTACAAAATATTTTATATCTGACACGTTACCTCACCATAACCCTGAACTTTTATTCACTCTTTATCCAATACTATCTCTGTTGTACAAATGTATTACTTTCTGTTACCATTCGTTTATACTCTTCATAATCACGGATATATTCACTACTGTCATAATGTTCATTACAAAGTACCAATAATACAGAATCCTTTGAAAAATCATACATATCTTTCCATAACATGGGTGGTATATAAATCCCCATTCGTGGCTTATCCAGCACGATGACTGCCGTTGAAAAGCCATCATCAATTTTTATTTTTGTACTACCAGCAACATTTACCAACACAAACTCTGATTTTCTGTTTGCGTGGCTCCCACGTATCATACTGGCATCCGTCCCATACATATAAAAAACCCGCTTAATTTCAAAGGGTATATCACGCTTTCCCTCAATCACAACCAGATTGCCTCGTTCATCTCCCATTTCAGGCAATTCAATTATTTTATAATGTTCATGTATTTTCATTCTTTTTCGCTCCATTAAATACCTTTAAATCCAACCTCTTTTCTTCTCACATATGTCTTTGTTCCACACAATTCACATATTTTTACGCTCCATAATATAACCTTTATACCTGAATTCCGCCCCATCCACATATGCCCTGCCACTGTCTGATTCAGATTCATACTCAGCTGCTTTTTTATATTTCTCACACAAAAACTCCATCAGTTCCTGTTCCGCAAGGATTCTTATGGGATATGATGCGCAGTATATGTTTTCTCCCACATACTGGATACAGATTCTCGAACGGCTGCCCACCGTCTGCCTGTCAATCAGAATATATTCCGCCCCAAGCCCGGCCAGCTCTGATAAAACAGTCTGGTAATGTGGCAGACACTGCAATACGCCGGATAATATAATCAGGTTTATTTTTTGTCCCTCCAGCTGGTCAATACTGGAATAAAACTTTAATTCATGACTGGTAATTTCCCGGTTTCCTATTTCCACATAGTGTTTCTGTTCCACTACATTCCAGGTAAATCTGGTTTTAAATTTATATAAAAACTCCCTGTTTTTCCAGTATTCACTCCCCAGCGCTCCGCCAAAATCCAGTATATTTATATGACTTTGTTGTGACGCCAGTATGCCAAAAAGACTGATCAGCCTGTAATTATAATCTCTGGTATAAAATAAGACGGAATCCCTTTCATAGCAGGCTTTGTGTTCCATTACCTGTCTGGTCGCATACAGAACCTTCTCCGCTATCCGGTCATCCGCATATCCCTTTGTCAGCTGCGCCGCCTCGTTCCAGGAAGAAAAATTACCAGTAAAATAATAATCCTTATTATTCCGTTCTGGCAGCAGATAAAAGTCTCCCTCGTCCACATCCGAATAAAGCGTCACCGCTTTCTCCGCCATTCCCTTTGATTTCAGATCAGCAAGTATCTCATTCTGATACTTAAAAGTGGAAATTATAATATGATCTATATCAGCACAGACGACTTCCCCGGGACTGCGGACCGGCTTACCATATAATTCAAAATCCCCCCTCCCCACACACATTTCAGCGTTTTTATCAATAAAAAACTGTATATTATATTTTAAAAGTGTTGTATATTCCGCCAGTTTTTCTGTATGTACTCCCAGACACCAGACAGCGGTTTTCCCATTACCAGCTTTTTCCAGACGTTGATTTATTTCCCTGATCTTTTCTTCCAGAAACAATTTTCTCTCCTCTCATAATAATCCGATTTCTTTCCATAATCAGTCCTTGCGTTTCATGATATATCCCTTATATCTGAATTCCAATCCATCCGCATATGCCCTCACGCCGTCCGTCTCAGATTCAAATTCAGCTTCCTTTATATACTCCGCATTCAGAATCTCCATCAGTTCCTGTTCTGTCATAATCCGTACTGGATATGAAGCGCAGTATATGTTTTCCCCCACATGCTGTATACAGATCCTCGGCTGGCTTCCGATCGTTTGCCGGTCAATCAGAATATACTCCGCCCCAAGCCCGGTTAATTCTGTCAGAATTCCCTGATAATCTGGCAGGTATTGCAATACCCCGGATAATACAATTATGTCTATATTCTGCTCTTCCAGCTCACCGGCAGAAAAATAAAACTTTAATTCATCACTGGCAATTTCCCGGTTTCCTGTTTCCACATAGTGTTTCTGTTCCACGACATTCCAGGTAAATCCGGTTTTAAATTTATATAAAAACTCCCTGTTTCTCCAGTATTCACTCCCCAGCGCCCCGCCAAAATCCAGTATATTTATATGGTTTTTCCGTGCCGCCAGTATGCCAAAAAGACTGATCAACCTATAATTATAGTCTCTGGTATAGAACAAAACTGAATCCCTTTCATAACATGCTTTGTGTTCCATCACCTGCCTGGTCGCATACAGAACCTTCTCCGCTATCCGGTCATCCGCATATCCTTTTGTCAGCTGCGCAGCTTCATTCCATGAAGAAAAATTACCTGTAAAATAACAATCCTTATTTTTTTGATCTGGTAACAGATAAAAATCACCCTCGTCTGTATCCGAATAAAGCGTCACTGCTTTCTCTTCCATTCCCCTGGATTTCAGCTCAGCCAGTATTTCATTCTGGTATTTATAAGTAGAAATTACAATATAGTCTATATCAGCATGGGCGGCTTCCCCGGGGCTGCGGACCGGCTTACCATATATCTCAAAATCCTTCCCGTACATATCAGCGTTTTTATCCATAAAAAACTTTATATTGTACTTTAAGAGATCTGTATATTCCGCCAGTTTTTCTGTATGTACTCCCAGGCACCAGACAGCGGTTTTCCCATTTTTCAGATTTTTTAATTTCTGATTTATTTCTATGATTTTTTCTTTATAAAACAACGTCTTTTCCTCCAAAGCCAGTATCTATGCTATCCCGGCCGGTTATAGCCCGGCCATGTAAATATCTTCTCTTAAACAGATTTTTTTCCTGTTCTGTGTAGAAATGGTCAAACCGTTCATTACACTCATAATACTGATCCAGAACATCTGCTGATAATCCCAGCTTTTCTTTTACAGCAGCATACAGATATTTATAATTTTTTTGTTCGCCAACATTGTCTTTTACAAACCGTTTCAACTCCGTTCTGGTAAATTTTTCTAATATTTTTAAATTATGATTTAGTTTTTCTACTTTTAATATTAAAATTTCCCATTTGCCCTGCCGGACTATTCCCCAGCCATTTTCCTTATCAAATGGATACTGAAAAATATCAATACCTGTAATTTTTTTCACTTTGTCAAACCATTGAAACTCTTCACTGTACTTTTGGGTCAGCGACTGTTTCAGATATTTATAAATCCCCTGAAGAATATCAGCATCTACAGTATTTTTATCCAGATATAATTCTGTAAAGCGCTGCATATACATGGATATATCCCTGGCAACCGGATCTCTGACAAGTGTAATCATCCTGATCTGCTGATCTGACTGTTTCAGATAACATTCCAGCTGCTCCAGATAGATATCCGCGTCGAAAGAATGAAAATGTATAACAGGAACCCCTGCTTTTTTTAGTGTATAATAAACCGTAGACGATCCCACCTTACCAGGCTGAAACAGCAGAAAACCCGGCGTATTGTGAAAAGCCATATTTATACTAATCTCCGCGCTCCTCCTGATCAGTTCTTCCAGTCTGCGTTCCTGTAGATAAGTATCTTTTTTCAATATAAACCCGCTTCTGAATTCCGGAGAAAAAGATTCCAGACTAATATGAACACTGATGCCATACAATACGCCTGAAAGACTGTAGATATCCTTACATCTGATTTTATGTTTTGATAAGACATTTAAAATTTCATCCGTATAACTGGTGGTGGCTATTATAATGACATAATCTTTTTCGGTTACTACTTCTTTCAGTTCTGACAAATCAATGACTGGTGTATTGCCCAGTTTTTCATTTCTTTTATTACTATCACAAATATAAGATACGCATACGCCTGCCTGGCAGAGTAAACTTTCCAGAAACTCTCCATAATAACCGGCGCCATATAAAATAATTTCATTTTCAAATAATATTTTTATATTGAGCAACAGATCAATATCATTGATTTTCATACATACAGGCCCCTGCTGTTCCATTTATTTCCACTCCCGCTATTTCTCTATAGTCTGCTGAAAAATATAATCTCCCGCACACCTGATATTAAAAGGACTCTCCGGCTGATCGGGTTGTGAAAGACCATATGCAATCAGATTTTCCAAGTTCCATACATATTTTTCTTCATATACGATGCCTTTTGTAATTCCCCTCTTTAGTTGCATCTCTATCTGTTTACCGGCAAATTCCTCCAGATTGCTTCCGTCTGTATTCAGGCGTATTCTTTGTACATTTCCGGTCTCTGGCCCGGTTATCACCAGTTCATGCCGGTCCACAGAATAAAAATAAAACCTGCCGTCATCCATAATCAGATAAAGCAGATCTTCTTCCAGTTCCTGTGTAATCTGCCATTCCTGATAAATATTACAAACCTCATATCTGTCTGTTTCAGTATCTATTTTTATAAATTCAGTTGTGGGAACCATCTTAAAAAAATACATGCTTTTTCCTTGTAACGCTGTATAATAATATCTGGTTACTTCTTCTGCTTTCTGACGCAATGTCACAGAATTACATACCGCCCGGCTGCTGATACTCCATAGTACACATGCGCCGTTTCTGCTGGTCAGAAAAATTTTATCTCCTGTTCCTCCCAAATGAATAAACCCGGCAAAGTTGTTTTCTGTCTTATGGAACCGCACTTCCCATGTCTTTAAATTTAATTCCATAATGTAAGGATTCTCAAACATTGCAAGATACAGTTTTCCATTGTACTCATAGCAGTCACTTCTGGAAAAATGATGATACCGCTCTCCAGTAATTTTGTAAAACGCAGCTCCTATATCTATCATCTGTTCGATGTTTTTTCCAGACATATTTACCACGACTATGTAATCCCCAATAAATGGAAACATGATACAACGGTCCGCATTCAGATATGTATTAAAAAAAGAATTCCCATTCCTGATGTTTTCTGATCCGGTAATGGTATCCATGACCCGTTCCTTAATATGATAAATGTAAATATTCTGAGCATAAAATGGAACAAACAGCAGCTCGTCTTTCCACCGGACTAACTGTGTGTTCAAAAAAATTTCTCCAAAATTTTCTTTTTCAAAAGACGCCTCGACAGATAATTTTCCATTCCGAACATTCACTTTGCATAGTGCATTATAATTCGTTGCGCTAAACCATAATTCGTCTTCTGATTTCATACATTTAAATTCATTCATCAAAGGATATAATTCGTCATTCTTCCATATTTTCATGTATTTCACACTCCAGTATTTTCCTCATCCGGACCTGTATATTTTCATCATACCCGCCCAGAATCTCTTCCATATACTGATTCTGCCTTTCAACAATCCAGTCTGTTTCCAGATCATTTTCGATTACATTTCTTATATACCGGCATACGGATTCTGGCGACCTGTAGATCATAAATCCTCTTCTATGATGTTTAATCAGCTGGTACTGGTTATTGTCTACTACACATAAAACTGGTTTCCGGAAACAGGCTGCGTCAAAAATAATCGTTGAGATATCCGTAATCACAAGATCACAGCAAGCTAATACGTCATAACAGCTTTCCGCCTGATCCATAAATGTAATATTATGATAAGAACCAAATTCTTCTTTCAGTTTTCTGTCCGCAAACTCATCCATGGATGCATGGTTTTTAAATGTAATGGTACATTTCAGCCGGGATAAATAACGCAACAGATACGGGTACTTCAAATTGTATTCAAAATATGTATGCATTCCATGTGCTATACTTGTAGGTAAAATCAGAACCTTTAACCCATTTTCTCTTTCATGATATGTAACACTGTTTTCGTAAAAATCTGCGCCATGTATCACATCAGAAATAAAATATACGTTCCCAGTGTAATGCTTATTTATAATAGAATTTCTGACCTGTTCATTGGGACAGAAAAAAAAATGAATAATATTCTGGTTTGGTTCATAGAGCTTTTCGTCCAACACTCCATTAACAAATATCCGGAATAGTTTTGTTTTATCATTCCGTGTGTTTTCATAACATATCTGTGTCTGCCAGAAGTTTGAGTCTCCCCATATGCGAATCAGGTTAAAACGGTGAAAAGCAAAATACTGTTCTGCGCATGAATCCATGTACACATATCCCAGTACTTCCCTGTAATAATAATTAACTACTTTTTTTAATAAATATAGAGAAATATCAATATCTTTATATTCTGATTTTAATTTTTGCTGCAGATTTTTTAAAATAATATTTCTGTCACGAACAAATCTTAAATATTTTTTTCTAAATATTTTCAGAGAAAAATAGTCCTCCAGACAATCCAGATCCGCCACATGTTCTTTTAATTTTTCATTATCTCCAGAATGATAAAAGCTGATAATCTTTACATCATGTCCGATGGCACTCACATACTGCTTTGTCCAGGTTACATGTTTCATACAATCCCGTTCACAATATAAAACTCCGGTTTGACACCATTGCTCTGTCTCTGTCTTTTTATACACAGGATTGTTTAATATGGTTTTTAATTTTTCCAGTTCCTGTTTTCTTAATGCCTGATTTCTGATTTTATCCCCAGAATCTTTATAAACATAACGCATGGTGTACAGATAATCCTGTCTGTTTCCATTTTTTCCGTCCAGAATATAAAAATTCAGTAGTCGTGATTTTGTATAAATAAATATACATTCATTCATGAACCAGTTTGCTTTATTGTCCACAGTATAAAAATTCTGCACCTGATATTTATCTGTAAGCAGCGCAATCAGATTCAGATTCGATAAAAATAAAGCAATCTCTTCCGGCAGACCACTATCCAGCTGGTAAGAAAGCTGGTATATCAAAGTCCTGGTTACATGTTCAGATTCCCGGATGATTTTATTGATCTGCTCTATGATTTCCCAGGTTTCTTCAGACCGGATGATTTCATTTGATTCCAGGAAAATGCCCCCGTCACTTTTTATCTGGTTATAAAAAGAAAAATTTGATGTTGCGATTACATAGTTTCCAGAACAATGCTCCTTCAGCCACATCAATTCTTCGTCATTATCACAAAACAACAAATTACTCATCCTGTCCGTTTCCTCCTGCTACTCTCCCAAAATCTTATTCATAAGGGATCATTTCATCCGATTCCTGAAATACAGCCTGCTGCGTATGTTTGTTTTCATAAAAATCCCCGGTATCTTTTATCAATCCCCGTTCAACAGCAATGTCATACAACTCTGTTCCGGGATACGGGGTAACCGGACGAATCGTTCTGATCTGTGCCCCGTCATCATACTTTAACAAAAACTCCACGTCTTTTTTCAGGACGTCCCTGTCTTCATCAAGATTCCCAAATATAATATTCAGCCCGGGAGAAATTCCAGCTTTCCGTGTGTTTTCTATCCCTGTAATAATCATATCTGTAGTGAGATTTTTGCGCATACGCCGCAAAGCCCCGTTATCCATTGATTCTATGCCATAATTAATAAACACACATCCTGCCGCTTTTAACATACGCAGCATTTCCATATCCTGAGAAGCATAATTAAGCCTTCCCTGACACCAGAATTTTATCCCCAGATTACAGTCAATAAATGCCTGTGCGATTTCTTTTGTCCTTTTAACTGATGACATCAAAAGCTCATCATCAAAAATAATATAATTTACACGAAAACGTTCCTTCAATTCTTTGATTTCATTGATAATACCCGGTATAGAACGTGGCCGGAATCCGCTGTCCATCCGGTAACAAAAATTGCAATGAAACGGACATCCCCTGCCGCTTAACATCGAAAGACTTCTGTCACTACGGCTGGCGTTTGGATTCTGATATAACACATAGTGTTCCATAGTAAACAGATCCCAGGCGGGATATGGAATCGCATCCACATCCTGAATCAGCGGTCTTCCCGGATTATGGACAAACTGATTATTTTCATCCAGATAAGCCATTCCTTTTACATCCCGGAAATCTCCGCCCCGTTGTAAAACTCCCAGCATTTCCTTACAGGTTTCTTCCCCTTCTCCAATTACAACAGCGTCCACTCCCGCAAAATTACGCAAAAAATATTCAGGATCCGGAGAAGGCAGATGTCCCCCCATCCAGAAAAATGGTTTTCTCCCTTCCCGCCTGAAAATTTCTGTCTTCGCATTGCTGACTGCCTCTGCGATCTGCTTTATCTTTCTGTACTGATAATACCCGCCGCAGCCGCCAATACCAATTGCGTCAAAATAGTGTCTCTCCAGATATTCCTTCAGTTCTCTTTCCGTATAGTGATAAATATTCTGTTCATATATTTCCACCTCACAGCCAATGGATAATAAAGCGGACGCAATATATCCGGTCCCTAACGGAAAATAACTGATATGACTGTCATTGTCATAGGCTATCAAAAGTACTTTCATTTAAATTCCTCCCTGTCGTGCATACTTCCCGCACTCTTCAAAAAGCAGCTCTCTATAGCCTGCTACCAGCATGTCCTTCCTCCATCAACGGTTAAGATACTCCCCGTCATATAGCTGCTCGCTTCTGATATCAGATATAGTATGGTACTTTTATATTCATCTGTATCCGCCATCCTGTTCATTGGTATCAGATTCGTCAGTTTTTTCACAAATTCTTTGTCCTGCCCGTTAAAAACCCCGGCCGGACACAGTGCGTTCACACGTATCCCTTTTTCGGCATAATATGTGGCAAGATATCTGGTCAGCCCAATCAGTCCATGCTTAATAACTGAATACGTTACAGGTTTTACCGTCTGCTGCTCATCCATCAGTCCTTCCCTGCGGTATATTCTCTGATCCGGCGCAATGATTCCCAGATCTGAAGAAATATTAAGGATCACTCCTTTTTTCTGCTTTGCCATAATGCCACCGAATACCTGGGAACAGATAAATGATCCCGTCAGTCCCACAGCCAGGTCATCCAGCCAGATCTGTAACGGAAAATTTTCGAACTGTATGGCTTTCATATTCTGTGTCTTATTTTCTACTTTCGGATTGTTCGCCGCATTGTTGATTAAAATATCTATATGTCCATACTTTTCCAAAAGCTTTTCCGCAATGACTTTCAGTTCATCAGCCTTTGTAATGTCCAGGGCACAGGTTTCCATCCGGCAGCCGTCATACTTACTGGTCATGTTATCCCTGGCATCACGAAGCGCTGTCTCAGATATATCGAGCAGCACAGGAATTCCTTTTCCTTCTATTACCGCCTCTGCGTGTTTTTTCCCCAGCAGCCCTGCTCCTCCCGTTATAATCACTACACGGTCTTCTATAAAAAATCTGTCTGTTGCGGTCATTTCTGCCTCCTGTATTCCGCTATATATAAATCCCACTTTCTATCTCTTTTCACCGGAAATCTGTTGCGTATTTCAGCAACATGATCCTCCAGACTGACCAGCAATATTCCAGACTCCGCTCCCCTCGTACAGACCATTCTTCCATCCGCCGCAATACAGCATGATTTTCCGCCATATACAGCCCCGTCCATTTCTCCTGTACAATTGACTGCCAGAATATAACACTGATTTTCTATCGCTCTCGCACGCAGCAGACATTCCCAATGTTCCTGTCTTTTTTGCGGCCAGTTTGCGGGAATCAGTATAATATCCGCTGTTCTGGAAGCGATCTGAAACAATTCCGGAAATCTCAGATCGTAACAAATAAAAGTACTCCAGTTATACCCTCCAAGCTGAAAATAAACAATCTGACTCCCTGCTGAAAAAAAACGGTCTTCATCCGCATAGGAAAACGGATGTATTTTTACATAATCCGAAATCACGTTTCCCTGTTCACTGATCACTGAATAATGATTTTCCGCCAGACTCTCTGTCTGCTTTACCCAGCCAATACCTGTCACAATATGATATTCCCTTGCAATTTCACAAAACCGCCTCAGGGTCTGCCCATCCTTTTCCGCTGTCAACGCTGTATTCATGGAAAATCCTGTCAGACTCATCTCCGGAAAAAAAACTGCCCCGGCGCCAAGAGACGCTGACTGACGGATATATTCTATCGCCTTTTGTTCATTTTTCTTTTTGTCTTCCCATATGATATTTGTCTGGGCTAACGCAACTTTCATTGATCCTGTCCTTTTACATTTCAAAAAACTGTTGACCGGTTCTGTCCTCCGTCTATGACCAGCGTGGTTCCTGTAATAAAAGAGGCGCAGTCTGATGCCAGAAACACCACCGCATTCGCAACTTCTTCCGGTGTTGCAAACCGACGCATGGGCACTGCCTGCCCGATATATGATCTGACGCCTGCTTCGTCTTGTTGAAGAAGCTCTTCCCACCGTCCGCCTTTATAGAATATATTTCCGGGAATTACACTGTTTACACGTATTTTTTTAGCCGCATAATCATCTGATAAATATTTCGAAAATACACACACGCCCTGTTTGGCAGCGGCATATGCATAAGGCGCCCGGATTGCCTGACATGCCGCCAGGGAAGAGACTGTTACGATACTTCCCCCTTTGTGGCTGTCCCAGATACTTTCCATCCCTTTTATCAGCCTTACTGTACTAAACAGATTGATTTCATAACTAATGTTCCATGCTTTTATGTCAAGCTGGTCTGCAGATACAGGACGGCCGCTTCCCGCATTGGCGATCACACAGTCTGCGCTTCCAAAACTCTTTCGTGTATGATCGCATATTTTACGGATACCCTCTTCTGATGCCGCATCTCCAACGCAAAGAAACACCCTGTTTTTTCCAAACTGCTGTTCCAGCAGATTCTTTTTTTCTTCGGCCTTTCTGCCATTTCTCCCATTGATCATGACAGCCGCCCCTTCTTCCAGAAATTTGCGGGCCACCGCAAAACCCGTCCCACTGGTTGATGCTGTCACCACCACTTTTTTATCTTTCAGATGCAAATCCATGCTGTAACCTTTCTGTTTTCCATGACAAAACCATCCGGACTGACCGTTTGCGGAATTTACCAACAAAGCGCATCAGCTGGCAGTCTCTTTACTTTTGGATGCCACAACAAACAGATTGGATGTCAGTTTATATTTTGACAATATATCAAAATACTTCTGGTTCATCTCCGCCAGAAGGGCGTTCACCGCATCCCCCGCACATTTTACTCTTTCATCTTTATCATCAAAATCTATCGCAGGCACATGCAGGCCAAACGTACCATTTTCCTGCGGTCCATTGTTAAAATACCAGTATATATGATTTAGCAGATTATAATCCTGTATATGATAAATGTTTTCCACCTTAAAACCACATTTGTTTAAAATTTTGCTGACTGACCTTTCTGAAAAATAACTCAGATGCGCTTCGTGAAAATAAAACTCTTCGTATGCGGGAATTTTCCACAATTTTCTCAACGGTTCTTCCAGATCCGGGATTTCTATAAACACTTTACCGTCATTTCTTAATCTTTTATGTACATCAGTCAGAAACCGCTGTGGATCAACAATATGTTCCAGCACCTGGAAAAAACTGATATAATCAAACTGCCGTTCCTTCCAGTCTATGTCAGAAATTTCCTGCGAATACACAGGTATCTTCCAGTTTTCCTCAACAAAGCGGGCGCACCCGGTAGAAAGTTCAATTCCAGTCACAGACCTGAATTCATTTCTGACGGCAGATAAAAACTGACCTGCAGAACAGCCTATTTCCAGAAAATCTCTTTCCCTGTCAAAATAATCGCCTATAATATTAAGCCTGGTCTGCTGATACATCCGTCGTTCCCGGTATATTTCTTCCGGACTCTGTTCCCCGTCATCCGCAATATTATCCTTAAATTTTTTCCGGTATTCTTTATCATAATATTCTGCCGCATTATCAAATCCGGCCTGCAGCATTCCATAATCACATTGCGGACAATAATAAACTGATCCCGTCCCCAGACGCAGCCGTTTTGTAAGTATATGCATTTTATCATTTCCACAGATCGTACATCTCATTTTCTATTTTTCCTCCCGCCCCAGTTCCTCCACGAGTTCAAGATAATTTCCCTCAATATCCCTGGCAAAAAACACCCTGGCCTTTCCATCGGGAGAATCACATGGTTCCGACAAAATAATACATTGCTTTTCCTTTAATTTCCGATACATTTCCCCAGCTGATTCAACGGTAACCGCTACATGTATTCTGCCGCATCTGTAAATCTTTTCATTCCACAGGAGATCATCCGCCGCATTCTGGCAATGAATCAGTTCAATGATGGAATGATCTTCAAATTCCAGCTTACAGACTTCAATCTCCATGTCTGTTTCATTAAACAGGCGTTCTGTATACGGGCCGTTTTCCTTTTGATGTACAACAACCTGTAACTGAAACAGCTCTTTATAAAAAGAAACCATTGCTTCCAGATTTCTTACATAGATACCTGTATGTCTGATTCCCTTCATAACTATAAACTCCTCAGCATCCTCTATTTTTTCCGGGCCAGTATCCTGTATGTATGGCCAGACATATATTCATCCTGCTGTTCCCCGGATGTCCGGCAACATGGGTATACAGTGACAGAAAATCCATTTTTATCCAGAATATGTTCCAGTTGTTCCGGAGTATAAGAATGTATGACATTTTTAAAATAATCCCTGGCATTACTATCCCTCTGGATAAAACACTTTTCATTGACCAGGTTGTGATCCTGATCCAGAGACATTTTCTGTAGACAGTATTCAAACGGATCAGCCTGTGGAAACTCCTCCCATATACGAAGTACCCCTTCTTTTTCAATCTGTTTCATCAGATATGAATAGTCAATAATTTCCAGATACAGGTATCCATGTTTTTTTAACGCTTTAGCGACCCACCTGAATGTTTCTTCTTCCGCCAGATCATACAACGGGGCTATAATCTGTAAAACAATATCCACCATTATGATACAGTCAAATTCATCCTCTCTCGTTTTATCCTCCAGGAAATTCTGATTTCTGTTTTCTACCCTGTAACAGGATAATAAATCCGCAAATCTGGACGCCAGTAAACATCTGCTATTGCTTACTTCATAATTGACCCCGTGTTTTAGCAGATTCCGCTTCTCCAGACAATACAATAATTTTCCGTTTCCTCCGCCAATCTCACAGATGTCCAGGCCCGTTTTTCCTGTATAGATCTGTTGTTCGATAAAATCTGCGTTTTCTTGTGCTGAACTCATCCTGAGATCACAATATCTGCGCAATTCTTTATCAGAAAAATGATGTCCCTGTATATATTCCACATGATCGTAACTGCCCAGATTATCCATATTATTCATCTTTATCTGTCTCCGCAATTATCTCTTCCATTGACTCAGCCAGTACATCCATCGCTTCCGCTAATGCGTTGTCTGTTATCGTAAGAGGAGGCCCGATTTTAATTGTGCCTGTCATTGTCCGTATGGACATTACACCTTTTTCAAAAGCCCGTTCAATCACCCTGTCTACAAACTCCGCATCCAGCTCTTTTGTACCGGGTTTTACAATTACTGCCGCAAATGCCATTCCCATTCCATGGATAGATTTTATCCTGTCTGGAAATTTATCTTTCATGACACGAAACTTCTCTAATATAATATGCTCTTTTCTTTTAGCCTCTTCCACCAGATGATGTTCTTCGAGATACTTTAAACTGGCCAGTGCGGATGCGCATGGTAACGGACTGCCCCCATGCGTACTGTTCAGCGAACCGTCCACGTCCAGTATTTTTGCGTTTCCCAGAACTGCGGATAACGGCAACGCCCCACTGACTGCCTTGCCACAACAGATAAGATCAACATCTATGTCATAATACTCATATCCAAACAGCCTGCCTGTCCTGCCAAACCCTGCCTGGACCTCATCTGAAACAAGTAACGCCTCTTTTTCTGTTATAAATTCTCTTAAAGCTTTGATATATCCCACCGGATAAAATAAAGCAGCCCATCCCTGGTATGGCTCAAAAATAGCTCCCGCTATAGTATCCAGATCAACGCCGGACTCCTCCAGCGACCGGATATCCCTGGCAAACAGTTTCCTGCCTGTTTCTTCATCATAGATCTGGCTCATATCCTCAAACGCATCTGTAGGACATGGAAGATGATAAATGCACGGATCCATATTTCCGATCCATCGCCATGCGGACGGCTTTCCAGCCATTGTCTGCGCCCCCAGGGTTTTGCCATGAAAAGCTCCCCCGAATGCGATCATCCCTAATTTTTCCGGGTTTTTTCTGATTCCATTCATCCGGCATAATTTCAGGGCGCATTCCGTAGTCTCACTGCCCGTTGTTAACAGAAACGCTTTATCCATATGGGCGGGAGCCATTTTAACGAGCTGTTCTGTGAGCAGTGAACGTTCCTCCAGAAAATAATAATAACTATTCAGCATCGGCTTTTGAATCATCCGCTCCAAAGCCTTTACCATTTCAGGATTTCCATGCCCTGTGTTTGTCACAAATATTCCGGATGACAGGTCGATCCACTTATTTCCCCATTTATCATAGATATGATAATCAGTTGCATGATCCCACACGGCATAGAGCTGGTGATTCATGGACCAGGGTTCATATTTTAATGAACGCTCTATAATTTCCATACTTTCCGGTACCGGGATCTTCGTACATATTGTTCTTTCAGCTGTATGAATCTGTTTTACTTCTTTTGGTTTTCTACGAAATAAGTATTCCTGTTTCATGATTTATCATCCATTCTGTTTAAATTTTATACCTGAAATTCCCTCTGGAAATTTCGTTTCAGGTATTCATATAACGGGGAACCTTTTTTATCAATCTGGTACTGTACGTATTCCAGATCTTCAGGCGTATCTATTTCCACACAATACGGGGATTCAAAGCCTGTCATCTTACTCCCGTGAAGCCGTCCATTTTGTATAACAAAGCTGCTCTTAAGCACATCCACATATCCATCTGGTATATATACATCCGAAAATCCCTGCCTTGCGCCATTTGCGGTGTCATTATCAATATTTTCCTGTATGCTTTTAAAATACCCTTCACTGGTCTTTAGAAACCATTTATAAGGAGATTCTGGCGCCTTATGGGCAGACCGCAGAGAATGACAGTCCGCAGATGAAACGCATTCCAGAATTGCCCTGTCAACAATTTTTATATCACGAACCGGCGTTGTAGGACGTAAATGCACGAAATATTCTGGTATTACGCCTTCCTGTTCATACATAAAATTTATGGCATGTTCTACAAATTCAATGTCACCAGACGTATCCTTCGCATACTCTGATGGCCTTAAAAACGGAACCTCCGCTCCAAAATAACCTGCTATTTTCGCAATTTCTTCTGAATCCGTAGAAACGATCACCCTGTCAATCCGCTCTGCCAGCAGTCCGGCCACTATGGAATAAGCAATCAGCGGATAGCCTTTGATTAGCTGTATATTTTTCTTTGGAACCCCTTTCGAACCGCCTCTTGCCGGTATGAGGGCCACTACCTGATTCCGATCCGTTTTTTTTAAATATTCCTGTTTATGTTCAAACATGTGATACCTGTAACCCATATTTTTTGATATATCCGTTCACAAATTCCATCTGGCTGGCAATCGTTTTTTCTTCTTCCCCATCAATGCCACGTGCTGCCTGAAGAATAAAATTATTCCTGTATTTTATTTCTCCAAGTCCCCGGAATAAACGGTCAAAATCCGCGCTGCCTGTTCCGGGCGCAACTGTTGTGCCATGGTAAACCCTGTCCTTAATATGAATATTGTAGATAGAATCTCCCAAAACAGTAACTTCTTCGTATGAATCATATCCTGATCCGGAACTGTTTCCGCTGTCATAATTAGCGCCAATTCCCATCCCGTCAAATTCCATCAGAAAGGCCGCAAAATCCTGCGGACCCAGATCTGTTTCCAGCGCTATACGCACCGGTGTATCTGTCTGTTCCACTACCTGTAACAGCCAGTCTTTGAATTTTCTTTTTTCCATATCATTTTTTAAAGATGAATCATCCACCAGGGGAATCTCAATCAGACCGATATCCAGTTCCTTCATTGCGTCAAAAACTCTGCGGATAATCTGCGAGTTCTCATCCCGGATCAGACCCTCTCTGTCTGATCCGGCTTTATAAAACGGTCTGCGCATAAAATAATCAAAACATACCGCAGGAACCTGTACATTCGTTTTTGCTACTACATTCCGTATCCTGTCCCGTCCCTCTGTTGTCCACAATGGATTTTGCGTATAGTTCTCATAATCAAAAATAAATTCGATATCATCCAGCCCCAGACGCTTTGCTGTATAAAATTCATTTTCCCAGTTCTCAAAGGGAAAAAACTGTATTCCACGTCCTTCGGGCGGCGTAAGCCGCCCCTGCATAATTCCAATCCGGTGTTTCAACCTGCCGCCCTCTTTCTGGTATCTTCTGCCAATACCTTTTTATGCTTTTTAATTTCAGCCTCTCAGTTTCTTTTTTACCGCTTCTTCTGCTTCTGACAGTACTTTTTCCCCATTTCCCAGCGCCTTCTCGATCATTCGTATGTCTTTAACCAGTCTCTGCAGATCGTCCACTTCCAATGATGCCGCCTGATCGGAACCGTACATGGACCGTTCCAGCGTAATGTGGCGTTCAATAGATGTGGCTCCCAGGGCTGCCGCCGCCATGGAAACAATTCTTCCTGTTTCGTGTCCACTATAGCCTACATCTACGCCATACCTCTCTCTTAATGCCGGTATCAGCATTAAATTCGCTTCTTCTTTATTCATTGGGTATGTACTGTTACAATGCATCAGCTCATATGGACATTCATTCTTTTTAAAAACCTCTACAGCCGCATCAATTTCTTCGTATGTACTCATCCCGGTCGCTATAAATGTATGTTTTTTCTCCTCCGCAACTGTCTGGAGCAGTTCCATATTTGTAAGCATGGCAGATGCTATTTTATTATATTTCAGATCATACTGGCGCAAAAATATCTGAGCCTGTGTATCCCATGCGGACGCATACCATGCTATTCCCTTTTCTTTACAATAAGCGTCTATAATGTCATATTCCTCTTTGCCAAACTCCAGGCCTTCTTTCTGTTCTCTCTGTGTAGTTCCCCATGGAGATTCCCTGTAACTGTCCAGATATTCTTTTGTATATACTTTGTCTATCGTTCTTTTCTGGAATTTAACCGCATCACAGCCAGAAAGGTATGACCAGTCAATCAGTTGTTTCGCAATATTCAGATCTCCATTGTGGTTAATTCCTATTTCTGCTGTAATAAATACGTGTCTGTTACTCATTTCTGCTTTCCTCCGTTAATTTTGATTCTATAATTTCACATATAATGTGACCAATTAAAATATGGCATTCCTGTATGCGTGGCGTATCGTCAGAAGGAACTGCCACAACATAATCCGTATCTTCCAGGACAGGCAGCCGGCCGCTGATATTTCCTGTCATCAGTACAGTGATCAATCCGTCACTTTTCGCCTGCCGGAAAGCCCTGACAATATTCTCCGATTTTCCACTTGTGGTAATCCCGATCAGTACATCTCCCGCTCTGCCTTTTGCCTCCACCTGTCTCGCAAAAATCATATTATAATCATAATCATTTGCCAGAGATGTCAATACTGATGTATTTACAGATAACGCTTCCGCCGCATAAGCCTTTCTTTCCAGATAAAATCTTCCTACCAGTTCTGCCGCCAGATGCTGGGCATCTGCCGCACTGCCGCCATTTCCGCACAGTAATAACTGGCCCCCTCGTTTGTAAGAACTTATTATTTCCCCACAGACCTCACTTATTACTCCCAGCAGGGATTCATCCTCCAGAATCTGCCCGGACACATGACAATGTGTACTAATTCTGTCTCTTACAATATCTGAAACTTTCATATTATTTTCCAGCTCTCTTTCTTTATCATTTATTTTACTTAATTTCGTGTACAGCTCCGCAATACATCCCTGTCCCCCGGCAGTATCCAGAATCAGATCCACTATAAGTTTCACCTCGTAAACCGCATCCTTTGGACAGACGGACAGACCTGCGTATTCCAGCGCTCCGATATCATATTTTCCATCGCCTGTATAGCAGATCTGTTCCCGTTCTATACGATATTTACGCTCAAAATGCTCAAGTACTTTTTTCTTATTTTTTTCTCCCAGAGAATAAAAGTCCAGACTTTCAGCCAGATTTCTTGAAAATGGCGTATCTTCACCTGATATACAGCCCACCAGTATCCCATCATCCTGCAAACTTTTAATTGCGTCCAGATCTTTATATGAAACAGACTTTATTTCCTTTGAGATACCATCTGTATACTTTTTACCGTCGGTAATGACACCGTCAATATCAAACAGCACCGCACGGATTTTATTTTTTGTAACAGTCATTATAAAACCTCCACGTTCTGCACCATTACCGGTTTTCCAGTCTTCCGGTACAGCTGCAGCACGCTGCTCATATTTCCATAATACGCATCCGACAATATGACTGCCCGGTCCACATCCGGCGTATCGTCATAAATTCCCCATCCTTCCCTGATATACCGGTCACGTATGTTCCGGTAGGTCTCCAACAGCCTGGGACGCATGGACGCCAGTGTACTTTCCGTCAGGGGATGGGGCCTCCAGAGAAGCGCTGTCTCATTGCTGTTTTTGCGGAACACTTCAAACACCTGCTCCATTTTTCTAAGCATTTTTTCATTATGCTCCAGCAGAGCCGAAATGGTACTGTTATAAAATATAATTTTTTTCCGGCTTCCGTCAGGTTTCTGGATCACGGACAGCCATCCGGGGGGAATTTCCAGCTCTTCTTTTGCGGTGCACAATACTTTGTCCACCTTCGGGGAGCCGGCGCCGGAAATCTTCTGTTCCCAGTACTGCCGGCCTGCCGGCCCGCCTTTTCTGCCGTACTCCGCCAGCGCCTCCACATATACTTTCTTCATGGCCTCCGACTGCACGAACACTTTATCCGCATGAAAGACACCCGGCACCGTAAAAAAATGTTCATATCCCCTGACCTTTGACCTGTCATCAGGATCTATTTCTTCCAGTATAAAATATGGAATATATACCAGCCGGTCTGTAAAATCTTTTAACCGGCGTGCGTAATAACAGGGGTCCACACTGGTTACATAGTTATATTCATCATATGGATTATGTATATATATAACATCCGGCCTTCTGGCTTCCAGATCATAGTCCTCATATCGGGTAACGGGCACATACGAAGGATACTGGTCCCCTTCATAATGCATGGTATGAAAACTCCCGTCCGGGTTTTTATCATAATAGGGAAGCGGAACCACATAAACATCCGCCGTTTCATCCGCCGTTGCCGCCTTCCACACACTTTCCAGGCTGTCCCACATGGACGCCTTGTAGGGCAGGAAGACTACTTCCTTTTTATCCGGCGGAAGTTCTTTTTCAATTCCACTGTATAACCGGGACAGCTGACCGGACATCTCCTGCCCCAGCCGGTCAGAAACTCCTCCCTGGGAAAGTTCCACACTGACCCGGTACAAATTCTCACAGTAATCTTCCAGCAGACGCACCAGACGCTTTGCCGTCTGCTCCGCAGCGCCTGTATAAGCCGTTTCCAGATACTCCCCGATGATAACCGCAGCCTCCTGGCATAAGCCCGGCATTTCATTTATAACCGGCCCGCATTTGTGCGCAGCCAGCGCCCCGTTTACTGCCTCAAGCAGCTTAATGGTATCCAGCAAGTCCTTCTTTTTCAGTCTGCCCATGATATACTCCTGTATCCGTCCCGGATTCTCCCGGAATGCTTTCCTGCCTGCGCCCTTGCAGGCACACTTACTGTGTCGGTCCTGTGTCGTTTTATCCGCAGCTTTCCACATGCTGTCAGACTCTGTCAGACCAGTCTGTCCATCCGGCATGGCGCTGCGCCACCAAACCTGTACTCCCTGCCGGTTACAATTTCAGGGTACGGATTCACTGCATCTTACGTAAAAAACCGCAGTCCCCGCCGGCTGCCTGCGCCGCTTTCATCACTACAATACAGCGCCAGACAGTGCTTTCTCTTCCAGAGAACATATGACAAAGCTGCGCCACCTGTTGGTGCTTCCGCCTCTTTTACGGCACATCCCGCTCCTCCAGCATCCGCCTCTCTCTGGCCTTCTTGTAAAAATTCGCCTTTGACATATGGCAAAGCTGCGCCGCCTGTTCTCCGCTGATTTCTTTCCTGCGCCAGATCTGGTATACCTGCGGAAAGTTTTCCGGTACTGGCAGGCTGGGCCTGCCAAACCGCACACCCCGCTGTTTTGCCCGGGTAATTCCTTCCCGCTGTTTCTGCCGGCGTTCCGCCCGTTCCGCACGGGGAGCATATTCCAGCATGGACAGCACGATGTCCGCCACCAGTGTGTCATACTGGGTCCTGCCCCGCCTGGTATCCAGCTGTGGCATATCCAGCACGGCCACGTCCACACGTTTCTCCTTTGTCAGGATCCTCCAGCTCTGCCCGATTTCCCGGTAGTCCTCCCCCAGGTCGTCCAGGCTTCTGATATAAAGCATGTCGTCCGCCTTCAGGCGTCCCAGCAGCCGTTCGTATTCCGCATGGCGGCTGTCGCTGCCTTCCTGTCTGTCTATGAAAATATCTTTTTCCGGCACCTGCATTTCCCGCAGGGTAATAATCTGGTCATCCGCATCCTGCCCGGAAAACCGGATACGGATATAACCATATATCCGCCTCATGGATTCCTCCGCTTTCTCCATCCGGAGCGCACACCCGTTTCATACCAGACTCCGGATGACACGCTCTTCGCCGGCACGGCATATCAGCCGGATACAGCCGGCGTTTCTGCATTTCTTTCTAAATAAGTTTACTTTTTTATTACATCTTTTCAGACCGGCTGTCCGGGCTGTATTTCATATTATTTCTGTTTCAATTTTCTGTTTAAATAAAGCATACATTTTTTAACCGCAACATTTCAGATAATTTTGTCTTACAATTGTACGGATTCTGACAAATCCGTTCGTCAGAAGATGTCTGTTCCCCGTTTTTCCATGTGGGATATTTACCTGTTTCTGCTTTTACTCCCTTATATCTGGAAATCTGCATATATAATGCTCTTAATAGTTCGTTCTTCCTGTATGATTCCGGTTTTATTTATAATTTTTTACTTTATAAGTTCAGGGTGTCAAAGTTTACACAATTTGCAAATAATAACTACAATTCATTGCCTGAGTACCTTTTGGCACCCTGATTTTTATAGGAAAAATCGTCCTGTAAAATAATCCCCTCCAAAAGGGGCGCCATGTTGCAGAGAAGATGCTGCCAGTGGCAGCCCGACGCAGGCGGTGTATCAGGCATAGCCGGATACTTTTTTATAAGGATAGGCGTATTGCAAACATCTTTTTCCAGACCGTCAAAGAAACGGAAATAGAAAACTGATACAGAAAATTAAAAACGGCCTGTATGCTAAAATTTTTTCACATCTATTATGCTGGTATCCTCCCTGTCAGACTGTCTGATGCAGCAGACTTCCACAAAGTTTTGTCCGTTCTGATGGCATTCCGTCTACCCATAGTAGCAGTCAGCCGGACCAAAGGAAGAGAATGTCCCTGGAGCTTATCCGTAATATCAGAGCCATGAAACAGTGCTATTCCAGACTCACCTGAATCTATCGGAATGATCATCATTCGAAATAATGTTCTAAAGAAAACCAGCGAACAAA
This sequence comes from uncultured Eubacterium sp., assembly GCA_947642745.1. Lineage (GTDB taxonomy): Bacteria > Bacillota > Clostridia > Lachnospirales > Lachnospiraceae > Eubacterium_J. The sequence continues at coordinate 61,044 of CANRTU010000018.1, forward strand.
TACCGGGCCAGAAAATAACACCATATGAATTGCAGATACATTACCGATAAGCATCCATTATTTTTATTACTCCGGAATATCTTCTATTTTGCCACCGCTAACGTAAAACGCATTGTCTGTACCATATTTTTTTATGATTGCCTTATATCTTTGTTCCGCCTCTGCCTTAGAATCATACCCATCAATAATAAGCAGATATTCTCCTGTCATATTCCGAACCTGAACAGGCTTTTCCTCTTGATACTGTAAAAGCAGGGAACCCAGCTCCTCATCAGAAGAAACCGGATCTGTGAGAAGAAAATATACCATCTGACCCGGATGTTTTTCTTCCGCGGTATAATAAGCATCCTGATAAAAGCGAATGATCATCGAGCCCGGATCGGAAAACTCCATGATTTCATAATTATATAATTCTTTTAAAACAATAACAAACGCCATATCATTTTCCCGCAGGGTCTTTATCCGATACATATCCAAAACCGCATCAGCCTCATCCAGCTTTTCTTTCAGTAAATCATAGAAACCGCTGTCAATCCCGTGAAATACAATCTGAACCCTTACCGGAGCATAATGATATAAAACCGAATAGGAAAGCACCTCGTCCGCAGCCCCTCCTTCTGTAGAAAAAGAGATTTGGAGCGACCTGGAATCCGAACATACTACCGGAGTAACATGTTTCTGTTTTTTCCTCCATGACCAATTCTCAGAGCCTGTACAAACTCTTTTACAATTGGTATTTCTTTAGCGTAAGTGTAAAGCATGGGAATATTCGCACATCCAAGCAATATCAGAAGACACGCCGCAGCCACATACCTATGGAAAATCCTTTTTTTCCGCTGTTTTTTTCCCTGTTTATTCCATTTTCTATAGCCGCAAGCAGTTTATCGTCTGGTATGACTATATTATCATAGCTTTCTTTTCCCGCATTTAACACGACCGGCCGCCTCCTTCCATAAAATTCCGCATCCATTCCAGACACCGGTAGACTTTTGATTTAACAGTGCTTTCCGGAAGCCCGACAATATTTGAAATGTCCCTGAAAGAATAGCCCTCAAAATATTTCAGGATAATAAAGGATTTATCCTCTGCATTAAGAGCATCCAATGCAGTATATAAATCAAACCTGATTTCCTGTTCCAGTTTTTCCACATCGTCATCTTCCAGCATATAGTCTTCCAAAACAACCTGCCTGGAATTTTTTCGTATCATCTCCAACGCCGTATTTATGACAATCCGTGTCATCCATGTTATAAAATAATCCGGCTTGCGCAAATCCCTGATATGCACAAGACCTCTATAAGCAGCTTCACTGACAATATCCAGTGCTTCCTGTTCATTTTTCACAAAACTGTATGCAATCCGATAAAATTTCTGCCTGCTTTTTACCATTAACTCCGCATACTCATGTTTTTCAATGCGTTTCATGAGAATGATAATTTCTTCCTTCAGATTTCATAAACAAAAATAGAAGCCTTGATTTCCATAACCTTTATCATGTAAAATAAAAGACAGGCATCAGTCAGCTTAACCCGTTATATCATGCCCCTGGGATATGTTTCATAAATTTTAGATGAATTCCCCATATCATGTCCTCTGGGCACCCTGGGACAGCTGCCTTTTCCCGGCTGTTTCCTGCAGAATATACACATTCCCGCTCTGTTTTCTGCGTCTGTACCAGACAAATATAGATGACAAATAGTGAAAAGACACATAATATTGCCGGACAATGCGGTGCTTCCTGTCATTGCAGACTGTTGTAACTGTATAGTGATACGGAAATTCCAGCATTGCCACAAATCAGCCGGGATATACTGCCAGGACTGTTATACGGGAAAAGCAGGATTAAATGAGGATGTTGCTGGAAACAGCAGAGAAAGGCGTCCGGAATATAAGTTAAGCTTCCGGCTGCCATGAGAAAAATAACAGTTATCAATGAATCATCCTTTGTGTTCACTGAAGTATAAAATCAGACTTTTTCGTATCAGAAACCGGGAAGAAAAGCTGTAACAGAGCTGACCGCTTTAAAGACAGAACCTACAGCACGATAAAAAATACTACCGGAGGTGTCTTATGAAATTTGCCATGTCATACAGCTGTGGAAAAGACAGCACACTGGCGCTCCACAAAATGCTGGAACAGGGTCATGAACCCGTGTGTCTGGTAGTGATGGTAAATAAATCCGCAGGCCGTTCGTATTTTCACGGCGCTGACCATACCATGCTCAAACGATACGCACAGTCCCTGGCCCTGTCCATGATTACATGTCCGTCAGACGGTACGGACTACCAGTCAGCCTTTGAAACGGGTCTTCATAAAGCAAAAGCAATGGGAGCCGTAGCCGCCTGCTTTGGCGATATTGATATTACAGAAAACAGGCAGTGGGAGGAAGCCCGTTGTCAGGCCGCCGGACTGGTTCCCTGCTTTCCACTATGGCGGCGGGGACGGGAAGAAACAGTATATGAACTGATCCGGCTGGGATACCAGTGCCTGATTAAAAGCATAAACTGTAACGTTCTGCCAGCGGATCTGCTGGGAACTGTGCTTGATGAGACATCCATCCGGATCATGAAATCAGCGGGTATTGATATTTGCGGGGAAAACGGCGAATACCACACACTGGCTGTAGACGGGCCGGTATTCCACACCCCGCTGCGGTTTGAGACCGGCAATAAGATAAAATCAGGGGAATATGCGTTTGTAGAAATCAGATAATCCTTCCCATGAAACGCATATTCCGGCAATTTCAGGGCGTGTCTGAAAACAGGGCACCTTCTGTGCTTCCGGCTTTTAATCCGTTAAATAACTGGTTAATATATAGCCGGTCCGGCCATTTTCATCCAGGACATAACTCCAGTTTCCCTCTTTCCGCCCCTTTCGTACTTCTGTACCCGCAGGCAGCTGGCAGAGTATGGCGGAATCTTCGGAAGCCTCTGCCCGCAGGCATACATGTTCCGTGGTATAGCATATTTCCGGAAATTTTTGCCGATCCTGTTTCTCTTTCTTTCCGTCTGTCCTGTCCGGTTCCTGCCATACTTCCACAGCTCCTTCTGTCTCAGGCAGTGTGTCGTCCAGAACCGTTTCCTGCTCCATCATATATGCCTGCGGTACACCTGCCTCTTCCCCGGAAACCGCTGACTCAGAATCAGTGCCGGACAGGCTGCCGCTGTCTGTCCCGCCGGGGTTCTGCCCTGCTTCCACAGTCCCTTCCGTCTCAGGCAGCGCATCGTCCGGAACCGTTTTCCGCTCCATCGCATACGCCTGTGGTATACCTGCCTCCTCCCCGGAAACTGCTGACGGAAGGCCGGCGCCGGACGTGGCTCCGCTATCCGTACCATCTGTATTGGTCTGAATGTCGTCCTGCTGACTGCCACTATCTGTCACCGGCTCTGCCGTATTCTGTCCGCATGCCGTCACAGCCGCAGACAACAGACAAAAGACCAGCAGCCGTACCAGACCGTTCCTGCATTTCTTTATCATATTTCCTCCTGTTTACGGAGTCTTATCCGGTGTATGGCAGTTACGCCATGTAATGTCTTTCATCTTACCAGATGGAAGTTCAGGAGGCAAGGGCCCTTTTTTCTGTTATTATCAGCACTTACAGAAACAATGGAACTACGTTTTGTATATCCCGCCGTCATGTCATGGTTTTTAGTATCTTACCCTCCCTGATTGATGCGCCGGATGATCCTGCAGGGATTTCCCGCCGCCACACAGTTTTCCGGCACATCTTTTGTCACCACGCTGCCTGCCCCGATGACACTGCCGTCCCCGATGTTCACTCCCGGCAATACAATCACGCCTCCGCCCAGCCAGCAGCCATTTCCAATCGTTACCGGCAGCGCACAGGTACGGCAGAAATATCCGCCGCCGTCAGGGTCCCACTCTGGTGTGAGCCGCTCCGCCAGCTCCACCGGATGGGCCGCTGTATAAATCTGCACATTGGAAGCGATCAGCACATTGTTTCCAACCGTAATTTTATTACAATCCACGAACGTACAGTTCATATTGACAGAAACATTGTCCCCCAGATGAATATTGCGTCCGTAATCACAGAGAAATGGCTGCCCTACGGACACGTTTGTACCGGCGCTGCCAAACAGCTGTTTTAACAGTCTGCTTTTTTCCTCTTTCTGGTCATAGGAAAGCCTGTGGTATTCCGCCAGCAGCTTTCTGGCCGTATTTTTAAATTCCAGAAAAACCGGGTCGTGGCAGTCATACCATTCCCCCGCCATACACTTTTCATATTCAGTCATATCATATCCTTTCCAGACAGCCCGCAGCAGCCGGCACTCTGATTATATTCAGCCCTACATTCCATTCCGGGCTGACCGCCCGCAGCAGCTGGCACTCTGATTATATTCAGCCATACATTCTATTTCCGGGCTGATCGTCTGCAGCGGCTGACACTCTGATTATATCATAAAACCAGCAGTCAGCCTTATATAATGGCATGTCAGATCCAGATCACTCTCCATATCTGATATTCTTATAAAATGGTATCCGGCTCTGCCGGATACTCCGCCTGCGGCGGGCTGACTCTGACGGCTTCCCCCACTGTGCCCCCGTTTCACCAGATTTGATTTTGATTGATATGATTGATTATGCTAACTGCATAACCTCGGTTTCAAGTTCTTTTAGTTCTTCCATTGATAAAGATGGTACATAACGTGCAATCTTTTCAAGAGAGAGTTCACCATCTTTAATCATTCTTCTTGCTGTTTCCCTTGCATTATCTAATGCCGCTTCATTTCTCATATCTTCCATAATTTTACACATAGCAGCAACTCCTTTCTCGTCTTGCTTAAAATATCGTGCTTTTTTAGCAAGTACCTCATAATTCATATCATCGGGATTCGTGCATGAAAAATCGTGCATTAGTTTACCGATTTCATCATTGCCCTGTATTTCCCATTAACATATATGATATGCGAACCGTCTCCAAACAATACTTTCTTTTCCCCGATAGTGATATATCTTTCTACTGGATATATTGGCTGATTGCCTTGTATAACATCATTTTCCGTAATAAAAATCACATAGCTATCGGGAATATCTTCTGTATCGTCACTCGGCTTTAATATATGTGCGTCCAACAGACTGCTATTATGTCTTGCCCGCTTTGCGCCTGCTCCTGCGTCCTTCCTTTGAATTTCTACATCAAATTCTTTTTTCGTACTATCAATCGCATGAACATCTAAAATAGCTGAACGTCCTTGCAAATTCTTCAACGGCTCTTGTGTCCTGACCGATTTAATTTTTATATCCTCTTGCCCTAAAACAATCCGCAGTATCAGTTCCACACCCTCAAAATTATCTGCAAGGCAGACAGTCATAAAATCAT
>CANRTU010000019.1 GCA_947642745.1 uncultured Eubacterium sp.
GGCATGATATACCCTAAAGGGCATGATATACCCTAAAGGGCATGATATACCCTAAGGGCATGATACCCAGGGGCATGATCCGTATATCTTTCCTGCCCGCCCGGCACACCCGTATCCAGCCGGGCAGGATAACCATGTCACGTGAATAGAATATCCCGGAAAGTTTCCCGAAAAATAATGTTTAATACCGGTTATGGCAGCAGAACACAGCAGGTCATGATACTGATACAGCCAGCGGGGCAGTCTGCCGTAACCTGCATCCGGTCATGGAAACGCCAGCCGGAATTCCCGCATTGTCCGCCATGGAATCATGCGTATCCATAATAATGCCTTTTCACTGTATACCATATGGAGCTGTCCGGCACAGGCATGGAAATCCGGAGCGGGCATGTGTATATTCTGCCAGTAACAGCCGGATGCCTTTCCCCGGGCGTTCTGGATATATACGGTATTTCCCCGGAATGCCCCGCAAAAGGAATCCTGTGCTGTCACACTTTTAAATACTGCCACAGGGAATGTATTTCTCCCAGAAACTGCTCCGTAAATGTTTTTGCCGCCTGTGCGTATCTGACTGTATTCTGCTCGATCCGCTCCCCAAACTGCTGCGTATTCAGATATTCCATACACAAACTGAAAAAATGTTTCAGATCCGGCATATGTTCCTGGCTGTTTAACCAGTCGGAAAGCTCCTCATTACTGATATCCGACTGCATACACATTTCGTTTATGATTTCAGCCGGATTATTGGATAAGAAATAGTGCAGCCGGATCTGCGGCAGATACTTCTGGCACTGGAACATATTTTCCACAGTCTTTAATCCCCTGTCCCTGTATATGACAGCCTCATAATCACTGAGCATCAGCTCCAGCAGCCGGTAACAGTCATATTCCAGATAAATATCAAGCCTGTCCTCATCGTTTCTGATCCTCATGCCGTTGCATATGTCGATATAGTTCATCTTCTTATTTTCCATCCGGGTGATTTTCTGAAACTGCTTTCCACAGCGGCACTGGTAAACGCAGGGGTCTTCCTGTGACGGCCTGATAATTTTTCCACAGCCGGCGCAGCGCAGATAATTGCGTGTGTCTTCAATGCGGACCAGAAACCGCTGCCACTCCTGCAGATCGTCGCACATCCGCAAAAAATATGAAACCGGATCCTGGCTGAAGATCATTCTTTTATTTTTATGGTACTGGTTCGTATGCTTATAGATGGCAACCGCCGCCATTTCCACAATACACTGTTTCTTTGGATCGAGACTGTATATAACGCCGGAAAAATAAAAGTTCATAAGAAAACTGATGGCCGAAAGACATCCGTGATCGTCCCTGTCATATTTTTTCCTGATTTCGTCATGCTCTACTGTCCGGAAGAGCCAGCTGTTGTTCAGCATCGCTTTGATTTCCGCAAAAACAGTTTTTACAGCGGGATTTACAATTTTAAAAAACGGGGCAAACTGGTGAATTTCATCTGCCATCCGGAAATAATAGGCCAGCGGATAGCCCACATCATGAAACAGCGCACTGACCAGAAAGCTTTTATAAATGATTTCTTTCAGCTGGTATCTTTGATTGTCCCCGGATATTGCGGCCAGAATCAGATACGCATACTCATTCTTTTTGTCCATAACGCAGTCCGCAATACAGTCGTCTAAATGAAAATCCCTCAAAAACAAAAGTCCCAGATAAGCATTCCGGAACTGATGTTTATAGTGCTCTCTGATCCGTCCCGGCTCTCCCTGCGCAGAATGTTCCAGAAATATGCCGTTCTCAATGGCCGCGTAATTATTCACCAGCAGATGCTCCATACCTTTGATTTCCACAAAGCTGCTCAGAATCTCGTAAACATTGTCAATCAGGCATACTTCCTGCGCCGCCTCCTCTTTGCTGTAAATTACCTGAAGGCTGCTGTAAATTTTTGAAATTCCTTCCTGCGTCATCCGGCACACCGGAAGGCCGTTTTCCCCATCCTGCCTGCCGCAAAATTCCGCAAAAATATCTTTGGCTTCTCTCTGAAAAAATTCATACATTGCTTTATCATTTAAACTTATTTCCATTCCGCACCCTTTCTGTTCTCCGTCTCAGGCCAGAGGCCGGTTCAGCCTGCGGCCTGCCGCCAGTATATGTTACTCATGAATATAATATTCTTCCCGGTATTCCTGGGGCAATACAAAGGCATAAATATTATTGACCAGTTTTTCCTGACACCGGACCATGCTGGCGTTTACCTGGTCCGCCTCAAATTTTTTATAACGCACTTTCATTCCGGCATAGTCTTCCAGATTTCTTAAAATATCCGCCGCATCCGCTCTCCAGTCAAAATAATGATCCTCATATTCCTGCGAAATCGCTTCCCAGTTGTGCAGATCATTTAACACAATGCTTGCGTCACGCTCTCCCCTGTTTAAAAAGTCCTTGGCGTCGTTGAGGCATTCCACCGTTTTCTGTATCTGGGAAGCGTCAAACGTAGTGACATACAGTTCCTCAATCTCTGTCACATCCCCGTCCTGTTTCATTCTGTAAAACGCGTCCAGCAGCTGCCGCTCCATATCTGTCAGTCCCGGGGAACAGTCCACCACAAACAGGTTGCTCACATCCCTGGACATACATTTTTTGAGAAAAGAAAGCAGGTCTTTTACAAATATGGTAACGCTGACGTCAGTATGCTCCCAGAACCGTCCCCGGATATGATAATCCTGTCTGCGGCTGGCAACCGGATTTAACAAAACGGCATATAACACCGTTCCCTTTGCCTCATCGTGCAAAATCCGGTTGCATACATTTTCATAATAATGCTCTTCATATTCATCAAAATAACACGGTTTTACCCCGTCCGGAAACAGTGCGTAAGACATGCTCGTACCCAGCCGGTCGATATCCACAAAGAAAATATTCTGGTATTCGCTGTTCTGGGTACAGTTATGTACACAGTTTGCCAGCGACACCGACGTTTTCCCGGTTCCTCCCTTAAATGAATTTACCATAATAATTTTATTTTTTTTCGCACTTTTAGCCATTTTTCTCCTCCAGTTTCGTATTCAGCGCCTGCATTTTACTCAGTGTTTCCGTATCCAGCAGCCGCAGCTGCCCGTTCGCGCGGATACACTGTCCCGACATTTCTCTTTTGTATAAGCCGGTTTCCGCATACGTATGTACCGCATTTTCGTCCATATCCCTGCGTTCCCTGATAAAAGCCAGCATCTTTTGAAACCGCATCACATCCGCCGCATCCGCCGGCCGGTGATATTCCGGTTTTTTCTGCTCTTCCTGATACTCATATACGCATTCCAGCGTCCACGCCTTGGTTCTTTGCAGATAATCCAGCATCAGCGCCGTCTGAAAATTATCCGCCTGCTCGAACAGCATCCGGATACATTCATTTTTAAAAGCGCTGTTTTTCTCCATAAGCAGGACAATATCCTCCATCAGATTCCTGTAATGGGTCTCATATCTGCCGTCTTTTTCCCCAGTACCGGTAAAAACCGTACATGTAAAAACAACCGCTTCCTTACGGCAGCTGATCGTAAGGTATGGCTCCTCCGGCGTCTCTCCCTCGTCAGATAAAAGATACGTCATCTCATCCAGCCCGGTCACGCCTTCCAGAAACGCTTTCAAAGCCACCGTCACAGACGCTTCTCCTTCTTCCGACAGCTGCCTGCGGCTGCTGCCTGCGTGAAAATTGACAACCAGCATATCCTGACCGGACAAAATACTGTGACGTACCTGAAAATCAGGCAGATGATACAGATGCTGCATCAGCTTCGGATTAGAAGAAAGAAGTACCACTGTACGATGCGTATCCTCTTTGATTTCCCGGCGGATCTGCATCAGCAGCGCCTGGTTTAATTCCCTGGTATCCCATACCGCCAGTTTTACGCCGTACCCGAGCTCCATATAGTGCATACTGTCCCACAAAATCTCCAGCGTCTGGTCCATGCTGCCGTACAGCTGCCCCACGTCAAACTGTTCAAAGGCAAGCAGCAGACGGTTGGGCTGTCTGTGCCATTCCTTCAGCCCCGGTTTCTGATACAGAATGCTGCTGTCCGCCAGAAACAGCAGATCTGAATCCCGGATCATCTGCTCCATATCGTATTCCTGTCCGCTGATATACTTTTCTTTTGTAAAACGGAACATCACCCTGGGATATTCCAGGTCCATTTCCATATTTTCCTGCAGATCTTTTTTTAATTCCTTCTCCCTGCCGCTGACAATATTTAACACGACTTTATGTATCATGCTCTCCTGAGATTCCACGAACTTCTGCATTTTTCTTGTCAGAGACATGATCTCTTTCATGTCGTTAATATCTACGATAGTCACCTGTATTTCTGACAAATATTTCTGGCGTTTCATATAATCCAGAAGGTCTTCATTTAACAGGCGGATATTTACCCACGAGGCAGCGGGATGATCCTTCGTTTTTTCAAATTTTATGCAGCCGTCCCGCTGTTTCAGACTGCTGTAGTCCAGCTGATACAGCTCTCCGCCGCAGAGCATGTACCGGACCGGAAACGACATAATCTCCTTATCCGTAAGCGCCCGGACTGCCCGGTCCCAGAATTCGCCGGTGCGGGAAGCCGAAAGCTCTGCCAGTTCTTCATACTTTTTTTGTATGGAAAGATAATAAAACCCTGCCAGCGGATGATAAAAAGGCATGTGGATCTTTCCGTCCTCTTCACAGGTACAAAATAGCAGCTGCAGACTGCTCAGAAAATGTACGCCGGAACACATCCTGGCGATTCCCGTGTCAGCCAGGCATCTTCCCAGCAGCGCAAAATAACACCGGACAAACGCATCCTGACTTTGTGCGTAATTACACAGACATGCCGGCGTATATTTACCCGCAAAAGGCAGCGCCTCAAAAAACAGCCGCCGCAGTTGTTCCAGCTGTTTTTTCACATATGCTTTTTTATGTTCCGTAAGGCTTAGCAGCTCTGTTTCTTCTATGAGACGCTGAAACGCCGCTTTGATTTCCCCTTCATCCGGACTGGAATATTTTAGCATACTGTCCTTTAGCAGATGATTGTCTGTTTCCAGCAGAGCATCCTCGGTCTGTTTCATCTGCCCTGCGCTCCATTGTTCCGGCAGTTCCCCCATCACATATTCATAAGAATTTTCATAGACCTGTTCTTCCTGCTCTTCCTGTTTTTCCGTGGTTTTATCCTTACGGGTACGTCCGCTTCCTTTAAAGAGCTGTTCGATGGTATCATCGTATTTCACACTTCTGAATACGGTCTTTAAATCATTTTTTGAAAGCGCTTCCAGAATTTTTTTTCGCAGCGCCACGGAAAACTCCACTTTTTTTTCTGTAATGCCACGTACCAGCCTGGCCTCAGCCAGCAGGGGATCTGAATTTCTGATCAGCCGGCTTAAGTTTGTCCTGCTTTTTGCTTTCTCCACATCTTTAAAAATCCACAGTCCCAGCTGATAAAAATGATTTACCATTGTTTTAAATACAAAGTTTCCCTTTTTGTCCGTACAGCCGTCCAGATATTCCAGCAGCTCTTCCAGCGTCACCTGTCTGTATTCCATAACCGTTTCCAGCAGTTTTTTGCATTTGTCATCCATTTCCCCGCCAAACGCAGCGTCCAGACAGCTCCAGAAAACCGCTTTATCTTCCGGAACGGCGGGATATTCCGCAAAATCTTTTAAAGAATCTATCATCTTTACACTGTCGTTGGAAAACAGCACAATTCTGGATATGCTCTTATCGTTGCGCAGTACCACTGCCCCGGAATACTCCCTGCGCTCAAACCAGGCCATGGCATAATCCGCTTCCCGTGCCAGGAATTCTTCCGCCAGTTGTTTTTCAATATCCACAATGGCAATAAAATATTCTTTCCGCCCGCCTGTCAGCAATGCGATATAAGTCTGCATGAATCTGACAAATTTATCTTTCATAAGAGTGCAAACTCTCCTTTCTCTTCCGGAAGCGTAATCACATAACCACTGTCCGAAAGCCGGATCAGGCAGTTGATTTCATCCAGATTATCAATCAGAGCCTGTTCGTTCAGTCTGAATTCCTGAAACGGGACTTTGATATGCAGGCTTTTTAACATCCTGTCCATTCTGGCATTTTTCTGGATGCAGATTCCATACCAGTCCTGCAGAAAATTCAGAAAATTATCCAGATACGCATAAGTACTTTCCTGTTTCGCAAGATACAGCCTTACGAAAAAATCCAGCAACGAAGGCGACAGGGCAAAATACTTATGTTTAGAATGGGTTTTTGGAAATACAAAAGCGATATCTTTTCCACATGTATTTAACGCCGAGGAAATTTTAACCAGCGCCGAGCCTTTTCGTGCGCTGCTCACATCCATATAGCACATGGCGAACTCTTCAGCGGAAAACTTTTTTTTCTCATCCAGCGCAAACACCCTGCGCACCGCCGGATAGAGCGACAGGGCCATTTTGTCTTTTATATTGGAATGAAACACCTGCCTGACAAACTGGATAAATTCTTTGCTTTCGTTTTTACCGGTTACATAAATCTTACCCTCACTTTCCTCTACCACAAAGTCCTTATCTTCCGCCTGTTCTTCTTTCAAACATTCAATATAAAACTGTTTTAATTCTGTCTGGAACACAAAACGGATTTCCGAATAATTCTGCACGCAGGCCCGGTGATAAGCCCCGCACCTGGCCAGATGGCTGGACCCCTGGCATAATACATAGCCCCGGTTGGAAGACACCGCTTTTTTATTTATAATAAACTGTATGACATAACAGTTTAATAACGTGGCCAGATAGTCATAGCGTTTGTAAAAATCCATGCGACGGAAAAAATCATGGGTCAGTAAATTCATTAAATCTTCTTTAAAATTTACACATACTTTCTTAAAATTTGCGGCTTTCAGCATATCTGATTCATAATTTCTTTTCGTGGCCCTTTTCCAGCTTTGCTGGTCAAAATTCCTGTCTTCGCAGATCACGCCCATAAGGTAACTGACACCGTCCGCCCCGCTGTACAGATACTCATACAGCAGATCCTGTATTTCATGATATGTCTCTTCTTTTTCAATCCCTGGTATCATGCAGTAGAGCAGGTGCCTGAGATTCGTACTGGAGCCGCGCAGCATCTGGGGCCTTAACGGAAAGTAATAGTGTCTTTTGTCATTAAACGGAATCAGATCTTCTCCGGAAAACTTCCGGAAAAAATAGTCAAAAGACTCTTCCAGCTGCTTTTTCTTCTGATCGTTGTCTTCCTCGCATAACAAAATCTTTTTTTTATAAAACATATCACAGGTATACTGCATTTCCCTGCTCTGTACATCATCCTGGAAAAACTCCGCCAGAAAGTTATTCGCATGCAGGTATTTTGGCGTATCCGGTCCCGAGATGCCTATGTACGAAGCCAGCCTGTTTTCACCGCTTTTTACGTCCGTTCCCATTATCAGCCCTCTTTTCTTATTTTTACTACCGTACTCTGTCCTTTCAGAAAATGATTGATATGCTGTACGCTTAGCGAAAAGTCGCACAGATGCCCCAGCGATTCGCTTGTAAAACGCACGTGCATTCTCTCATAAGCCCCGTTTTTTTTCTTAAGTATTTTCTGATAAAAGGAATTAATCTGGTAATCTTCCAGCGATTTCGTATTATGGCTCAGAAAATAATAGTCGTCCGCCAGCATCAGAAAACGAAACAGCCGGTAATCCACGGTCAGCGTAATGACGCCCGGCGAACCGTCCTCTTCCATAAACACATAACTGATGGAAAAACGGTTCTGCGCTTCCGGCGGACAGTGCGTTTCATCCGGTTTTTTAAAATCCAGCCCATACCGGTGCCAGATCATATCAATATTTCCAAGTTCAAATTCTGTCTGGACGTCGTCACCAAGCATCACCGGCGTATCCACGACTTTCATGGCAAGGTCGCTCTGCCCACGTCTTGTCAGTCTTCCAAGGCCACGTTTGATCCGGTACAGTTCCCCGCTCTGGATTTCCGCAGAATCAATATAAGGCTCTTCTTTAAAAAAGCGGATCACTTTCTGGAATTCTGTCAGATAATCCACAGCCAGCAGTCCATACCGGTCTTTCTGTCCGCATTCCTGTGCGTTTCCATAAAAGAAATTTTTTCTTTTTTCCCTGCGGCATTCCTCCACCGAATGATATTCCCCGCTATTTTCCTGTGTATTTTTAAATGCCGGGTCCATATGGCTCATATGAGTCAGCACATGGTCCGCATGTCCCCTCTGTTCAAATACAGATTCCACAAAACATGCTTCCTGGCTGCCCCTGCGCCTGCGTTCCTTACAGTCGTCGCCAAACGTCACCATATACGCCAGCAGGGACAAAAGCTCCCGGAATGTCACATGCTCCCCTGTCAGACAGACCGCGTCGCACAGCACCCGCACACTCTCTGTTCCTTCCCTGGAAAGCAGAAAATCCAGGTTTTTCCGGAATGCGCAGCTGTCATGAAACTGACAGCCGGTGTAAGCGCAGGGTTTTCCATCATATTTCAGGAAAGACTCTGTAATGCTTCGGAACACATTCTCATCCTGCGCCAGATTCCGTTTTTCAAAGTTGATAATCTTTACTTTTTCATTTTCCAGACTTAATTTTTCCATCAGGGACCTCTGGTACGCAAGCACACATCTGGTAAAAATTCCCACATTAGCCGCAATAATTACCCGTTTGTCTGTCTTACCGTCCAGAATATCCGCAATGATCCGCAGAATCTCTTCCTTTCCGGCTTCTGTCTCAGCCGAAAAATCCATGTACGGCTCGCAAAATCCGTATTCATCCAGCTTTTTCCGCAGCGTGCGGATCAGCCTGGATTTTCCATCTCCGGCTTCCCCTGTCAGCAGAATAAACTGCAGATGATCCAGACTGGCGTAAATTTCCTCTTCCTCCGGCAGCGTAACCTGAAACCCATCCTCTGCCCTGCGCTCATCCATCATATTTACATGTCCCTGACAGACCGAGCAGTACGTTAACAGTTCGTTAATTTTCTCTGTAAGTTCCATCCGGCTCCCCCCTTTATCCGCTGTTTATTGTACTATTATATGCGATTCTCATTTACCAGTAAAGAACATTCATTTTACTTATGGAAATTAACGCCGTTTTTTCTGTACTGAAAAAAAATGGCCGCCGCTACTGCCAATAGCGACGACCTGCCTCATAAAAAAGTATCCGGCAAAGCCGGATACTCCGCCTGCGGCGGGCTGCCTCTGCAGCATTTTCCCTTCCGGCGCATGGCGATCCTCCCGGAGGGTTTTTATCTTATAGTACGCTCTTTCCTATAAGATAAAAAGTATCCGGCAAAGCCGGATACTCCGCCTGCGGCGGGCTGCCTCTGCAGCATTTTCCCTTCCGGCGCATGGCGATCCTCCCGGAGGGTTTTTATCTTATAGTACGCTCTTTCCTATAAGATAAAATAACCGCTACACATTCCATTCCAGCAGTTTCCCAAGAAACCGCCGCAGCTGTTCTGTCTGCGGATTGGAAAATATCTGTTCACTGCTGCCATATTCCATAAGCATGCCTTCACAAAGAAACGCCACCTTATCACAGGCATGTCTGGCAAATCCCATTTCGTGGGTTACAATTATAAAATCCATTCCTTCTTTTTTTAATTCATGAATCACGTCCAGCACTTCCGTCGTATATTCCGGATCCAGCGCACTGGTGGGTTCGTCCAGAAGCAGCAGATCTGGCTTTGCCGCCACCGCCCTTGCTATGGCAATCCGCTGCTGCTGTCCGCCGGAAAGCGCCGCCGGCTTTTTCTTCCAGTCGTCTTCCAGCCCGAACCTGGCCAGCAGTTCCATGGCCCTTGCGCAGGCTTTTTCATGACTGTAGCCATGCACCTGTTCCAGCGGCAGCGCAATGTTGTCCCTGGCGTTCATATGCCGGAACAGCCCTCCCTGCTGAAATACAAATCCCAGCTTCTTACGGTATTTCTGCAGCGCCGCTTCATTTGTTTCCACCACAGCCCCGTCCACCCGCAGGGTGCCTGTGGTGGGTAAAAGCAGTCCCCCGATAATGCGCAAAAGCGTGGACTTTCCGCCTCCTGACGGACCAATAATGGCCAGGGTCCGCACTTCGTCGTCAAAATCCACCGGCTTTAGCACCGGCCTGCCGGGCTCAAACTGTCTGGACAGATTGGAAAACTCAACTCTCATAAAACCCCTTTCTTTTCACCGGTCCATAAACCGCCCGCTCCCGGACAACTGTTATGGCGGTATCACTGTCTTCCCGGGACAGCGGATCAGTTCCAGTATGGGAACGGATACCCGCCCGCTGCCTGCTGCGGCCGGACATCAGTTCTCATACCGGAATTTTCGCTCCAGCCAGCCGCTGGCCAGAGAAACCGGCAGCGTCAGACACAGATACAGCACTCCCAGAAACAGATAACATTCAAACAGCCGGAAATTCACCGCACTGATTTCCCGCATGGTCTGGGTCAGCTCTATGACCGCAATCATGGAAAGCAGCGAGGAATCCTTAATAATCGAAGCAAACTGCCCGGTCAGCGCCGGAAGTGTACGGGCCGTCATCTGCGGCAGAATCACAAACCGGAACGTCTGGCGGCGTGTAAACCCTACGGCCCTGGCCGCCTCCAGCTGGGACTCCTCAATCGAAAGCAGGCTTCCCCGGATAATCTCCGCAATGTAGGCCCCTTCAAACACCGATAAGATAATGACTCCGGCCACAAACCTGTTTTTCACGCCCCAGGCCGTGCCCACAATATAAAAGAACAGATAAATCTGCATAATCAGCGGCGTCCCCCGGATAAACTTCACATATATATCACAGAAATACCGCAGAATCAGCAGGGGCGATCCCTGTCCGGCGGCGCTGAAAACCCCGATCAGCAGACTCAGTACCAGGCTGCACAGACTAATGCCCAGCGTCACGGCAAATCCATCCCGGATACGGATATGAAACTGTCCCAGAAACGAAAAATCCAGCCGCACATGAATGGCATTTAACGACGCCTGGAATAACGTCACCCACAGCAACACCACAAGCAGCAGATTAAACAGGGCGGCAGTCCGCCCCACTTTCTCATGAAACGGCGCCACAAAGAATCTTTTGAAGCCCTGCCTGCGGATATCTGTCTGTTGTACCTTCCTCTGTTGTATTTTCATTCGTATGCCTGTCTCTCCTTTTATGTGTCTGTCTTTTTATCTGTATCTTTTTTATCTGTATTTTTTTATACCTGTCTTTTTTATCTGACGCTCTTTTTATCTGTCTGTTTTCTTACTCTTCCATATCAAAAAACCACTGGAAACCAAGTTCATCAAAGGCTTTCTTTTCTTCTGAAAGATGCTTTCTGGTCAGATCCTCATAACCGCCCTGCTCTTTAAATTCAGCCAGAAACGCATTGAGCTGTTCCAGCAGTTGCGTATTTCCTTTTTGCACCGCTATGCCCCACTTTTCCGGGTCCTGGAATGGAATAAATACGGCACTGGTCGTATCCGGATTATTCTGCCAGTTGCGGTAAATGGTCAGCTGGTCATAGATAAAGCCGTCTGCCCTTCCCTGGGCCACTTCAGTCACGCAGGCGCTCTCATCTGGCAGAATCAGCAGTTTCGCACCGGTCAGGTTCTTCTGCGCATACATATGTCCTGTGGAACCGGACTTTACCGCAACGGTCTTTCCTTCCCGGCCAAGATCTTCAATGGATGAAATACCGCTGTCCGCACCTGCCAGAATCGCCAGCAGCGCATTGGCATACGGGTCTGAGAAATCAATCTGTTCCTTTCGTTCCTCTGTAATCGTCATGGACGAAATCACTATATCCGCCGCTCCGGTCCGCAGGGAAGGAATCAGTCCGTCCCAGGCTGTATTTTCGATCCGGATGTTTTTTCCTGCGTATTCTGCGAACGCATTCATCAGATCCACGCTGACGCCCGCCGGATCTCCCGCATCATCCCTGGTTTCAAAAGGCGGATAAGCCAGTTCCATGGCCACCACCAGTGGTTCTTCATCCGTTTTCGTCGAGGAACCGTCCGTCTGTGTATCCTTTCCGCCAGAATCCTCCTGTCCGTCTGCCTGGTCTCTGGTACCGGCAGATCCTGATGTATCCTGCCCGTCTTTACCGCCGGATGTATCCCCGCCGCATCCGGCCAGTACGAATACAAACAGCAGGGTGAAACATACGGCGGCTGTCTTTTTTATTAAAGAAGGATTTAATAAAGTCTTCTTTAATAAAATCTTTTTCAGATCTGTCTTTTTCATATATCATACTCCTTTTCTTTTGTCTGTTACGGCAGGAAAGTGATCCTCTGACAGGCGCCGTTACAGATTCCGGACCTTAAACTCCCGTTCCGCTTCCCGTCTCTGGTCCTTCTTCGCAATGTCCTGCCGCTTATCATAGAGCTTTTTACCTTTGGCAAGGGCAATCTGCACCTTCACCAGGCTTCCTTTCAGATATACTTTCACAGGTACAATCGTATACCCTTTCTCCTTAATCTGGCCCTGAAGTTTGCGGATTTCCCGTTTATGCATCAGCAGTTTTTTCGGCCGCAGCGGGTCCCTGTTAAAAATATTGCCTTTTTCATACGGACTGATGTGCATTCCGTATACAATCACTTCCCCGTTTTCAATATGCACAAAAGCCTCTTTGATGCTGCATTTTCCCATGCGCATGGACTTTACTTCCGTTCCGTGCAGACTGACGCCGCATTCGTACATCTCTTCCAGGAAATAATCGTGCCCCGCCTTTTTATTATTGGCGATCAGTTTATAATTATGCTCCTTATTCATCCCCGCTCTCCTCGTCTTCAGCCAGCGCAAAATCAATGGTACGTGTAAATTTATCCGCTCCGGTACATACGACCCGTACAAACTGTCCCAGACGGTAACTTTTGCCGCTGCGTTCCCCGGTCATTTCATGCGTGGCTTCCACGTAATGGTAATGGTCGTCTGCCATGGATGATACATGCACCATGCCTTCAATTGTATCCGGCAGTTCCACATACATGCCCCAGGACGTAATGCTGGAAATCACACCCTCAAATTCCTCACCGATGTGTTCCTGCATATATTCCGCTTTTTTCAGCTTGTCTGTATCCCGTTCCGCCTCGTCCGCCCGGCGCTCCGTTTCACTGGAATGCTTTGCCACCTGCGGCAGAATAGCCTCGTAATGCCGCTTTTTCTTTTCACTCATCCGTCCCCGCAGATTGTCCTTGATAATCCGGTGAATCTGCAGATCCGGATATCTGCGGATCGGGGATGTAAAATGACAGTAAAACCCGGTAGCCAGCCCGAAATGTCCCAGACAGTCCACCGTGTATTTTGCCTGACGCATGGAACGCAGGGTCAGACGGCTGATCAGCGCCTCCTGGGGGGTGCCGTCGATTCTGGCCAGCAGCTTCTGCAGTTCTTTTGGATGGATCTCCTCCCCGGGATGATGCAGGGTCAGTCCGAAACTGCTGATAAATGCCGCCAGCTTTTTGATCCGTTCCGTATCCGGCGTCTCGTGGGAGCGGTACACAAACGGCATCTCCTGCCAGAAATAATCCTGGGCCACTGTCTCATTGGCAATGAGCATAAAGTCTTCAATCAGCTTCGTGGCCACATTGCGCTCATAAGGTTTTATCTCCAGCGGTTTTCCTGCGTCGTCCAGAATGATCTTCGTTTCCGGAAAATCAAAATCAATGGACCCCCGGATCATCCGCTTCTGCCGCAATAACGCCGCCAGCTCCTTCATCCGTTCAAACATCGGCACCAGCTGTCCGTATTCCTGACAGAGCGCTTCGTCATGGTCTTCCAGAATGGCACGGACCGCCGTATAGGTCATTCTGCGGTCTACGTTAATGACTGTCTCCGCAATCTGGTGGTCGATCACCTGGCCTTTCGGGCTGATCAGCATAATGCAGCTTAACGCCAGACGGTCCTCCCCGGCATTGAGGGAACAGATGCCATTGGAAAGCCGGTGGGGCAGCATCGGTATTACCCGGTCCACCAGATACACGCTGGTTCCCCGCTTTAACGCCTCCACATCCAGGGCTGAGCGCTCCTGTACATAGTTGCTGACATCCGCAATATGAACGCCCAGACGGTAATTATCACCTTCTTTGACACAAGACACCGCATCGTCCAGATCTTTTGCGTCTTCCCCGTCAATGGTCACCATCTGCCAGTCCCGCAGATCCAGCCGTCCCATCCGGTCGGCTTCACTTACTTCATTTGACACATTGGCCGCCTGTCTTAACACCTTTTCCGGAAATTCCAGCGGCAGTTCATGGTCTTTTACAATCGAGAGGATATCTGTCCCCGGATCATTGATATGCCCGATAATCTCTATGATTTTTCCTTCCGGCTTTTTGTCCTTTTCCCCATAACTGGTAAGCTGTACGACCACTTTGTGCCCGGCCACGGCTCCCAGGGAATGTTCCTTCAGCACAAAAATATCCTGTCCGAATTTCTGATTATCGGGTATGACAAAACCAAAAGTCTTGCTGCTTTCATACGTTCCCACAATCCGGCTGAATCCCCTGGCTACGATTTTTACGATTTCCGCTTCCCTGCGCCGGCCGGTCTGCCCGGTCACCGGCCGGATCTGCACCTGGTCCATATGGACTGCCCCGCCCCGGTTTTCCGCCGCTATGAAATAATCTTCTTCCTCGCCCTCTACGGTTACAAAACCAAATCCCCTGGCGTTGCTGATAAACGTGCCAAAGAGAATATCTCCTCTGGATCTGGAATATTTTCCTTTTTTTGAAACTTCGATTTTACATTCCGCCACCAGCACGTCCAGCACTTCCTGCAGCTGGTCACGCTGGCTTTTTGGCACCTGCAGTATGGACGCCATCTCTTTTGTCTTCATCGGTACGTACAGCTCGTCGCAGACAAAACTGTATATCATCTGTTTGCGTTCTTCCAGCAGCTGGCGCTCTTCGCCGGTATATACGTGGCTCTCTTTTTTTACACTTTTTTCTTTATTTTTCTCCCGGTGTTTTTCTTTGTGCCGGTCTTTCTTCTTTTTTTTGTCCCGGTTTTTGCCCTTATCTTTTTTCCTGTCCTTCTTTTTGTCCCTGCCTGACGGTCCGTCCTCATACCGTTCTCCGTCTTCGCCGGTATATCTGTTTTTTTCTTTCCTGATATCTTTTATAATCGTTTCCTCCCTGTCTGTTTTTTTACTTTTGTTTTCATTTCTGTTTTTTTGCTTATTTTTATCCATATGATTACCTCACGGGGCATAATATCCTGCGCATTCCCGGATCATCCGCCCCCGGATTATCCGGGCCGGGAACATGGCGGACAGTTTCTCACATACAGCCATAAGATACAAAAAGTATCCGGCGGGCTGCTTTAACGGCATTTCCTCCTCCGGCGCACGGCGTTCCTGCCCGGAGGTTTTCCTATATAGAACGATCTTTCCTGTTCAGGAAAATATGCGGCTCTTTCGGACGCTCCGCCTGCGGCGGGCTGCTTTAACGGCATATTTCCTTTCCACCGCTGTACCTTTGCTTCGTCAGATACCGGCGGCTACTGTCCGACAACGGCCAGAGCAGCGTGGCACAGACCCTGCGCTCCTGCCTGTGAGCGCAATTTCCTATAAGCAAAAAACTGCCGCTTATCACGGCAGTTTTCATTGGTATCCCTTTTTTCTACTCAGGCAAAACTTCCTATATTCAGGATTGCCGAAATTACGATAAATAATACAACAAGCGCTCTTGTGAGTTTTACCAGCATTCCTTCCATGGAACGGCCTTTATTTTTGCCCCAGTAAGTATCTGCTGCTCCCGCAATGGCACCAAGCCCGGCGGACTTGCCTTCCTGCATTAAGATAATAACTGTTAATCCGATACATATGATAATAAATATAAGTTCTAATATAATCTTAACCGTTGCCAAACTTAACACCTCCATTTGCAAATAATTTGTAGTGCGAACCCGCAACTTATGTTATTGTAGCATATACAACTGGGAATTTCAAGAATTATTTCAAATCACCGCCGGCTAAATCCGCACCGGACTATCATAAACCGGCGGCGGTCATTGCAGATGATGATAGAACGATTTAAAATCTGAATCATGCATATGTCCCGGATTTAATCAGCATAGCCCCCTGTACCCAGAGGGTACGATGCGGCGTGTCCCCCCGGGTATGCCTCATAAACCGGGGATAAATGCTCCATATGATACCCTTCAGGGTACTAAGTGTGAAGCACACCATGCTTTCTGGTAATATGATGCCCTTCAGGGTATATCATGCCCTTCAGGGTATATCATGCCCTTCAGGGTATATCATGCCCTTCAGGACACAGCTCACAGTATCATTTTAAAGACACGCTCCGGAAGAACCATGGCAACTGTTCCCATTTTATCTGACTGAACCTAATGACAAATAAGAAACATGGTATCATGAGGAATATCAGAAATTATATGCTCTTTTATCAAAAATAAAATCAGAAATATACCCTATAGGAAGATTTCCGCATTTCCATGCAGGTACGGCAGACCGGCATAACAGGAAGCACTATATGTTCCGGCTATCTATGAACCCGGCTGTTATGACATAAAATCCTCCAGATCAAATTTTTCCACTGTACCGGCGTCTTCTTCCAGCAGGCGCAGATTCGTGTCCCGCATAAATTTCTCCACATTGTACATAACAATCACATCCGTAATTTCCGGATGTGATTTTAAAAATTTCCGGACATTTTCTTTACTGTAGCGGCAGTCTGTCATAATAATTTTGTCGTAATATTCCGCCAGAAACGGAACAAAGCAGTTTGCGAAAGAATCTTTAATGACAAGCAGGCATTTTCCCGTATCCGCTGTTGTATGAATCTCTATATTTGCCGCATTTTTGGAAAAAAATACATTGTAGCGGTTAAATCCCTCCAGAGCTTCTTTTCGGAAATAAAAAGAATCTGACTCCACATCTCCCTGGTCAATGGATACATGGATTGCCTGCTGCGCCGGATCATGAAATAATTCCACCCGGTCGGCTGGCACCGGAATATGCGCTTTGTTGTAAGTCGTACCATAAAAATCTGTAAAAGCCGTCTCCCTGTCATAATCTTCCAGCGGCCGCACCGTATGTCCGGTCTTTTCCGCCCAGTCACAATATGCGTAATACGCCCCCAGCGCCGTCCAGTGATGGTCCGTACGAAAATAAATATACTCCTGCTGGTGGTCACGCATCGTTTGTTCTTCATTCAGAAGAATCCGCGGATATTCCAGCTGCTTTTCCAGCGCTGTTATAGTATCCGCAACATCATGCACCGAAGCGAAAGCCGGCAGCTTTTGTGGAAGCGCCCAGGCTTTGGAAGGCACCATCATACATGTCACATGTTTATTTCCATAAGTCCGCACGGCGTAATTTAAAAAACCAGCCAGAAGACTGATGTTCTCCTCCGTCCGTGCCGGCTCATAATCCGAAGGGACATACGCTTCCAGCAGATATCCGTCTTTTCCAATATAAACTCCGTTAATTTCCTTTCTGCCTGCCAGGAGTTCCATACCCGCCGCAAGATTCACCCAGCGGTCACGCAGAAACATCTGGTCCGTCAGATATGTTTCATAATGCCTCTGATATTCTCCGGAGAGCAGGGCCTGAAGCGATAACTCCGGCTTTTGCTCCAGCCTGCGGTTTTCCAGATCGGAATGCGTTTTTTGCGGCATAATAACAGAAACTGCCCCGCATCCAAAGAGCAGGAAGCAGAAAATAACAATGCCGGCTATTTTGATATTCCTCATGGCGGTCTCCCCTTTCTGGTTTTCTTTTCCTGATTTCCCCGCTGTTTTCTGAATATACGGACACACTCCGGAGCGGACAATGCCTGTATTTTTCATTTCATGCAACGGATCAGCTGCGGGTGGATATATTTCCCGGACGCCTTTCCCCAGCGTCCGGAAGATATGGTTATCTTCCGGCTGACATAATAAAAAATGAAAAATAACCATGCATTATCAGGTATTGTTCGCTGTAGTACTAAAACCTGAAATACAAAAACGGATTATAAGACGAATTTACCAGCATCGCCAGACATGCCATAAACAGCGTCACCATCAGAAAAATACCGGCCACGTCCCTGCGTGCCGTTCCCTGCGGCAGACATCTTTCCACTATCACCCGTTTTACCAGGGACGTGGAGCCAATGGCAGCCAGGATAAAAAAGCCCCCATTAGAAGCCAGCACAAAAAGCGCCCGCTGGTCAGCCAGACCCGCCTGTCCATGGAACCAGAGCGCTTTCATATACCCGGCGCTGTCCGCCATATCCTGCCAGGAAAACAGGCTCCAGCCCGTAACCACGGCCGCCATCGTATACAGATGACGCAGCCAGCCCGGAAGCCTTTCCAGATATTTCCATAAACACTTTTCCAGTACCAGCAGGATGCCGTAATACACGCCCCAGAGTACAAAATTCCAGTATGCCCCGTGCCACAGGCCTGTCAGCAGCCAGACCGCCGCAAGATTTACCATCTGGCGCAGCGGTCCTTTCCGGTTGCCTCCCAGGGGTATGTACACATATTCCCGGAACCAGGTTCCCAGGGAAATATGCCAGCGGCGCCAGAATTCCGTAATACTTGCCGACTCGTACGGATAATCAAAATTTTCCGGAAAAGAAAACCCGAACATGGCCCCCAGACCAATGGCCATATCCGAATAGCCGGAAAAGTCAAAATAAATCTGCAGTGTAAATGCCAGTATACCCAGCCAGGCTGTGGCTGTGGACAACTGACCTGCGCCTGAAGCCGCAATTTCCTCCCAGATTCTGCCGGTCTGGTTTGCCAGCAATACTTTCTTGCCAAGCCCTGTCATAAAACGCATCATTCCATAAAAAAATCCGTCCGCCGATTCCCTGCGGTGATCCATCTGGTCCGCCACTGACCGGTAACGGACAATGGGTCCCGCAATCAGCTGGGGAAACAGCGACACATAGGCGCCAAAAGTAATCAGGTTTTTCTGTACCTTTGCTTCTCTGCGGTAAACGTCAATGGTATAAGACATGGTCTGAAACGTATAAAAAGAAATCCCTATCGGCAGCGCCAGATCCATAACCGGCATTTCCAGGGAAAACACTCCGGATATAGTCCGCAGAAAAAAATCCGCATACTTAAAAAAACCAAGCAGCGCCAGATTCACAACCACTGAACCCGCCACTGCCATACGTGCCTGCTTCCGCTTTCCCCGCTCCAGATAATATCCTGTGAGGCGTCCCGTTGTATAATCCACTATTGTGGAAACCAGAATCAGTATTACATATACCGGCTCCCCCCAGGCATAAAAAAAGATACTCGCCGCAAATAAAACAAAGTTCCGCAGCTTGCCCGGCGCCGCATAATAAAACAGCAGCACCAGGGGCAGAAAGCGGAACAGAAACAATAAACTGCTAAAAACCATCTCTATCCTCTGTCACTTTTTATTTTTACATTTTAAGCTGATGTTTTATCTGATTCATCTGGTCTTCTGATCCGGAAACAGACTGCACGTATTTTATGAAACCGCTTTTTTCAGCTCTGACTGCGCCTTTTTACTGTCAGATTTCGCAGTGGACATGGCAATGTACCAGACATACCGGCCTTTTCTGCCGCAGACCGCGCTTTTGAACACCTTCTGCTCGTCCTCGGTGTAATCACTCAGATAATTACTGTTTTTGTTACTTGCGCTGTATATTTTTAATGACTTCAGCAGCTGCTTCGCACCGGCTTTTCCGGACGCTTTAATGACGCAGACGCTGTATACCTGCTTTGCGTCATACAGATACATGATGGACGCCACTTTTGCCCTGTCTGATACAGTAAAACCCGCAAAGTCTCCGGCATTGGATGACTGATATTCGATTTTGTCACCATTGCCTGTTACCCCGAGCACTGTCTGACAGAGTTCTTTACATGTCATATCCGCCGCCTCTGCGGGAACCGGCGCCTGAAACGCCATTCCGGCCGCCAGTACTGTCAGAAGCACACATGCCACTGCCCGTTTCCAGATTTGTGCTGTTCTGCCTGTTGTCCTGAATATTTTTTTCATCTTTCTTCCTCTCCTTCACTTTTAATCCAATGACCTGTCATATGTTTCAATCTGTCCCGCAAACAGCCGGTAAGCGGCTATTTTCCAGTGAATCCCGTCATTTTCGGCATACTGGCTCTGCAGACAGCCATTGGTGTCTTTTAACACCTGTGTATAATCAAAATACTTCACTCCCAGGGCAGCGGCCATTTCTTTTAGCTGGCCATTCAGCGCCGGTATCTGCGCAAATCCTTTGTGTGTCTGCCGTGTATGACTGGTTACCGGAGGAACGGCCAGCAGTACAATATCCGTTTCCGGCGTTTCTGCCTGTATGGACCTGACAATTTCCCTGTAACCGTCGATAATATCCCCGCATCCACGATACTCGATCTCATTTGTTCCAAGCATGATATACGCCCGGTACGGATGGTCCGCAATGAGCCTGCCCAATGCGGAAAGTCCCCCAAACTCCCTTCTGGTACGGAATGTGGTGGTATTCAGTCCGATGGCTGCTATGACTTCTTTATATCCGCCGATGTCCATGGCATCCACCGTTCCATAGCCGGAAAGGCCGGTAGTAATGGAATCACCGGCAAATACTGTAGTGCGTTCATAGGTACGGGTAGTTATGGATACCGGCGGCGCCGGCACGCTGTCCAGATCTGAGTCTTTCTTTGCCACGCAGGATTTTACCTGAAAATAATAAGTCTGGTTATTTTGCAGGCGTTCCACCCGGTACCAGGTATCCTGCGTAATACCCGCCAGCTTATAGTTTCCTTTTTTCTGCTTCGCATAATACACTTTATAAAAAGCCGCCTGACCGCTCTTTTTCCAGGTCACTTTTATGGAAGATGTGGAATAGCGGATCAACTTTACTTCCTTTACGGATTTCACCTGACAGGCAAAGGCCAGTCTGCGGCTCTGCCGTTTCCCTCCATTTTCCAGCACAGCGGTTACACGGTAATAATAATATTTCCCTCTCTCTACGCTTTTATCGGTATATTGGCCGCTGCCCGCATTTCTGACCGCAATTTTTTTATACACGCCGTCTTTTTTATCTGAGCGGTATATCCGGTAAGAAACTGCCCGTTTCGCCTGTTTCCAGCTGATAACCGCCCGTTTTTTTTGTTCCGGCTGTTGTACCCGGACCACAAGCGGAAGCTGCGGCTCTGGCGGACTGACTACAGACGGATCCGGCATGGACGGGACAGTTGTATCCGCCGGCTGACCCGGTGCGGACGTATCTGTACCTTCTGACGGCTGATCCGGTATAGACGGAACGGTCGTATCTGATGACTGATCCGGTATGGTTGTTTCCATGTCTTCTGATGGTGTATACGGTACAGCCGGATCCATGCCGCCTGACGACTGATCCGGTGCGGACGTATCTGTACCTTCTGACGGCGTATATGTCGCCAGCGGACCCGTGCCTTCTGACGGTATATACGGTACGGAAAGATCCGTGTCCCCTGATGGCGTATACGGTACGGGCAGATCCCTGTCTTCTTCCGGCATATACGGCATGGACGCAGCGGTCATATCCGACAGCTGATCCGGCGCAGTGGTTACGCCGGACATTTCGTCCGGCGCTGTCACTGCCGCAGTATGTAATGTCCGGATCACTGGCACAGACGGCATGGCAGCCGTCAACGGCGTCTCCGGACGCTGCGGCTGTGACATTCCGGACGGCTGTGGCAGCCGCCTGCCCGCAGCTGCGCCTCCATAGACGCCTTCTGAAACTGAAACTGTTGCAATGACAGACAGGACAGCAGCACAAACCCATCTTTTCAGACTGGATGTTTTTCTATTAAATTTGTTATTATTAAATCTGTTATTATTAAACCTGTTATGATTAAATCTGTTATGATCAGATCTGTTCATACCAGATCCGCTATTATTAAATCTGTTATTATTTGTTGCTTTTTCCTCCGGTTTTCCATCCGCATTCATTTTTCTTCTCCTTAATTTCACCGTCAGCGGACCCGGGCAGAAAAACCGCTCCGATATCCCTTTCTATACCGTTCTCTGACCGCACCGGCCGGATTCCGGAAGACGGCCGGTCCCTCCTGTCCAGGATTGTAACCGTCACAGCAATGTATTTTACAGTAATAATATACCCTCTCTTTCTGATAAAAGTCAAGCAGAATATCAGGCACGGATTCCCTGTAGTATTGATCGGATAACCATAACCAGAGAGCCCATGGTACCAGAATTTTCAATGATTTCCCGTTTTTATTTTTACACAATCCTGTTTTTCTGTTATAATGCCAGTAACATTCAAAACACAACAAAATACGGTTGGATTTGCACCGAATCATGAATCATGGAAAACAGGAGGAAATTCCCATGAAATCCCTGCCAAAAATCTCAGAAGCAGAATTCGAAGTAATGAAAGTTGTATGGAAACACGCTCCGGTCAGTACGACAGAGATTACTGACCGTCTTGTAAACACTACCACCTGGAGCCCCAAAACAATCCAGACCCTGATCAAGCGCCTGGTGACAAAAGGCGTCCTTACTTATGAGAAGCAAAGCTGGGTCTATGTCTATACGCCGCTGGTGGATATGGACGAATATATCGGCCAGGAGAGCCGGTCATTTCTAAGACGTTTTTATAATGGAAATATTTCCGCCATGGTTTCCGCCTATATGGACCAGGAACAGCTATCCAGACAGGAACTGGATACGCTGCGTGCCCTTCTCTCCGGGGATTCCGAAAAAGGAGCGCACTGACATGGCACAGTTTATGATCCGTTTTTTAATAAGCAGTCTTTTTATCAGTGTCATGACACTGCTGCTTCTGGCCGCCAGACGACTGTGCGGCCGGTGCCTCACCAGCCGGATGCGTTACCGGCTGTGGTTTTTGTTCCTGGGACTTCTGGCAGTCCCGCTGCTTCCTGCCGGGTCCGTAAATATCCGGCATATGTTTTCATGGATCGGACAGCAGCCGGATACGTCTGATTCCGGTCAGTTACAGACTTTCCGTCCCGCACCGCACCAGACTGACACACTGGCCCGGATGAATGATTTCGGCACGGCCGTCAGCGAAAGAACCCCATCCTTTATCTGGCTGGCGTTATTCTTTCTATGGATCGCCGGAATTGTATGTATGACCGTTTACACCGCAATATCCGCACTGCGGTTTTACACGGTTAAAAAATCCGCACTGCCTTTGCAGAACGCCGCCATCAGCAGGCTGTACCGGGACTGTCTTTCACAAACGCGCCTGAAAAAGTCCATTCCCATTTATAGTACCGCTTTTTTAAAATCCCCGGTCATCGCAGGTGTTTTCCGGCCATGCATTTATATCCCCATCCATATTATATCCGGATGCGACCCAAAGGATCTCCGTTATATGCTGCTTCATGAACTTCAGCATTACCGGCACAAAGACTCTCTGGCCGGCGTCTTCATGAATCTGGCTGGTATCCTGTACTGGTTTCATCCCTTCGTATGGTATGCGTTAAAAGAAATGAAAAACGACCGGGAAACCGCCTGTGATTCATCTGTGCTGGACCTGCTGGAAAGCGGGTCTTATGTGGATTATGGAAACTCCCTGATCCGGTTTGCCGAAAAAGTATCACTCTCCCGGTTTCCTTTCGCCACCGGCATGGCCGGGTCCATGACACAGATGCAGTACAGGATTCTGAATATAGCCGGATACCGTAAGCCATCTGCCGGCAGACGGCTGTTAAGCCTGACTGCCTGTATACTGACCGCCCTGGTTTTAGCGGGTTTTGTCCCTTTGCTGGCCACGGAATCTTCTGACCAGACCCATTATGATTTTGACGCCCGCAGGCACCGTGTCATTTCCCTGGATCTGTCGGATGTTCTGGAAACATCATCCGGTTCTTCTGCCCCCGGACATACCCATGATCCGGGCAGAAGCTGTTTTGTCCTCTACGATACGTCCAGCGACACCTGGCAGATCTATAATGAGGAGTATGCCACAATGCGCATCTCTCCCTGTTCCACTTATAAAATATACAGCGCCCTGTATGCCCTGGAGGCGGGAATTATTACGCCGGAGCAGTCCCTGATCCCCTGGAACGGACAATCTTATCCTTACGGACAGTGGAACGCAGACCAGACACTGGCCCCGGCAATGCACAATTCTGTCACCTGGTATTTCCAGACGCTGGACGCCAGGGCGGGGCTGCCGGCGATCCGGGAGTTTCTTGAGGATATAAACTATGGAAACATGCAGACCGGCTCCAGTGTATCCACATACTGGGCAGACGGCACCCTTGCCATATCCGCCGTGGAACAGGTGGAACTGCTGCGCAGGTTTTACAATAATGAATTTGAATTTCAGCCGGAACATATCGAAACGGTGAAAGATTCCCTCCGGCTGCATACGACCGCTAATGGCACTGTATATGGAAAAACCGGCACCGGTATTTTAAACGGGACCCATCATACCGGCTGGTTTACCGGATTTGTGGAACAAAAAGATAATGTCTGGTTTTTTGCCTTAAACATACAGAACACAACAGACGCTGCCGGCGCAGTGGCCGCAGAGCTGACCCTGGACATACTTTCGGACCGGGGAATCTGCAGGCATATGGACAAACGCACAAAAATATGATATGATTCTGACAGAAATATAAACATATTACACAAATTTTAGAAATATGGAGCTGTAATCCATGCTCCCGTCAGGAGGTATTTTTATGGAGAAACACACCTTTCTGCGAACCATGAACAGAGGCCGCCACCCGGAAGGCGGAGGCATTGCGGACAGCTCCTACTGTATTTTTTCCTGCCCGGTCACAGAACCGGTTGTACGCCAGCGCATTTTCGGGGATGAGAACTGCCTGACCCTGGAGCTTAGTTACGGGGAGGGCGCCATGCCCGATGATTTACGCCTCCGGCAGGACGGCACGAACCTGGTGCTGGAAGAGTCGCCCGGCGGCCTGTTCCAGGCATTTCTCATGGATAAGGATATCAGATACGCAGGCCAGGTCTATATGTACGCACTTATGTTTAAAATTTCAGATCTGGACAGACTGATTACATACAGCCTCAAAGACATGAAAGCACTGGAAGATTCCCTGGACAACCGCATTGACAACAAAGGCACCTATCAGATTCTGGCATTCCGGCGCCGTTATACAGAATACGGCAGCCAGATCATCGCCCTGAAGGAAATTATAGCCCGCATCGACAAAGGATACTACCCGATGCAGATGCAGAACAGCTATGTGCTCCAGGGACAGGTGGCCCTGGACTTCCAGTTTCTGGAAGAACGCTATGAACTGAATAAAAATACCATTATCAAAGATCTGGATACTTACACTTCGATTATTAACAACAACATCGGACGCAATACCAGACTGCTCACACTGGTCTCCCTGGGCGCTGTGGCATTAAATTTTATGTGCGCAGGCCTGCTGGCTGTGAATCCGGCCATCGGCGTTGCCGGCGGCGTACTGATCGGCGGGCTGACCGCAGGCGCAGCTTTTTTCTACCGTACCAAAAGCAGCCCTGTCCTTCCGGATGTACTGGAAGACAAATCCGGCGGCAGCCCCGGGGCTCTGGAAAACCACCGGGAGGCGGACAATGCTCCTGCCTCTCTGGAAACAGACCGCACAGACGCCACCGGATCATGACATGATGCACAGCCCGCTCCGGAGCGTGTTTATATCATGATTTCCGTCATACGGAAAGGACGCCATATATCACGCCTTTCAGATTACATCATACGGAAAGCATTATCCCGGACACGCTCTTTCGCTTTCAAATGAAAACCAAAAACGGATAATAACAGATAGTCCCTATCTGTTATCATCCGTTTTTAATCTGCCGTATTTATTGGAAATAATAGTCCTGGGCCTTTCAGCCTCTTCTTCTGACTCCCAGGGCAGCACATCTCCCGGTTCCCGCAGATAATTAAGAACCTGCCAGAGTCCTTCGCCCGTATAGGAGCTGACCCGGAACACCGGCCTGCATCCGGCCATCTCCAGCCACTGGTGCGCCTGGTCCGGATTGCCGTCTTCCCTGTCAATCTGCGTGACAATCCCTATGACCGGACGGTTGCAGGCAGCCGCACAGCAGGGCGGATATAATGAATACGGCTCCGCTGCGTTTAACAGCAGCCCTACCACATCCGCCTCATAGGAATACAGCGCCAGAGCCCTGGCCAGCGTGGCTGTCTCCGCATACTCTCCCAGCGTATCTATTACCACGTCGTAGTGGTTGATATACTGTGTCTTGTGATACGAAATCACATCACCTTTCAGCGCCTGCGTAAGGGTTGTTTTCCCACATTCGCTGCGCCCCATTAATATTATTTTTTTCATGTTCTGGTAATCTCACAAACTGTAAATCCCAGACGGTTTTTCAGATAGACCAGAATACTGGAAACCGCCGACTGTACATTGGAAATCCGCCCTGTAAAAATCAGCGTCCCGCTGAAACGGTCGATAAAACCAATTTCTACCGGAGCGGTTTTCAGCGCAATATCCCCGGCGATCACGGATACTTCCGACGGACACATACTTAAAATACCAATGGCGGACTGCTGATAATCCAGCTGCGGGTTCAGTCCCAGCTTCTGGTAAATAATTTCGTCCGGACTGGCTATGATATGCGCCATGGTAACCTGTTTCCCTGGAACTGTTTCCTGAATAAGACGCAGCTTGCCCTCCGCAGAGGCGCCAATATCCAAAAGATTCCTGTCCATTGCCAGCTCACTCCTTTCACAAAACGTTTTCAACGGACTGCGGGCAATGCCCGGCACCCGTGGATCAGCAGCTCCGTACCAGCGCCTTACTGGCACAGAACGCTGGATTTTACACAGGCTGCCACTGCGGATCAAGCTGTCAGACCAGCTTTTCCAGCAGTCCTTTGTGTGGCGACGGGATAAGGCAGCTGCCTGTAATATCACCAGAATCCGCCAGCTGGCTGACGCAGGAATCCAGCGCAGACTTTACCGCGGACACCTCTCCTGTAAACGTCAGATATCCTTTTCCTCCCAGCCCTCTGGCCACCCGGACCTCCATAAGGATAATACTGGACGCCTTCGCGGCTATATCCGCTGCCCGCACCGCAGTCAGCGCTGACATTGTCTCCAGCATACCCAGGGCCGTCACACGCACCACATCCACTGTACCTGCCAGCGCCGGCGGTACGGAAGGATGCACATTATTGATGATATGGTGGCAGATAAGGAATGTTCCCGCAACCTGCCTGCCCTTTTCCATGGAGCTTTTCACCGCTCCCACCTGCCCGCTGACAATAATGATATATTTACCGGGACAGATGGGGGCCGCTGTCAGCAGTTCCACATCCGCGGCTTTCAGCATTTCATCCGCAGACTGTACGCCTGCCGGAATGCTTTTCAGCTCCAATAATCCAATTGACTTACCCATACGCAAATCCTTTCTAAACCGATTGACAGGCTGATCAGGTATCACAATATTTCTGAATCATAATACTTTGTGCGCTGACAGCTGTCACTGTGCCACTGATACTGGCATGGAGATTCGCTCCCAGCTTACCTTCCGGAATTTCCGCGATCAGATCCCCTTTTTCCACTCCGGCGCCCGGTGTTACCACCGGCCGCGCGGCCGCTCCCACATTCTGTAGCAGTGGCAGCTCCACTTTCTCATACCCGTTCCCGCCGGTGTCTTCCAAAGGCGCCTCCACATCATAGGCCGAAAGGCCCAGCTGGCGGATCAGCTTATGTACCGGGTAGCGTTTCAGTTCCCGGAACGGCGCGGCATGCCGCGGCCTGTTACTAAGGCTGTTGCGGATTCCCTGCCCGCCCAGTACACTTTTCAGGCTTTGATTAAGTTTCCAGGGCTGAAGTTCCATCACGCAGGCGTACTCGCACAGACGGCAGCCACAGCAGAGCCAGGCGTTCACCGGAGTCTGCGCCGGATCACACAGCTTTCCGTAAGCCGCCACACGCATCAGCTTATGGGGCTGGATACGATGCCCCAGCAGTCCTCTGGGACAGACCTCAGAACACAGGGAACACTGCATACACGCAGTGGCTGCCTGCCGCAGTGACAGTCCCGCCGGTCTTTCCAGACTGTTCAGAAGGGGATGCCCCGACGGAATCACAATCAGCCCTTTGGTTGTTTTTGTAATCACGCTCTGGGGCGTCACCAGCCTGCCCATCATGGGACCGCCGTTCACGATACGGTAATCCCCCACAGCAGGCCCGCCTGCCAGTTCCAGCGCCTCCGCCGCCGTAATCCCCAGCGGAACCCGCACGGTGGCCGGCCTGCGCACCGCTCCTGTCAGCGTCACATATTTATCAGTAACCGGACGGCCTTCTGTGGCATCCAGTATGTTCAGGGCAGTTTCCACATTGACCACCACGACGCCCACATTTACGGGTATGCCCCCTTCCGGAACAATCCGCCCTGTGACCTCGTAGACAATGACCTGCTCGTCACCCGCCGGATAAAACGCTCCCAGCAGATGCAGCCGCAGCTTTTTGTAATGCTCCAGCCGCTCACGCAAAGCCCGGACAGCGGTATGGTAATGCTCCTTGAGCGCTATCACGCCTGTCCCCGCTCCCAGATGCTCCACAATTTTATCCAGGGCTTCCAGCAGCCGCCCGGCCTGTCCGGCCATCAGCTGCTGGTCTGCCCGCAAAAGCGGTTCGCACTCCGCCCCGTTAATAATTACAGTATCTGCCCTGGCATTCAGTTTGACATGGGTGGGGAACCCTGCGCCCCCTGCGCCCACAATGCCAGCCTTTTCCGCCAGAGCCGTCAGATTTTCCCCCATAGGACACCTCCCAGTCAGCGTACATCCATTCCTCCCACCAGCACGCATCTGCGCCGTCTTGCGAAGGATCTGGCAGACGTCAGTCCCTCTCCGGTAGGTCCCGCAATGGTAAATGTAGTATAGCCTTCGCCGCCCACGCCAATGCCCGCATAGGAAGGACCATTTTTCACAAATATCGTGGTCTGGATCAGCCTGGCCATTTTAGTCAGCTTATCCACATTACGGGAATGCATCATGGCTGTATGGCGGTTGCCATGTTCCACACGGATGGCCATGGCAATGCCCGCATCCACATCCGGTACCCGTACAACCGGCAGGACGGGCATCATCAGCTCCACCTGTACGAACGGATGATCCTCGCTGGTCTGTACCAGAATGACTCTCACATCCTCTTCCACCAGAACCCCTGCCCGTTCCAGAATGTAGTTTGCGCTTTTGCCTACGAATTCCGTAACCGGACTCCTGCCGTTCTCCTGTACCAGCATTTTCACCAGCCGGTCAGTGACCGCCTGGTCCTTTATCTCAAAGGCGCCGTTCTTTTTCATATTAAAAATCAGAAAATCCGCTGCCGAATCCACCACGATCACCTCTTTTTCCGCAATACACGGCAGATTGTTGTCAAAGCAGCAGCCGTCGATAATATCCTTTGCGGCTTTCTCAATATCCGCCGTCTCATCCACTACCACCGGCGGATTTCCCGCACCTGCGCCAATGGCTTTTTTGCCGCTGGAAAGCACGGTCTTTACGATTCCGGGACCCCCGGTAGCCACCAGCATCCGTATGAGCGGATGATTCATCATGGCATTCGTATTCTCAACCGAAGGCCTGGATACCGTAACTACCAGATTCGGCGGTGCGCCGGCCTCTGCCAGCACCCGGTTAATCAGCCGGATCAGATACAGCGAGACGTTTTTTGCCCTTGGATGCGGGCTGAATACCACACTGTTGCCTGCGGCCAGCATTCCAATGGAATTACATATCATCGTTTCTGTAGGGTTTGTAGTAGGCGTCACCGCCCCGATCACCCCAAACGGAGAATACTCCACCAGCGTCAGGCCGTCGTCTCCTGTCACTGCATCCGTGGTCAGATCTTCTATACCGGGCGTTTTCGTTGCCGCAAGCCGGTTTTTAATCAGCTTGTGCTCATAGATTCCCATTCCGGTCTCTTCCACGCACTGATGGGAAATATATTCCAGATTCTCCTGATCCAGCACCACATTGCGGATCGCCTGTACATAAGCCGCCCGGTCATGCATGGTACAGTTTAAATATTCCCGCTGTGCGGCGGCGGCAGCCTCCACTGCGTCGTCCATATTCTCAAAGATGCCCCCGCCTTCGCATACTGTTTCCGCCTGCGGAACGTAAGTATGGTCCAGCCGGTCCAGAACCGCATTTACGATGCCCGCCACTACACGTTCGTCAATATTCATCGCTTTCCCTCCTTAAAACAGACATTGCATAACGCGCAATCTCCATATCCTGTTCTACCGTCCCGCCGGATACGCCGATACCTCCCACGACCCGGCCGTCACATATATAGGGAAAACCGCCCCCGAACAGTATGACCTTTCCAGGCGCCGCATTTCCGATCCCGTACAGGGGACCATCCGGCCGTGCCGCAGCTCCCAGCTCATGGGTCGGCATATGGAACGCATTAGCGGTATAAGCCTTGCCGGTCGACACTTCCACACTGCCTGGAAGCGCACCTTCCATACGCTCCAGCAACAGCAGGTTTCCCCCGCTGTCCACAGCGGAAAACACGATCGCAGCGCCAATCTGGCGTGCTTTTTCCCCAGCCCTGTCCGCCATGTATCTCAATACCCGCATGGATAGCGGAGGCAGAACATTTCCCTGACCTGCCAGCGCATCCTTTACCATATCTGTTACTTTTTCTTTCATCTGCGTCCAGGCCACAGTCTCTTCCTGGAGACGGGCCATGGCATAAATCGCATCTGACAGACGGTTAACATAGCGCATCAGCTCTTCCCGCACCGGACGGCCTGCCGAAAGCTCCACCAGACGCCGTTCCGCACGCCGCACAATCGTCCGGGCCACATGCAGGGCCGAAGACGCCTGATCCACACCGGGAATTACAAAATGGGTCATCTTTCCCGTAGTCTCTGTACACGTATCCACCACCCGCTCCAGAAACGCCACATCCTCTGCGGAAATCAGATCCTTCATTTTAGAAGCGCTCCCGCTGTCACTGGCCAGCTCCGCCCCCAGGGAAAACAGCCTCCCCTGGATCTGGTACACAGTGGAACGGATATACTCCTGGCATGTGCCGCAGCGGGCCAGTCCCAGCATGGAATTGGCCTCATCAATGGTGCCGTAACACTCTACCTGAAGATCTGATTTGCTGATCCTTGTTCCGCCTGCCAGGCTGGTCTGGCCCTTATCGCCGGTTTTTGTATACAAATTCGCCATCAGCTCACCTCCACCGTATCTACGATACCCACAATGGACGTATCCACCGGGGCCTGGCCATTATCAAACACATAGCGGGCGGAACTGCCCTTACAGACAATTACAATTTCACCCGTACCGGCCCCTACAGAATCCACGGCAATTTCGGTCGTCCCTTCCCGCTCCAGACGTTCGGTCAGTTTTTCAACCATCAGAAGCTTCATTCCAGTCAGATTCTCGTTTTTGCTGGTAGAAACTACCGTTCCAATTACTCTTCCCAGATACATAATATATTTTCACCTGCCTCATCAATCAGTCTGCTTCAGTTTCTATGCAGATGTGCCGCCTGCGGGCCTCATCCAGCGCCAGCTGGGTAACAATTGTCCGCCCGGGAACCACAATGACAGCCCCGTCGGGATAAGACTTTATATGCTTTGCGCCAAATACCCGGCCTTCCAGCGCCGCACGGAACTTTCCGGAAACTGTCCGCTGCGAAAAAGCGCCCGGGGACTTTGTTTCCATCCTGCCCGCAGCATCTGGTTCTGGTCTGGCAGGCGCCTGTACCGTCATAAAATCCGTAACCGCTTTTAGCGCCGCCTTCCCCAGCTGGTCTGATGTGGTAAGCACTGCGCCATAGTCCCTCAGCGTCTCTTTGTTTTTTAACAGCTTTTCCCTAAGGGCCGGCGTCATTCGAAACCCTCCTTGTATACGCCCGGGATTGTCCGGACAGCAGCCGTCCACAGCCACCACCACATTTTTCCCACACATCAGACTGTCCAGTATTATGGCCGCAGCCGGAGTATCCGCCATGCATGCGGCCACATGTGCCGCTGTATTTACGGTCATGGCAGGAACCAGAACTGTATCATACCGGGCAGTCAGTATTTCCGGCGGCTCCGGGGGCTTTCCGATCCAGAATTCTTCCGGCTCCAGCGCCAGACGTACCGCCTGTGTGTCCAGTATTTCTGCGGCGCTGCGGCTTAAAAGCACCCGGTAGGAAAATCCTTCCTGAAGACGCAGCATACGCAGGCTCTCCAGCCCTGCTTCCAGCCCCATATCCGAACCGGTACAGACTACCAGCGCCCGTTTCTGCCGTTCCAGAAGTTTTTGTATCACCCGCTCAGCAAGTATCTGCGCCATGATTCCGTGAACATTGTATTGCTGCTTTCCCAACGCCCTCACCTCCTCAGGCGGTACATTTCATGGCAATCCCCAGGGGCGTCACCAGAAGCGGCGCCACCGGCTTTACCACAGGAGTACCCAGATATTTTTCAAATACAGACTCAAACTGGTTAAAACAGCATGCTCCGCCTGCCACATAAACAGTGTCCACAGGGTATTCTTCCAGACTCCGTTTCACAATCGCAGCCATCTTTTCCACCACCGGCTTTATAATCGGAAATACATCTTCCTCCCTGGCCGGATCACGTTTTATCAGTTCCGCTTCCTGTATGCTGTATCCGTAAAACCCCGCCAGCACCAGCGTCATATGGGTGCCGCCTGTGGGCTCGTCCGCTGTATATATGACTTTTCCGTTTTCCAGAATACTGATTCCTGTCGTTCCTCCGCCTACGTCTACCACCGCACCGTCTGTAATGCCAAGTACGGCAGCGGCCGCCGTAGGTTCATCTACAATTCCGGTCAGCCGGAAACCGGCCGACTCCGCCACATTGCCAATAGCTTTTATATTGCCTTCCAGAATGCCCGGCGGAATTGCGCAGGCTCCCGCATCCAGTGGTTCGCCCAGCAGTTCTTCCAGCTGGTCTTTGAGTTTTGTCACAGCCTGCACGGCTCCTATATAATCCACCACAATGCCGTCCCGGACTACTGTGGAAGGATATGTGGCGCCGGCCACCGGCTGGTCTTTTTCATCCACCA
Organism: uncultured Eubacterium sp.; assembly: GCA_947642745.1. Classification (GTDB taxonomy): domain Bacteria; phylum Bacillota; class Clostridia; order Lachnospirales; family Lachnospiraceae; genus Eubacterium_J. The sequence goes on from CANRTU010000019.1 coordinate 32,944, forward strand.
CTGCCAGGACAATGTTTGCGGTGCCCAGATCCACTCCCGTGCGCAGTGTGCCTTCCCAGTCCTTTTTTCCACCGTCTTTGATCAGACGTTCAAATTCCAGCAGCGTCTCATTGCACTGCGTTATATTACAACCCATATGCGCTTCCTCCACTGCCTTTAATCCGCAATGACAGATACCCGGTCTCCATTTTTTATGCCCAGGGCATTAGCTTCTTCCACGTCAATATGCATCTCAGGCGCAAAATTTTCAGAAACCCGCAGCAGTACATTGTTCAGCACTGCGCTTCTCTGGCCCTTTGTTTCTACCCGGACAATCTGACTGTCATGTACGCCCATATGTTCTGCGGTTGCCGGGTCCAGATGAATATGGCGTAAAGCGGCGATCACTCCCCGCTTCAGCTCCACTTCCCCTTTCGGACCAAGCACTTTTATGCCCGGTGTTCCCTCCAGCTTACCGGATTCCCGGACAGGAGGGTATACGCCAAGCACAAAACTGTCTCCTATGGAAATTTCCACCTGGGATTCATTGCGCAGAGGGCCAAGCACACGTACACGTTTCAGCGTACCTTCCGGTCCCAGCAGCGTCACCGTCTCTGCGGCGGCAAATTGTCCTGGCTGCAGATCTTTTACCGGTGTCAGACTGCTGCCGGGCCCGAACAGGATATCCATATCTGCCCGGTTCAGATGAATATGGCGGTTGGAAATGCCCACGGGAACGGAACGCTCCCATCTTAGCAATTCTTCCACCACCAGCCTCACCACAAGGCGCAGGAACTCTTCCTGCGTGTATTGGCTTTTCTCCACGAATTATCTCTCCTCTCACAGATTCTTAGGCAGGATTTTCTCCACATCTGTGTGCGGTCTTGGAATCACGTGCTGTGATACAATCTCACCTACTTTTTCCGCGGCGGCCGCACCGGCATCCACGGATGCCTTGACAGCGCCCACATCGCCACGGACCATAACCGTCACCAGTCCGGAACCAATTTTTTCATATCCGATCAGCGTCACATTCGCTGATTTTGTCATGGCATCGGCGGCTTCAACCGCTCCCACAAGGCCCTTTGTCTCAATCATGCCAAGAGCTTCTCCCATAACGATTTCCTCCTATCTGTCCTGTTCTGTAGTCTCATGCTTATTGCTGCGTCTGCCTCCCTTACGCCCTTTTGGGGCCGCTGTCCGTCTGACCGGCCTTGCCGCCGCAGGCGTCCGGGATTTCCGCTCTTTTGCAGCTTCCCCCTCTTCCGTCTCCGGATGATCCGGATCGGGTGTCTGCCCTTCCAGCGTGTCCACAGACATTTCTTCCAGCCCTTCCGGCACCGGAGCTTCTGTTATGTCCAAAGACGGTTCTGTGCCTGAAGGCAACCCTGCTTTCTCTTCCGGTGCGTCCACGTCTGACAATGCTGTTACATCCGTTTTCGTTTCAGATGCGTCCACATCCGCCGGAATGGATGATCCTGCTTTCTTTCCGGAAGCTTTCATATCCGCAGACGGGGATGACTCTGTCTGTGTCTGCGCTCCTTCTCCTTCCGTCGCCGGGAATGCTTCTGTCTGCGTTTCCGTTGCTCCCCCGTACGCCGCCGGGAATGCTTCTGTCTGTATTTCTGTTGTTTTCTCATCCGCGGGCACAGACGCTTCTGTCTGCGTTTCTGTTGTTTTCTCATTTGCGGATACAGACGCTTCTGTCTGCGTTTCTGTTGTTTTCTCATCTGCGGGCAGGGATGTCTCTGTATCTGCCGGTGCTGGTACTGGTGTGTCTGTCAGTTCCTCTTTTGCCGCTGCCGGATGTTCCGGCGGAGTGGGAGGCTCTGGCATATCCGGCCCTTCCGGCGGCCACGACCCTATAGTATCCGGATTACGCACCAGCATGTCAAGTCCGGCGGAAGGACGGGGAATGACTCTGGTACTTACTACCCGGTTTACCCTGGCTGCCGCCATTTTCGCCGCGTCCACAGCGGCTTTCACTGCCCCCACGCCTCCCTGGATTTTTATGGTGATCCAGCCTCCGCCCTTTGTCAGCTCATAACCGATTAGTTCCACGCTGGCAGATTTTACGGCTGCGTCCGCTGCCTCAATGCCGGCCGCCAGACCTTCCGTCTCTATCAGTCCTAAACTCTGCTTCATGCCCTCACCTCCCTTCCAGCGGCTTTAGCGGCAGTTTTTTCACCAGCCGTGCCGCATTGGCTCCAAGGATACGCACCTGTTCCTGTAACCGGACCGGAATCCGGTACAGCGGACGGTTCCGGTCCATTTTTGAAATCTGCAGCGCCGCAGTCTGTCCGTCCATTCCCACACCCACACCCAGACGGGAAGCCCGGGCGCCTTCCCAGGCCAGCTCCGGAGCGTCCCCGTCTGTCTGTGTCCGTATATCCCAGGGAATCCCCTCTTCCTCCAGCCCGTAAAGCAGCTGTTGTAATGCAGGCTCCGGCACCTCCAGTCTGCGTACCACAGTTACTGTGGGTTTCGTCATTGTGATCCGGTCTGTATTCATGCCAGCTCCCCCCTTTCCGCCAGGGAAAGCACCAGTCCTGTGGCCACCGCATTGCGGGGACCTTCCGTGCCACGGATATTGCCCCGTCCAGCTACGACTTTATACTGTGACAGCGCATCCGTCACCATCTGCGGCACTTCAAAATCCAGGGCAGAACCTCCTACCAGCACCACAAACTGGATATCCCTTACATTGCCGGTGGGACTGACCCTCGCCAGCGCACGCAGGGCATTTGTGACAAATACTTTCTGCTTGGCCTGACGGCGGATGAGCCGGATTTTTTCCATGGACCAGTCGCCTTCCAGAGGAATCATGGCGCCCTCTTTCAGGATCACTGTCCTGGCAAAAATACCCGGGTCCAGCGGCTCCTGGAAAAATTCCACCGTACCGTTCTCATGCCGGATATGGAAAAAGCTTTCTACTCTGGCCAGCGGGTATTTCTTTACATCTTCCGCAATTTCAAAACTGTCCAGACCCATTTCCGACTGGATCAGCAGCGTTACCATATTGCCCGCACCTGCCAGATGGATGGAATGGATTTCCCCATTCTGGCTGATAATGGACGCATCTGTGGAGCCTGCGCCCATATCCAGAATCGCCAGCGGCCTGTTCGTGCCGGGCGTGGTCAGTGCGCCACGGATGGCCATATCAGCCTCCACGCCCCCGACCCTTACAGGAATGCCAATCTGCCCTGAAAATTTTGCGGCTATGGCCTCCATCTGGAGCCGGTCCGCCCTGACCATGGCTGCGATACCTACGGCGTTCTCCTGTGAAAACTCATTTGCCAGGCCCCCCTGTACTTTCTGCGGCGTAAACGTATCTACCGCCAGCAGATCCTGGATATGAATATCCCCGGGATGCTGGCTGGTCAGATTCGCCATGACCTGGCGGACTTTTTCCAGCATACCGCCCGCATTCGTCCCGGGCTCTCCCCGCACATCCTCCAGCACAGGCAGGGATTCCACAGCCTGCATAATCTTTTCGCCTCCTGCGTCCACATCCACCTTTACCGTCCGGTTCTGGCCATAAAATTCAATCATGCCCGCAGGTATTTTCCGCTCCCTGACATCACCTGCGGGAGTCTTGATGACCACGGCGGAACGATTACCGATTAACGCACGGGCAATGGGTACCACCTGTTTTGTTTCCTCCGGGGACAGTCCAAACAGCGTGGCAATTCCGTACGGATTGGAAAGCACTTCCACCACGCCGCCCACACCGGCCACTTCCACGGCGCAGCGCATTCCCAGGGGAACTTTGTCTACCAGGGCCACTTCATCCACAATGGGAATCTTACGGCGCAGACGGTTGTGAATCAGCACGCCGTCATCCCGCTGGACAATGGCAGCCGTTACCTGTCCCGTTTCCCCGGAGCCTTCATTAATCAGCCTTGCGGCGTCTTCAAAATCCACACTGGCGGGCACTACTACAATATAGTCTTTTCCACCCGCCGCAGTAGCAAGCTGCGTGACCAGAACCGTCTCTCCCACGCCTGTGCCCATACCTCCGGGTGTGGCGGGATTATGTCCGATCATGGTGGATTCTGTAATAATGGTCTCTGTGATGGTTTCCATTGCCACATCTCCGATGACCGGCGCCGCCTCGTTCAGACAGACTTGCGAAAGGCCGGAAAGCTCCATACCCGCCTTTTCCAGCGCACTGGTCAGGGAATGGACCACGCCATTGATGTTCTGCCCGGTTCCCTTGATGCCTGTTGTGGATACTGTACCGCTGGCCAGAAACTCTGTCCGGTTCCCGTCAATACGTGCCAGGGCTGTTTCCGTTGTCGCATTTCCTATATCGATGCCTGCAACAATTTTCATAGTGGAACCTCCTGACTTATGCCGGATTCTGCGGCAGACCAGCCCGTCCGCCGTTTTCAGAATCCTAGAATTTCTTCAGTCTGCCTCTTTGTTCATAAACGTCAGCCGCTTCACGGACCAGGGCAGCCGCTGTCCTGGCGCCATATTTCTGTTCCAGTTCACTGGCAATATCCAGCAGTTCCTGTTTGCCTGAACGGTAAGGACGCAATGCGTTATAAATCTCCAGCAGACGGTCATCCGGCACAGATATGAGTTCCGCCGCACGGCGCAGGTTGCCCGCAAACGCCTCACGGTTGACAGATTCCGCCACCTGGGCCTGCATCTCCAGTGTTTCCGGGGAAATACGCATATCATCTGCGGTAATATCGCCGGAAATTACTTTTTCATAGCTCAGGGAGTTAAACGGTTTGCCGGTAGGCGTCTTTATTTTATCCGCCATGTTTTCAGACAGCGGATAATTCTCCGCTGTGATCCTGCCGCTGGCAGAAGCATCAGGCGCTGGTACGGCCCCGCTGTTTTTCATGCTCTGCATGACCTGTTCTACAATCTGTTTCATTAAAAGTTCCTGATCCACGATTCTGCCTCCTTTCATCTGAATGAAACAGCGACAGCCTGAGGTCGCTTTTCGTTGTCCACATGCTCGGTTTCTTTTATATGCAACAACGCCGCAATCGCCTGATACGTCGGACGTGCCATCTGGTCATTGCGCACCGGCACTGGCGTAGGAGCCTCGCCTTTCGCGTATTTGGCGGCGTTCTTTCCTATCTGGCGGAATGTTTCCATCTCGATCAGCGGAGCCTGTGAAAACAGCTCCAGGTTGCTAAGCGGCGCAAGATCTTTCTGGTGGATGACTGTAGTACCCTTGGACTGGATTCCGATGCCGATTCCCGAGCCCGCATACTCCGCAGCGTCATGAGCGATAAAAGAAACGTCAGAGGTACGGTATACACGGATCACACGCCATCTGAGCCCTTCCTCCTCGATTCCGGCAATGATTTCACGCAGTACTTTGTCATGCGGCTGATGAATAATCGTCTCCGTCTGGTGAATGCCAAAAGCAGGCGCCAGTCCGATCACTACCTCGTCGGGAGCCACTCCCTTTGGCGCATCGCCCTGTTCTGTCAGGGTCATCCTGCCGGATACGGACTTGTTTACAGGTGCGGACGCAGCTGGCGCAGGCGCCTGTCCGGCTGCTGCGGACGCCGTCTGACCGGCCATCTCCCTGATTACTTCTTCAATAACACTACGCAGTGTTTTTTCGTCAAAAGTCATGTCTGTCACGCCTCCTTCTTAAATGTCTTCCGGCCGGATGGCATTCGGTATATCACTAATCTGTTTCCATCTTTCCTCGCTGATCTGGTAACCGGTCATCGGCCCGTGGTAATCATTAGGCGCATTGACGGCGGACAATACATGGAAATTGTCCCCAAAAATTGAAGCTGTATGGAGATAGTCACCTGCCACCTTCTGGCGAAGCATATTGTAAATATTCTGTGCCACATCCGGGAACCCGGCCTTGTCGAGAGCCTTTACGAAATCCACGCCTGTTACCCTGCGTGCCATCATCTCCTCAATGGCCTTTAAATCTTCGTTGACATTACGGTCCGGCATATCGTTGGAGCCGTTGGCATATGTAGCCGCTTCCACTTCCTCGTCTGTAACAGGCGGCAGTCCCAGTTCACGGAACAGCCCCTGAAGCGCCCGTGCCGCTTTGTTGCGGGCTTTGATCACGTCTTCCTCACGTACAGGCTGAAGGCCGCCGTCGATTTTCATATCACGCTGGAGAATGTTCCAGTCGTCATAGTCTTCCGCATCCCAGTTGGAACCGGCAAACATATTGTCATAGTTTGGCGTAGCAGAATACCCGGAACAGATATAGTCAGTGCCAGAGAAAAACTGCGGCACACTGCGGGCCACACGGCGCAGATCTGAATGGGTAAAGGTCTGGTCGTTGGATGTAGTGGACTCAAGATCCAGCAGCATGGCGATCAGGTTCTCTGCGGCAATGGCACGGATACCTCCCGGCACCGCCGCCGGTACGCCTACGCAGGATACCGAACCGTTCTGCGTTCCCTGCACGCCGGCGCCTTTGGTAATCGCAAGGCAGCGTGCCTCCAGATACAGCATGGATTTCCCTTCGGCATAACCCATCTGGACTTCAGAACCGGTCCCCGAAGTAAAGCGCATCTTAAGGCCACGGCTGGCATAACAGCTGGCCAGGAACGCCTTGGAATAAGGGGTATCGTCACCGTCCATAAATACCGGTTCTGTACCGTATACAGAAATGGTCTCCGCATAAGTGGTAAACCCACGCATACCAAGCATCAGCTCTGTAGCCTCTTCCAGTGCACACTGTGTCATAACGCCCGGACGTCCCACCTGTGCGCCTACCATAATGGCAATGGCGTTAAACGGCGCATACCTGGCAATGCCCACCGTCGTCTCCATCTCCGCAAAACCACGGACACCGGCTTCTGCCGCATCTGCCGCTATCTGCACCGGATTATCCTTAACGTTTGTAACATGGCACTGGTTGGCCGGCATCAGACGGGCACGCATCTTGGACATACCCATCATGATTTCCACAATGGTCATCTTGCCTACAACCTCAGTCAGTTTTGCCGGGGTAATCGAAAGTGTAATATCCAGGATTTCCTTGCGGGATACATTGATATCCACAATTTTACGGGCAATTTCCAGTGAATCCATGGCCATGGCCTTTTCCGCATTTTCCAGGCGGATGGCATGGTCCGCAATAAAAGTATCCAGCATATCAAATTCAGCACGGGTCTTTCCATCCAGCTCAGTGACACGCCCATTCTCTATTTTAATACCAGGAGTCGGATCAAAAGGGCTGTTCATGGCAATCAGACCGACTTCCGGCCACTCCCTGACATAACCGTCCTGATTGACCGGACGGGACGCCAACACTTCAAAACGCTTTGATTTCATATGTTACAGCTCCTTCCTGATTAAAGAATGTAAGGGGTGGTAGTTGATTTCAGTTCCTCATCCGGCGCCAGTGTCTTTAACAGCTGAAGCCCAACATCCCGTGCCGCGATAATCGCCTGTTTGACAGCGCCGGAATCACCGGAGAAGAAATAGTTCACTTCATTGGAAAAGCTGGTTCCGCCGTTACCCGGTGTGGCGATGGTTACAGCGTCAATGGTGGCAGCCTTGGAAGCCGCATCGGCCAGGACTACGCCAATACCCGCCGGCGCTCCTACTGTAATGCCAAAAGCCTTGCCAAGAGGCGCACCCCAGACTTTGTTCAGTACATAGGAAGCACGGGCGCTGTACTGGAACTCCAGATGTCCGGCGCTGTTGCCGTACACATCGCCCATTGTACGTGGAATCTCCCGCAGGCAGACTTCCACCGCACGGCGGGCATCTGATACGTCCTCAGCCCCGAAAATGATCAGTGAGCCATGGCCGGCGCCTCCCTCGGTGTCACGTGGGCACTCTACCAGAAGACATTCACTGTTAGTAGCTTTTACCGCTTCGTCAGCCGCAAATATCTGCGGTCCCGCACCTACCCGGTCGCTGATAATACCAATGGCACGGTATTTCGGATCTATTTTAAGCGCCTCATGTACCTGATGATCCACGTTGGCAATCACCAGACCAATCGTATGGCCCATTGCCGTACCTACAAATTCCGTCAGGCTGCAGGCCGGCGCCGCTGCCGGTGCGGCCTCTTCACAGCATCTGTCCGGAGAAACCGGCGCTGCCGCGGCGCCCAGCCTCTTCATAACCTCTTCCATGATGTTGTTGGTAAGTTCATCCATGTGTTATCCCTCCAAAATTAATTTTTGCCTTTTTAACGTTCTTTTAAAGGTGGCGGGTTTCCTCCACGAATCCCGGATTATTCCATATGTGGAAGGATCTTCTCCACATCCGTATGCGGTCTCGGGATCACGTGACAGGAGACAACCGTACCGACTTTTTCCGCGGCGATGGATCCGGCATCCACAGATGCCTTAACTGCGCCCACATCACCACGTACCATAACAGTAACCAGTCCGGACCCGATTTTCTCATAGCCGACCAATGCCACATTCGCGGATTTGACCATGGCGTCCGCAGCCTCAATGGCGCCTGTCAGTCCTTTTGTCTCCACCATACCAAGGGCTTCTCTTTGCATTCTGATTCCTCCTTGTCCTTGTAATAGTCAGCGGCGCACCCGTCAGTCCTGTATTCCATGATCCTGTTGTGCCATATATCTCCGTACGGCATCATGGATTCCCGCATTTATGCCAAAATATACTGACCGGCATACGCACGCAATTGGTTAATTTGTATCTGCCATTTATTATACTAAAATGCCGCTTGTACTTTCTTGTCGTAATAAGAGATTTTTTTGTCATCCTCTTTGTGAATATTGCACAACCCCGGCGCTTTCCTGTAGTATAAAAAGTATCCGGCTTTGCCGGATACTACGCCTGCGGCGGGCTGCACTGGCAGCATTTTCCTCTCCGACGCAGTGTGATCCTCCCGGAGGGTTTTACTCTATAGGACGATCTTTCCTATAGAGTAAAAAAGTATCCGGCTTCGCCGGATACTACGCCTGCGGTGGGCTGCCTCTGCAGCATTTTCCCTTCCGCCGCATGGGAGCATCTTCCCCCCAGCCGCAGTACGATCCTCCCCGGAGGGGTTTTATTTTACAGGATATTTTTCCTGTAAAGTAAAAAAAGCAGCCCTGCCTGTAATGGCAGGGCCGCCGGCCTGGGATCTCTGTATTTATCTGTATTTATCTGTTTTCATCCATACCCGGAAGACACGCTCCGTTAACCTGTCACCTGATCCATCAGTGCCGCCAGACTTTTCCTGTCCGCCCTGCGTGGACTGGTGGCACAGGTAACATCCGCAAGGGCTGCGTCTGCAAGATCCCGGCGCATTTCCCGGACCTTTGCCGGATCTGCGCCCCACTCCCGGAGCGTGGAAGGTATTTTCAGCGTATGGTTCAGCCGCTCCGTCTCACGGATCAGACTGGACACACCCAGCCGGACACTGGCGGCGGGTAAATCCAGAATTTTCGCAATCCGCTGATATTTTCTGGCTGCCAGGCTGTATGCGCCATCCGTCACATGGGACAGATCCGCGTTAAACGCCAGAACCTTTGGCAGGAGCATGGCATTCACCCGCCCGTGGGCAATATGCAGTCTGCCGCCAATGGCATGGGCAAGGCTGTGGCATATGCCAAGACCTGCGGAGTTAAACGCCAGCCCTGCCATGCAGGAAGCATTCTGCATCTTTGTCCTTGCCGTCAGATTTCCCCCATCCCGGAAAGCCAGGGGAAGAAAACGAAACACCAGTGACACCGCTTTTTCGCACATGGCATCAGAAAAATCGCTGGCATTTACTGATACATAAGCCTCCAGGGCGTGGGTCAGCGCATCCATGCCCGCATCCGCCGTTACAGAAAACGGGGCGCTGGCCGTAAGCTCCGGATCCAGAATCGCCACCGGAGGACGCAGCGCCTGACTGTCCAGCGGATACTTAATGCCTTTTGCGCTGTCGGTAATCACGGCATAGTCCGTGACCTCAGAGCCCGTACCGCTGGTGGTCGGCACAGCAAAACATTCCATCCGGTCTGTCTCTACACCGGGAATCTGTCCGGCAACGGCCCGGATCGCTTTTGCGGCGTCTATGGTGGAGCCTCCGCCTACAGCGATCACCGTCTGTGCCTGACACTCCACAAAAGCCTCGACACCCGCAGTCACCACCTCCACCGGCGGATCGGGCACCACTTTATCAAACACCCGCACCTCGCACCCGGTCAGATGGGCGGCCACCCGGTCCACCGCCCCGGTCTGCGCCATAAAACGGTCCGTAACAATAAGAACCCTCCGGTCTTTTACCCTGCGCAGCCGCTCCAGGGCGCCCTCCCCAAAAAATATCCTGGTACTGAAACTGAATTCCTGCATCCTGACCTCCATTCTGCCGCAGCCCTCTGCGGCCCGATACGCAGCAGAAAAGCCGCACATTACAACAGTCCGGTTCCAGCAGCAGACCGTTCCTTTGCCGTTTACGTTTTCGCACAGGCCGCCGCACCACAGCGAAGCTCCCAGTACTCCGTAGGCGTCATGCCCATCTTACGTTTAAACACTTTGCTTAAATAATTGGCCTCATTATAAGAAAGCTCGCAGGCAATGCTGATGACAGGCATATCCGTATTCTCCAGCATTTCCCTCGCCACCGCAATTTTGCAGTCTGTCACATAAGTAATAAAATTGACACCGGTAATTTTTTTTAAAAACCTGCTGAAATAATACGAACTCATATTCGCATAATCCGCCGCCTGATCCAGGCTGATGCCTTCCCGGATGTTGCGGTCAATATAATTCAGGACTTTCTGCCAGCTGCTGATCTGATAGCTGCGGTCTTCATCAAAAACATCAAAGATAACGTTCAGCATCTTTTCCAGCACAAGATAAGCCCCATATTTTTGCACCTGCTGGCCAAACCGGAGCCTGAACCGTTCCAGAATACCCGCCAGCCTCATCTGGACCTTACTGCCCAGGGGATCTCCCATCTGTACGAGTCCCCCGGCAAACCGGAGCACCTGGAACCGGATAACGCTTTCATTATGTATTTCTTTATGAAGAGAATCAAGGTAATCTTTTGCGATTTCCGTGCACTTTTTGTAACAGAACGCTCTCATCTGTTCCGCCAGCAGCTTCAGATACCGCTCCCGTCTCTGGTCTTCCCTGCCGTCCGGCGCAGTGCGGACATCCCGTTTCAGCGCCCGCAGCCAGGCCGGGCGACAGGGCTTAAGCAGATAATCCTGCAGGCCCAGCCGCCACACATGAGGAGCGATATCGGCACGGATACCTGAGGAAGTCACCAGAACCGGTGTGTCCGGCGACACCTGCCTGGCCTGTGCCATCATATCACAACGGCGCAGGTCGAATTTGGGCACATCCGCAATCAGCAGATCCACACTGCCCTTCCGCAGCAGTTTCATGGCCGGTTCTTCTGCCGGCGCAAGGACGATCTCCGGAGATTCCAGTCCCTCCGCCAGAATGCTTTTGGTAATCTCCCGCTCCAGCCGGTTTTCATTCAGTACTAAAATCTGTCCCATCCGCCATACCCCTCCTTCTCCTTCGCACAGCGGGCACACGGATTCCGGTATGCCCTTTGCGCAGGCAGTCCCTGCCCTTTGTATCCGGTTCTCCCGGTCCGGACCTGAACGTATCCGGGCAGTTCCTTTCGCATGATATAAAATAAAAGTCATCTGTCTTTTTTCAACGGCAGACGGAAACAGACCGTGTTTCCCATGTGTCCTTCTTTTCCCCCGGTCACAGAAAGACCGTAGCGCCTGCCGAAGATCCGTTTCAGACTCTGGTCCGAATCACGCAGGGAAAAGCCCTCCTCTTTGGACGCTCCGTCCGGACGGGCGTCCATCTGTTCCAGCGTCATCCCATAATTACTGGCTACCCGGACCAGCAGGTCCCCCTGTTCCTCACGGACAGAGATTTCAATTTCACGGGTCCGCCCGGTCTCACATCCGCTGGCAGCCAGCTCCGCCAGCGGCTCCAGCACCATATACGGACAATTCACGCTCCCATACTGTTCTGGTACGGATATGCTGTATCGCAGTGCGTCCCCCACCCACGCTTTCTGGATACGCAGCAATGCCCCCACATAACTTAATTCCTCTCCCAGTGTGGATATCTCCTGGTCTGATTCTGTCATATAGCGCATGACATCCGCAAAATCATAAGCCACAGCCCCGGTTCCGGCTGCTTTTTCCTGATATGCCAGCTGGGTAATAATATTCATCACGAAGTAAAAATAACGCAGCCTTCCATGCTGCTTCATCCTTTCAGTTTCACTTCTTTTAAAAGAAAACTCCGCCGGAAAATTCTTACGGCCCGCTTCCCGCTCCACAGGCGTTTTTTTCACAGCCTTTTTTTCCATAAACACTTTTTCCACGGACTGCGGCGGCGAATCCTCTCCCTGCGCCGGCCGGTCCGGCTGCCGTGGATCCATATTGTCTGCGTTTACCGTAATCCGGCTGGCCGGTCCGTCGTTCTGAATCATTAACAGTATCAAATCCCGCAGCAGGGTTACGGCTGACTTTACCTTTTCATAAGAAACAGTCTGCATCTTGTTGTAAGCCTCATTCATCGCCTGATCCCTGCGCCAGTCCGTTTCTACCGGCAGGATGCGTTCCAGCCCCGCCTCTTCCTCCCTGCTGAGCCGTATCTGGCCTCCCATCAGCGAACCCACATAAGTACCGTCACAAATAAGTGGCAGCGCAAAATCCACCAGCCCCGCATGACAACGGTAAATATAGGGCTGGCCGGTAATTACAGCCTGAAGGCCGCCGTGGGCATCGCACTGCTTGCACATCTCGAAAAAGTCCTGGTGCCTGCGTCCCAGCCGGCAGTAAGGTGTAAAACCGCTATAATGCGTAATGGGGCATCCCCGGTAATCCACCATCACAAAGGCCAGCCCCAGGGCCTTGGAACAATTATCCTGCAGCATCTGAAGAAAGCCGATATCAAGATAATCAGATATGTTTTTCGATTCTTTCAGCATAAAATCCCATCCCCCGGAAAAAATTGCGCCACAACGCCCGCAAAAGCGCTGTTCATTTTTCTATTATCCCCCATGGCCGCTGTCGTCCATGGCCCGTCTGGATAATTGGTAATGTTTTTATTATAACAAACAAATCCTGTTCATACAATTCTTTTTTTTCCCAGCATTTTTCTGGCATTAAACCTGTCCGGGACAAAATATTACCAGCAAAATATTGCTGGTATATCCGGAAATATATTACAAACAAGACTTTACCGGTTGACAATCCCGGAAAACTCACTTACTATTAAAATAACTTTGCTGATGACGTTAAATGATAAGATCACTGACAGCCGCCGCAGACGACGGACTTTCATTCGCAGATTCAGTAACAAAAAAAATAACATAATAATGCTGGCAGCGTCTTTATTTCCGGCTTTTGAAAGGCCGTGGCAGACGTACATACTTACTGCCGGCAGACGGGCAGAAAAAACACAGAGAAGACGGGTGAGAATCCCGCACGGTCCCGCCACCGTAATATGCGTCTGTCCCAGCCAGAAGAATGTATGGATTATTTTATTGACTATAAAATAATTGACCATGGAATTATTAATTAGAATTATTTATTATGGAAGAAACGCCTCATACATCCTGGTACGGGAAAGCACACAGCATGCATTAAGCCGGTTCGCTGTTTCTGTCTGGTACAAATTCACGATTGATGGACTTGTGCATACACCAGCCGCGGCAGTCAGTCTCCGCAGGATGTATTTCGTGTGGGCGCCCTTCCAGAGTGAATGGGCGCTTTTTTACTTTATGGGAAAAAGCGTCCTCCCGAAAACACCGCCCGGACTGACCGGATGAAACTGTCCTGTGGAAGAACAATACCGTTTCCCTGTCCTGTCCCGCAATACGAAAGGAGAATCATGATGAAAAAGAAACTTATATCTATCCTCACCGCTGTCACAATGCTGACGCTGTGTGCCTGCGGCGGTACTGGCGGCAAACCGCGAAACAGCAGCCAGTCCCTGGTATCTGACAGCGGCAATACAGGCACAGACGATACTGATACTGATGCAGAAGGCGGCGGAACAGACACACAGAACAGTCAGACAGACGCCGATGGTGAAAAAAACAGCGGACAGCCTGAAAGACGCACCATAAAAGATCCGGACGGAACAGAAATCACGCTTCCGCAGCAGACAGAGTCCATTGTTGTACTGGCCCCTTCGCTGACGCAGATTGTGACAGCCCTTGGCATGGGAGACAAGATCACAGGCTGCGATACCTACAGCGAAGGACTGGAAGGACTGCCAGAGGATATTCCCGTCTTTGATACATCAAATCCTGACATGGAACAGCTGGCAGCCCTGGCTCCGGATATGCTGCTGACCTCAAACCTGACTCTCTACGATCAGGAATCACCCTACCAGGCGCTGACTGACGCCGGCTGCTGTGTGATCTGTGTTCCAAACAGCGACAGCATCGCTGACATCCGCAGCGATATTGAATTTCTCGCCTCCGCCCTGGACGCCTCAAAAGCGGGCGGCACTCTGCTGGAAGATTTTGACAGTCAGCTGAAAGAACTGACCGATACCGCAAAAAAAATCCCGCAGAATGAGAGAAAACGGGTCTATTTTGAAATTGCCCCTGCTCCGGATATGTACAGCTTTGGCAACAATGTCTATCTGAATGAAATGATAGAACTGATAGGCGCTGAAAATATACTGGCAGACCAGGAAGGCTGGATTACCGTGGAAGGTGAAACAGTGGCAGCCGCCAATCCGGACGTCATATTTACAAATGTAACCTATACAGACGACCCTGTACAGGAAATCCTTGACCGTGATGGCTGGGCCGGAATTTCCGCAATTAAAAATAAAAATGTCCATCCGGTAGATAATAACGCTTCTTCCCAGCCAAACCATAACATTATAAAAGCCATGCGCCAGATGGCTGAAATTCTCTATCCGGATTATTATCAGTCCAGATGAAATATTATAAAAAAATGATTGTGCTGCTTATTGCGGCGCTGGCCGCACTGCTTCTGGGCATCGGCACGGGCAGTGTGTATGTGGCCCCGGGAGACATCCTGGCCGTTATTTTAAACCGGCTGTTCCACACGCCGCTGCCCGCCTCCCTGCCAGCCAGCTATCCGGCCATGGTGTCTGATATGCGTCTGCCACGGGTTATTCTGGCGTTTCTTACCGGTGCGGCGCTGGCAGTCAGCGGCACAGTCACCCAGTCCATCCTGCAGAACCCGCTGGCCTCTCCCTTTGGCCTTGGCATATCCGCCGGAGCCGGGCTGGGCGCCGCCATTGTCATTACCTTCGAACTGACCGCAGCAGGCGCCGGCACAATCCTGCTGCCGGGCGTCAGTCTGGGGTTCGCCCTGGCCACCGTATTTCTGGTAATCTTTTTGTCCTCACGTCTGGACAGGGGTGTGTCTAATGTTACCATTATCTTAGTGGGCACTGTATTTTCCCTGTTCTGTAACGCCGTGATGAACCTTCTGGCAGCCAGCTCGCCATCCAGCGCCCAGCGCATCCAGCTGTGGATGTCAGGCAGCTTTTCCATGAAAGAATGGAACGCTGTAAGAGTACTGGCCCCGGCGGCAGTTATGGGACTCCTGTTCTTTATGTATTATTCCAGGGAGCTGGATGTAATGACATTTGGAGAGGAATCAGCCCGGGCAATGGGCGTGGATCTGCTAAAACTTAAGCGTATCCTGCTGGCCGCCATAGCGGCCCTTACCGGTACGGCAGTGGCATTTGTGGGCATTATCGGATTTGTGGACCTGATCGTACCCCATATTGTCCGCCGCTGGTTTGGCGCCGTCCACAAAAAAGTACTGCCCGCCAGCGCCCTGACCGGCGGCACTTTCCTGGTGCTTTGCGATCTGGCGGCCAGAACGCTGCTGCCTGCCCGTGAAATTCCCATTGGCGCCATCACCGCACTGCTGGGCGCCCCTTTTTTCCTGTATATTTTTTTTGCGGGACGAAAGAACCGGTAACCGCCGCAATCCTGCTTTCGCACAGCAGGTTTCCGCAGTGCGGGAAAATCACGCCACGCAGACCATATATACAATACAAAACGGAGGCTGTCATGTTAAATATCCGGCATTTAAGCTGCGGCTATGGCGGGACGCCGGTTGTACAGGATGTATCCTTTCATGTAAAAGAAGGAGAGAAACTGTGCGTCCTTGGTCCCAACGGCTGCGGGAAAACCACGCTGCTGCGTTCTCTGGCGGGCCTTCTGCCCGGCAGCGGCGTGATGGAACTTAAAGGCGAAGATCTGCGCACAATGCCTGCCAGAGAGCGTGCGCAAAGACTGGCCCTGATGAGCCAGTTCTCCCCGGCAGCCTTTGATTACACTGTTTATGAGACTGTAATGCTGGGACGATATGCCCGTCAGAAAAGCGGCCTGCTGGCTGGAGAAAGCGCTGCGGACCGCCGTGCCGTGGAGGAATGTCTGCGTCTTACAGGAACCTGGGATCTGCGGGAACGCCTTGTCACCAGACTATCCGGCGGGCAGCTGCAGCGGGTGTTCCTGGCAAGAACTTTCGCCCAGGAACCTCTGGTCATTCTGCTGGACGAACCAGCTAACCATCTGGATCTTCGTTACCAGGCAGAACTGATCGAAAGCCTCAGAAACTGGTCCTGCTTTGGCGGACGCTGTGTCGTGGGTGTATTTCACGACATCAATCTGGCTTTATCGTTTGCGGACACTATACTTTCTCTAAAACACGGACAGATACATAACTACAGCAGACTGGAAGATTTTGATCTCTCCCTGCTGGACAGCCTGTATGACATGGATGTACGCAGACATATGACCGCTTCGCTGCGGCGATGGCTTTAAGCCGGACTTCACGGCGGCTCATGTATACATGCATACAGACACTTCCTTGCACCGGATGCCCTGAACTTTCATGGACGCACATAAACATATGCCCCGTTTCGCTGACGCCGGGGTTTTATGGCATGGATGCACGTTTCAGGCACGGGATATGGTGTAAAACGTAAAACTCCCGTCAATGACTACCCTGCCGTCATCATCCGATAATTCCGTACGTACTACGGATATCCTGGAACCATGGCGCTGTACCTTCGCTTCTCCATACAGATATCTGGTATCTTTCACCGGCAGCATATAATTGACCGACGCATTCAGCGTCGTTACTGCCTGCCCATACGAAGCGGCGGCTACTCCCGCCAGGGTGTCCGCCAGGGTATAGGCGCAGCCGCCGTGCATTCCGCCATAAACATTCTCGTGTTCCCCCGCAAAGGGGATGCGCCCTCTGGCGTATCCGGTCTGTACCTGCAGCATTTCCATTCCGATATATGCCGCAAACGGATTGCGGGATACAATATCCATCAGCTGCTCCACCGTTACCTGCGGATCCCCGGTTCCTTTTAATTCTTTTGTCAGGCTGAGCGCCCCGTCCCCTTTCAGTTCCTTCGTCATCTGCGTGGGTTCATCTGTCTTTAATTCTCTGGTCATTTCCTGTATTTCTTCAACTCTCAGTTCTTTCATTTATAAAATCCTCTTATTACAAAAATATTTCAAGTCTCTGTTTATCTTTACTGATCTCCCATCCAGTTATACTCCACGATCTCATTTTCCTTTTTCCTGATCAGGCAGGCCAGCCCCATCGTGCCCGGCCCGCTGTTGCTGGCGCAGGATACAGAGGCTTTTTGTACGATCACTTTTTCAAAAGGGATACATTTTAACACCTCATCCGTAAACGCTTTCTGCTGTTTTAGTGTGCACCCCGCATGTGTAATCACTACAATCCTTGGGTCAATCCGGTGCTTTCTTCGCAGAAACTGGCGGATAAACCGCTTTTGGGCATATTCCGGTTTTCCTATACGAAATCCGCTGACACGCATCCCGCCACGGTGCATTCTTACCTGGGGATACAACATAAACCGTCTGCACAAAACAGCTGCCATATGGCCCATATACCCACCGGCATAATACCCCCGTATGTCCGGTATGAGAAATCCTGTCTCGATCAGATTTTTTAACTGTTCCAGTTCCCTGCAGAGTTCTTCCACACCCCTGCAGCCCCGTTCCAGCAGATGGGCCGCCGCCAGCACCAGCAGTCCCTCTCCGCAGGAGACATTGCCCGCATCTATGACATGCACATGGTCAAAGCCTGCGGCGGCGGCCACCGCATGCTGGTAGGTGCTTCCCGCATAGGAAGCCAGCGAAATATGGATCAGTTCTTCCGCCTCTGTCAGCGCCTCCGCATAAAAAGACTCATATTCTTCCACAGGTACGCTGACTGCCTGCGCCCTGCTGTCCCTGCCGGAGAGATGTCTCACCAGATTGTCTGAATCCATTTCCTTCGTATCCCGGAATATGCCTTTTTCTGTTTCCACATACAGGTACATGACCCTCAGATCATACCGTTCCACAAAATCCTTTGACAGATCGCAGGCTGAATCGGTGGAAATCTGAATCTTTTTGCGTTTCCTCTTCAGAATAAACTGCGCCTTCGCCACTTCCTGGCTGCGCTCTTCCGCATTCATCCGGTATTCCAGCAGTTCTTCCGGCAGAAACTTTAATACTTCTGATTCCAGAAGAACCGCATCCACCGGTTTTGTCAGATATCCGTCAAAACCACATTCCATATATTTTTGTTCATCTCCGGCAGATGCGCAGGCAGTCATTGCGATAACCGGCGTACGACGGCACAGCTCTTTTTCCTGCCTGCGGATTTCTTTTAATGTTTCTATCCCGTCCATACCGGGCATCATGCCATCCAGTAAAATCACATGATATATTTTCTGTCTGGTACAGGCCAGGCATTCTTCGCCGCTTTTTGCTTTTTCCACCTGTACTTTTGTTCCCCGCAGCAGTTTTTCTGTCACAAGCAGATTTTCCGCATTATCGTCCACTACCAGAATTTTCGCATCCGGCGCTTCGAAGCTCTGTTTATAATAACTGCGTCCCCTGTTACGCTGGATTTCCAGATCATCCATTCTGCCTGCCGGAGTGCGGTCTGCTATCTGCTGGTCCAGAATTACTGTAAAAACAGACCCTTTTGTATAAATACTATCCACATTAATCTTTCCGCCCATCAGTTCCACCAGCTGCCTGGTAATGGACAGCCCGAGCCCGCTTCCTTCGATCTGCCAGTTTTTTTCCCGGTCAATCCGGCGGTAAGAGTGATACAGGCTGTCCATATCCTCTTTTTTAATGCCGATTCCTGTATCCGAAACAGAAATCGTAAGCTTCACCCGGTCTTCACTTTCACTGGCAGTCTCTCCATGTACGGCCAGCGTCACAGATCCCTTCTGCGTATATTTTACCGCATTTGTCAGAAGATTAACCACAATCTGGCGGATACGCCCCTCATCTCCCAGCAGTACGGAAGGCAGGCTGCTGTCAATATCTATATAAAATGCCAGTTCTTTTTCTTTCATCCGCACCTGGAGCAGATCCACAATATCCGCAAACAGCTGTTTCGTCCGGTACTTCACCGGCACAAGCACCATACGTCCGCTTTCCAGCTGTGAAAGATCCAGAATATCGTTGACCAGTGACAACAGAATCCGCCCGGCATTTTTTATATGCAGGGCGTCTTCCGCCACTTCATCAGAAATATCCTCCCGCAGAATCATTTCATTTAACCCGATAATCGTATTAATCGGCGTACGGATTTCATGACTCATACTGGTAAAAAAAGTATCCTTTGACCTGCTGATGGCTTCGATTTTATCTTTCTGTCTGATTGTCAGCTCCCGTTCCAGTTCATACAGTCTTGTCTGAAAACGCATGACAATTCCTACCGCAACGCCTACAGTCAGCACAGCAAACAGGGAATCGAAGTAAACTTCCGACCTGGAACCAAACATAAAAACACGTTCCGGCTGGCAGAATGCCGCAATATATGTTGTGATATCCGCCACAATGGCAAGCGTCAGGAAAAAAAACAGTTTCTTTCCACAAAACATCAGAAAAATAGTCATGATTCCCAGCACAAACCATACAGCGGCGCCGCCGTGAATACCTCCGCTGAAAAAAAAGACCATTGGAAACACTCCGCAATTCACCAGTACACAGAACAATACCGCAGCAAGCTCTACTTTATGAAATTGAAATGTAATAACTGACGCAATAATAACAACAGCCAGCAGAATAAAAAGCGGAATAGAATTTATAAAAATATTCCTAAGCGCCAGTCCCGCCAGGATCGCCAGTAACGAAATAGACAGACTGACAATCAGTATCAGCCGGAACAACTGCTCCCTGATGCTAATGTCACTCCGATGGAGTAATGTATGTATTCTTGTCTGCATTTCTTATTTCCTTTCACGTAATATTATTTTAATTCATTTTATACTTACATGATTTTCTGTTTAGTTTCAGCAAAAATTCCAGACAGGAAAATCTATTCCGGAAAAATTTTTTTAATTTAAACTACTTATAATTTCATAAGCAGACATATAATCCAAATTCTTGATTTTATAAACCACATGTTGCATTTTTTCTTCCAGATTCTCTCCCTGATAGCTGCACTGTGCCAGACAGGCGGCAGTTTCATACATTTTCTTTTCATCAAACGCAAACACACCGTGTTCAAACTCCTGAACCAGACGGTCCAGTTCTTCCTCGTCCAGCGCCCTGACCTTTGCAGGAGATTTACTATATGTATCTGTATCCTGGCCGGCCCGTTCTGTCACATCATCCTTTGCCTGATCCGGCCATACTGTCTTACTCTTTTGGAGTATGTCCAGAATCCTTGTATACTCTTCCATCATCGCTTCCTGATGACTTATAATAAACGCCGTATCTTCTTTTCTGCCGGCCGCCTCCAGTTCCTTTGCCATCCGGGAGAGCTGGCTGACTCCGATGGTAAGCATACTGCTCTTTAGGGCATGCACATATATCGTATAGTTTTTCCAGTCGCCGGTGGCAAAACTTTGCCGGATATTCTCCTGATGCGCCGGTCCGCTGATACTGTTCTGTTTTAATACTTCTATATAATTATGCAGATTTCCGCAATACCTGATCCCTGTCTGCTCCTGAAATGTATCCCCTGGCAGATCTGTGATCCGGCCAGCCGCCTGCGGGACATCCACATTCTCTGAAACAGCTTTCTCTTCTAAAACAACCGCCCCGTCTATAGCATCTGTCTTTTCTATAACAGCTGCTTTTTCTATAGCTGACATCTTTTCTATAGACGCTGTTTCTGTTACAGCTGTCTCTTCTTCTGTAAAAATCAGTTTTTCCTGTGGCAGATTTCTTCTTAATACCCGCTCCAGTATGGATACTTCCACCGGTTTAACCATAAAATCCTGAAATCCCTGTGTCAGAAAATTTTCCCGCATTCCGCTGATGGCATTTGCCGTAAGGACCACCATTGGAATTTTTTTAAAGTAATTTCCATTTTTACTGCGAATCCGCTGCATGGTTTCCACACCGTCCATTTCCGGCATCATAAGATCCATAAATACCAGGTCGTATGCCATGCTGTCTATCATTTCCAGCGCCCGCGCCCCGCTCATGGCCATGGACAGTCTGATCTGGTACGGCCGCAGCAGACCTTCCAGTACCCGTACGTTCATCAGATTATCATCCACTGCCAGTACATTTACTCCGGGAGCAATAAACCGGCTGTGGAAATCATAAATGTCATTGATTCCCTGTACAATCTTTTCATCATTTAAGAGCATGACCACCGGCATAATAAACAGAGGCTTATACAGAAAATATATATTTTTATTTTTTACCCGTTCCCGGTTCCTGCGGCCGGCTACCACCACTACCCGGACCGACTCTCCCAGAAAATCGAAAAATTCTCTTTCCTCTTCATATTCCACAATTCCAATAAACAGATGGGTAAATACTTCACGCCCGGCCCGCCGTTTCAGTTCCGCCAGATTCCGGCATAAATGACACTTTACTTTCAGCTGTCCGGACAGATGGGTAACCAGTTGTTCATATGCGTCCCTGGTTTCCATATGTCCAAATTGTTCCATGTTAATATAAACCGCCACATTCAGCCGCTCTGGTTCCCGGACTACCGCAACTGGCGTATCATCCGACACCTTCTGTGGAATAACAAACTGCACTTCTGTACCTTTGCCAAAGACACTCTGCACAGTAAGAAAACCGCCCATCTTTTCCACCATTGCCTGGGATATCGCAAGGCCAAGACCAATCCCGCCTTCCAGACGGTTGTGTCTGGTATCCGCCTGGTTATAACTGGTAAATAGTTTTTCCAGACTGTCTTCTTTCATACCGATTCCGGTATCTTTTACCCGTACAATCAGATTGACGCCATAGCTGGTCTTTCTGGCGTCCACAACAATGACCACACAGCCTTCCGTTGTAAATTTCAGCGCATTATACACCAGGTGCATCATCACCCGGCGGATTTTCTGCTCGTCTCCGGACAAAACGGCCGGAAGAGCGGCATTACAATCCACAACCAGTTCCACAGGTTTCTCGTTTTTTCGTGACAGCGACATCTGAATCACATCGTTTATGGTAGTCATAATCGTATAGGCTTCTTCAAAAAGCGGCATATGATCCGCCTGCAGTTCTGAAAAATCCAGCACATCACTGACAATGGACAAAAGACTGTGTCCTGCCGTGCGTATGCTGTAAAGATCCTCCTTAACCTGTTCTGGCAGATTTTCCCGCAGTATCATCTCACTCATCCCGCAGATTGTATTAATTGGCGTACGGATCTCATGGCTCACGTTCATAAGAAAATCATCTTTACACCGCTCCGCTTCACTGAGTGAAGCAATGACCGCTGTCTGCAGTTCAGAATTCTCCAGCCGGTTTTTTACCAGCAGGTACATGACTATTTCCACAAAATAAATGGAAATAATTTCCAGTAACATCCGGCTGACCCCGATTTCAGAGAACTTTAACACTCTTATCACAAAGATATAATACAGATTTAAAATAGTGGTGGCTGAAATCACAATATAAAGTATCTCCGGGATACTATACAGCCCCACCATGACCACCATCACCGATAAGGAAGAAACCGTCATGGACAGACTGGCTCCGGCCACTGACCAGAGTACTATACAAATCTGCATCATGATCGTCGTCAGGTATGCCCGGAACCGGTAACTGCGGAATTGTCCAAGATGTACCGCCAGACTGGTAAGGAAACTCCCCACAAATACAGCAAAAAGCCCTGCCGGCCAGCCGCTTTCTATCACAATTGCAGTCATCACCACACTATAAATACAGTAAATAAGCAGGACATAGCGTTCTGCTGTCAGCTGCCCGTTTTTGTGAATCGTTTCTGCGTCCATTCTTCTCCATACCCTCCCGTTATAATCCAGTCAGTTACAATCATGACTGTTCAGACATCTTCTGCCTGCAGGTTAATGCAGTTGTCTGTGAATTTTCTGACATATATATAATATATCCGGATTGTATCTGATCCCTGCGTCCTCTTCCATAATGGCAAGCGCTTCTTCTCCTGTAAAAGCTTTCCGGTAAGGCCGGTCAGCTGTCAGGGCACAGTACGCACTTACCAGGGATACGATCTGCGCCGCCAGGGGAATGCCGTCCCCTTTCCTGCCCTGCGGATAGCCGCTGCCATCCCAGTTTTCGTGATGAAACCTGGCAATATCCACTGCCATTTGTACGTATTCGTTGTAACTGTCCTTCGTATGGATATCTTCCAGCACTTTTGCCCCTACAGTTGTATGCCGCATAACCAGTTTCATTTCTTCTGGTGTCAGCGCCGATTCTTTCTGCAGTACTTCCATTGGTACAGCCACATTTCCCACATCGCACAATGGTGCGGCCAGCTCTATTCCTTCTATATAAGTATCAGAAATGTTCCTGCCATAAATATCTGACAGCTGCATTGCCTGCGCCAGTATACGGCAGTTACACCCCAGCCGCTCCATCTGCCTCTCATCGTACATGGCGTGTTCCCTTGCCACATTTGCCATGGCATACAGCACACTCTTTTTCTCCTGTTCCATCTGCGCCAGCTGTTCGTCCACAGATGTCATAAGCTGCCGGTTCAGTTCCGAAAGATTCCGTGTGGCCGCAGACAGCTTGAGATGCACGCCGACCCGTGCCTTGATGACTTCCGGAATAAAAGGTTTGGTAATATAATCTTCCCCTCCCACCTCAAATCCCCGGACGATATCCTCCGCTTCATCCATGGCAGAGATAAAAATAACCGGCACTTCCCTGGTATCCGGATTTTCTTTCAGAATTCTGCATAATTCAAAACCATTCATTTCCGGCATGGAAATATCCAGCAGTACCAGCTGGGGACTGCATGCCGGAAAAATCTTTGCTGCCTGCGCACCGCTTTCCGCCAGTACCGGCTGATATCCCATATCCATAATAATATCCCGCAGTAAAAAACGGTTTGTTTCCACATCATCCACAATCAGAATACGCTGCTCTGGTAACTTTGCACGTTCCATATCATCCTCCTTAAGAATATGTCAGACTGGCGGTTCATATCCCTGACAACATACGCATATACTGTCTGATACTACCGTTCCTTCTGCCAGACGGATTTTATAAATGCGTCCGCAAGTTCCGGCCACACTGCCACTTCCGGTATTGCCTGATCCTTCTGCTCTTTGGGCTGTTCCTCAAAAATTGCCTGTAATTCTGCAGGCGGCGTAACTTCTCCCGCACGTACCTTGTGTACTGCACTAAGCATCTGCTCCCTGGGATAAGTATCCATATGTATACGCTCCGCCCAGTCCTCATCTGCCAGTGAAAGACCATGCCGTCCCCTGGAAAACATATGAAACGCACAGGGTACGCCATGTCTGCGGCATGCCTCCACATAGTATTCACTATTTTCTACCGGAACACTTTCATCTGTAGCCGTGGCCCACACAAATGCCGGAGGCGTGTCTTTGGATACATGCTTTTCCAGGGACATATAATCCACTTCCTCCTGCGGAGCATCTTCGCCAAGAAGATACACAAATGAATCCCGGTGGGCTTTTTCACCAGCTGTAATGACTGGGTAACACAAAACTGCCGCATCCGGCCGGTTTGATACGTTCTCATATTCCGGGTCCGTATCCGGAACATCCCCGTAGTGAACGCACAGCGATCCGCACAGATGTCCGCCAGCGGAAAACCCGCACAGCGCCACCTGATCCGGGGGCACCTGAAACTGTCCGGCATGACTCCGGATATAGCGCACCGCACGGGAAATGTCACGCAGAGGCTGTAGTTTCAGCGGCGCCATCCACAGAACGTTCACCGTATAAGTCAGTACAAACGCCTGGTATCCTTTTTCATAAAATTTACGTGCCACCAGTTCCCCTTCTGTAGGGGAGACCACACAATACGCACCGCCCGGCGCCACAATCATACATGGTCTTTCAAGTCCGTCATCGTGCAGATACCCATTCAGCTTTGGCACAAAGCCAAATGCGTGTTTGTAAAAATATTCTTCCGGCTTCCAGATCCGGTATGTTTCTGTTTTCATTATATATCTCTCCTTATATCTCTCCTTATATTTTTCCTTTGCATGGCTCTGTCAGCCCGGTAAAACATACCCTCACTTACACAGCATGGTAGTATTATATCTTATAATCGTCCGGATGTCATTATGGATTTACAGTAAAGACCGGATTCAAAAGAACGCATAAAAACCTGCCGGCAACAGCATCCGGAAAAGAAACATTCATACTCTTTACCACATTCTGCGTAATAAAAACTCCGGCAGACCAGAATCCGGCTATTTATCTGATTAAATTTTAATCAGATAGCTGCCAGATTCACATACGGCTCTGCCGGTACTTCCCGGCTCCCTGTCTTCCGTCTGTTACGGCGGATACAGAAACGCCCGGTTATTTATTTATCAGAACGTTTGTCAGGCCCGCTCTGACTGATCCATAAAAACATGTAAATTCCAACAGGAATGAATCCTTTTGCACTCCGTCCGGTTCCGGAATCCAGTGTCCCGGAATCCGATCTTCTGTATCAGATCATAATGTGAAAGTAAAACACATTACAATATCCCGCTGCTGCCGTATCTGATTCCCGTTGGCACAGCTGGCAGATTTATCCGTATATCAGCATAACTCCTCCTGTAAAGTGTTAATTAAAATAAATCCAGAATTAAAATTCCGGATTGTTTTGAAAACCGCATGAAATATATGACTGACAGAAACTATCTTCTCCGGGTTCCTGTCTGCACAGGTCTCACGCATGGGAGTGTGTTTTTTCATGCTGTCCCATCTGTGCTCTCCCGTCGTTTTTGCCATGCATATCTCCCATCCCGTCAGAGTATCCGCGGATTATCTTTCCTATTATCATTTAATACCACTTTATCTTGTATTATATAAATATAATTATAATATAATTTAAATATATTCTTCCCAATATTCTGTCCGTATACTGTAAAGCAGTATCCATATTTTACACGTCTTTATTTATCCCATATGTCTGTTACTGGCCGGGCTCCGCTTTTGTATACACATTCTGTCGCTTTCTCACTCTGTAATAAAACGTGGACTTCGTAAGCCCGCACTGCTTTGCAGCCTCTTCCGCACTGATCGCCTTGGAAATCCACAGATCATAAATCCGTTCAAAATCTTCTGATACAGGTATGGGCGGCCTGCCAAACCGTACTCCTTTTTGTTTAGCCGCATCAATGCCTTCCCGCTGCCTGCTCCTGATATTATACCGTTCATTCTCACTTACATAACTAAGCAGCGCCAGCACCAGATCCGCAATCAGTGTTCCCATCAGATCTTTTCCCCTTCTGGTATCCAGCAGGGGCATATCCATAACCACAATGTCCACATTTTTCTCTTTCGTCAGCAGACGCCACTGCTCAATAATTTCCTGATAATTCCTTCCCAGCCGGTCGATACTTTTTATATACAAAAGATCATCTGTTTTCAGTTTCCGGATCATCCGTTTGTACATCGGCCGGTTAAAATCTTTTCCGGACTGCTTTTCCACATAAATATTCTCTTCTGGTATTCCCTTATCCTTCATCGCAATCATCTGCCGGTCTGCATTCTGATCCCTGCAGCTCACACGTACATAGCCATATATCTCTCCCATGTTTCCTCCTTTGTATGATTCCATGCGGCTTTCCATTTTATCATACACCCCATGGCGGGATTGTTGAATAAAACACTGACGCTGTTGCGTAGTTGGATTTGAAATTTTCCTGCTCCGCCCCGCTGGCTGGCCGCCTGCGGATATTATCCTGTTCAAAATCTGATTCTTCTTTCAGACCAGGGCGTATCTTAAAAATGCTTTTTATCAGAAGTACCCCGGAACGTTTTTGAAAAATCATTCCCATGATCTGCACTCCCCGCTTTGCGGAGAATTTATCCCAAATTTAATTAACACAGTCCGCTATACCCAATGGTACGATGCGGCGTACCCTTGGGGTATAGCGGACTGTGTAACCTGAAGCTGGTGTAAATATCACACGTATTGGTGCATGCAGATAGCGGAAATGATTTTTAAGACTCGCTCCGGAGCCAGATTACTTGCAAAATACCCGGATCGGAGCTATAATAGAGTAAAAAAGTATCCGGCTTTGCCGGATACTCCGCCTGCGGCGGGCTGACTCTGGCAGCATTTTCCTCTCCGACGCAGGGCGATCCTCCCGGAAGGTTTTTATCTTATAGGACGCTCTTTCCTATAAGATAAAAAAGTATCCGCAAAGCCGGATACGTACAAAAACAATAGCCAGTATATGGCAGAGAATACAGATTTTTGCAACTAATGTTTCATACACGCTCTGTATACACTTTATCTGTTGAAACGAATAATACCAGAAGGCACGATACGGCAGATCCTCCGGATTCTGCCGTTCATGAAAGGAGACTTTATGAGCGAACTGATCATAGATCTGATCTGTGATGTGGCTGATCTCGTCCTGGATTTGTTTTTTGATAAAAAATTCCGAAAAGACCCGAAACTCCGGATACGCAGACACAGACATAGTACGCCGGATAAAATAAAAGATGTCAATAACCATACGGATCTTACATAAGCCTGCGTATACCTGAAACGCTTAATATACGGCATTATCAGAATGGCCGTTGAAACAAAGCACCCGCTGTCAGGCATCAGAAACGCCTGTGCTGCTGTCTGTCCCGGCCTGCAGCTGCCGGACGTCCGGATTTCTGTCCGTGGTCCGCTCACTGATGATATAACGTGGCCTTGCTTTTACTTCCAGATAAATACGGCCAATATACTCTCCAAGTATTCCGAGGCAGACCAGCTGGATTCCCCCGGTGAGGCAGACCATACTGACCATACTCGTCCAGCCTGCCACCGTGCCGTTCTGGAAAAATCTGACCACGGACCAGATCACCCCGCAGAAACTAAGCAGTGCAATAAACAGCCCCATGCCTGTAATCAGACGTACCGGCCGTATGCTTAAACTGGTAATACCGTCAAACGCCAGCGCCAGCATTTTTGCGATGGGATAATGGCTCTCCCCGGCAATCCGTTCCTTTCTCTCATAGGTGACCGTCGTACTGGAAAATCCCACCAGCGGCACCATTCCCCTCAGAAACAGGTTCACTTCCCGGAATTTTTCCAGCTCCCGCAGTACTTTTGCGGATATGAGCCGGTAATCCGCATGGTTGAAAACGACCTCCGCCCCCATGGCGTTTAAAAACCGGTAAAACCCCTCGGCTGTAAATTTTTTGAAAAACGTGTCCGTATCCCGCCGGCTGCGCACCCCGTATACCACCTGGTTTCCCCTGTGGTATGCGTCCACCATGTCCTCCATGACCCGGATATCATCCTGACCGTCACAGTCTATGGAAATGGTAATATCCGCCAGATCCTTCGCCTCCATCAGGCCTGCCAGCACCGCATTCTGGTGTCCCCTGTTCCGGCTCTGGCGGATACCGGCAAAATGCCGCTCCCGTCCGGCCAGATCCCGGATCAGCTCCCAGGTACGGTCGCTGCTGCCATCGTCCACAAACAGGATGCGGCTCTCCCCGCTTATTTTCCCCGTCTGTATCAGATGATTTAATTGTTCCAGAAACTGCCCGGACGTCACCGGCAGCACTTCCTCTTCGTTGTAGCACGGTATAACAATATATAATACTGTATCCATAAATTCACTCCCTGTTTTCATCCGCCAGCCGGTCATCATATATTTCCATGCACAGATCAAACTCCCTGGCAGTTCCGTCAATTGACAGTTCTCCATAAGGATACATATCCAGGCAGTCCGACCTCTGCAGGCGGGGATACATGGAATATGCCCTGCCCCGGTGTCTTAATTCCAGCTCATAATAAGTATCCCCGGAAGCCAGCCGCATATCCCCGCTGATCTGATACCTGCCCCTGCCGCCCAGGTCTTCCCTGGATATATCCGCCTCATACAGCACGTTTCCGCCCGGCATGGACCGCAGCGTCACATGATAACTGTCTCTGGCCCTACTGTTCTCCCTGATGGCAAAAACCAGTTCCAGTGTATTCCAGCGTTTTTTCTCCCTGTCCGCCCCGTTCTGTATCGTCTGGCGGATGCAGACCGCTTTTTTCAGATATTGTTTTCCGATAAACCCCTTATCCTGCATTTCCGCCCGGTATACGTACCGGATATTATTCCCATCCACCGCACTGTAATGTAAGCCGGTGACAGTCACTGCCACTGCGCCCAGGCACAGGATACCGGCTGCCACTGCCACAACCGGAACCTTTCCCGGGAGACGCTCCCGTCCGCATTTAAAAAGCTTCCATTTAAAAGACTTCTGTCCAGCACATTCCTGTTCCAAAGGCGCCCCGTCCACTCCATGATTTTGCGTTTCCGGGATACCGGTTCTGACAGTATCTGACCGCAGGAAAAATTCTATCCCCTTTGCGGCTGCCCGTACCCCGTCTGCCATTAACATCGTACAAAGGTTCATAAAGCAGATGTTATATTTCGGATTGGCCTCCCACAACACAAAAAACGCAACACACCCAAGCAGTGTCAGGCTGCACACAAACATATCATCCCCCCGGCGGCGCCAGACACCAGAACGCTTCCCCGGCCGTCCGCCGGAAATCTGATACAGAATGCTGATACCGGCAAACAGAAAAGTCGCCGCACGCAGCGCCTGACAGTACAGGCGGAACACAAGATTCCCACGCCCCATAACCGCCTCGTAAGCCGCTCCAAAACCTGCCCCGTAGGAAGCCTTTTCAAAAGAGGTATCCGATCCGTCCGCCCAGACCCGGTCCAGCTTTCTGATAACCAGCCGGGCGTAACCCGACGGCCCCAGCTCTTTCAGGCGCCTCCTGATTTCCATTATATTCTGCTCCGTCTTTTCCGCCTTTGTGGGAAAGCTCCTGGTAAATTCCACATCCGGGCTGTAAATCCCTCCGTCACTTTCATCGTTCAGACCCATCATAACCCAGTGGGTGAGCGGAAACTCCTCCTCTTCATATCCCGCCGGCACATGCATTTTTAACACTGCTTTGACGGATGTGAACGTAACCAGGCAGGAAAGCGCAATGATACCGCACAGAACCGCTGTGGGAAGACGTCCGCCGCTTCCTTTTGTTTCCGGCTCCCCGTCTTTCTCATTTCCCGGATCTCCGCCATGCCCGTCCGTTTTCCCCCGGCCGGCTTCACTGTCCGCAGCCGCTGCCTGCATCACGCTTTTATACAGCCCGTACAGTATGATGGCAATCAGCGGCAGAACCGTTGTGGGACGAATCTGGTACCCGATAACAATACAGAGTCCGTATAAAATACACAGCACAATCTGGCGGATATCAGAACGCTGTTCCTTAAATATTAAAAACAGATATAAAATCCCTGCGACAAATGGAATTGATACTGTATTCGTATAGGCAAACGTCAGCCACACATAGTTTGTGGGACAAAATATACTGAGTACGAGAAACAGATCCGCCAGCCGTTCCCCCCGCAGTTTCCGTACAGATAAATAAGTCAGCGCCACTCCAAGATCAATACAGACCGTATTTAAAACCACCGCCGCCAACCAGAAGTCCGTTACACCGGCCAGTGAAAGAAGCCTGTAATAGTAATAAAAGAAAACCACAATAAAATGGTTGTTCGTATAACGCTGGAAATAAGTGGAGCCCTCGTCTATCCACCCGTTCCGGCTGTTCAGCATGGCAATGGCTTCCTGGTGTACCCGTAAAGTATCCGTAGTATACGCCGGCCTGGAAACAAACACAAGAAAACAGATCTGGGCCAGTACCAGGACTGCCATCAGACAGACAGCTGTCCGGCGGCCCGTAGGCCAATGTGCGCTGCTGTAATAAACCGCCAGCAGTACAGCCGCCAGCACACAGACAGCCCCCGGCACCATCAAAGCGCCGCATATACGCACCAGCCTGGTCTGCTGGCCGGTGGTCACATTACGTAACAGTACCAGGGAACGCCAGAACAGAATACCGCAGCAACACAATGCCAGATACAGACAAAGTCTGTGACATACCGACGCCGTATTTTTTATCATATCCGTTATTGTTCTGTCTGATTTCATAACAGACTCCTTCCTGTGTCCCACTATCATTAATCTGTATATTTATGCTTTTCCGGATAGTTATAACTACGAATACTTCTAGTTAACTTTTACTAATTTTATTCTTGTATTTTCTACATTTTATGATAAACTGTACTTGTGTCTGACCATTCTTGTATAGTCCGGAAAAGCATACCTTTCCAAAGGGAAAAACAACCTGTGCTTTTTTAGAAATTATTACCCAAAAACGCTTATAAATACATTTTTATACAATAAAATGTATAGATAACAGCATACAGGAACATGACATTACACTCTGTTATCAGACCGGACGCCGGCTGGCAAACCTGCGGACTGGCTGAACCAGACCAGAACGTGTATGGAAAATACTTTCCGTGAGACTGAAAACGGACATTTCATTCAGAATTTCATTCAGAGTTTATTCAAATAAAGAAAATTTTATTGCAGATGCGTATTACCGCAAGGGAAAACAAGAATTAAATTAAATTATATTATAATAATATTATAATTTCGCCAATGGGAATCCGGAAACAGAAGCGTCTTTAAAGCGGATAATACCAGAGCGTCTCTTAAAAATACTTTCTTTGAGCTGTACCCTTCGGGTATGGCAGACTATGCCTTATAAATCCGGAATAAATTCTCCGCATCATGCCCTTCAGGGTACAAAACGGTGAGTGCGGATTGCGGGAATAAATTTTAAGACACTTGTACTACTGCGGACAAAGGCTGATAATACACAATGTCATTAACTTAAGGAATCTTTTACATTTGAATTGTAAAAGGTTCCTTT
>CANRTU010000020.1 GCA_947642745.1 uncultured Eubacterium sp.
TGCATATCTGAAACATTTCTTTATATCGTTTGTAGCCCCTTGTACACTGATGTTTCCTTGTCGTTATATAGTATAAACCTTGCCGTAAGGGAAAGGTCAACGGGGTTCCTGCTCTTAAGCCATTCAATCGAAACTTTCCGAAAAAAGAAAAGCGACAAAGATTTAACCTCTGTCGCTAATTCCTGCTTAGGAAAAGATGATTTCCTCATTCACAATCTCCCTCGTACAAGCCCTTATGTTATTCATTTTTCCCATCCATTCCAGAGCGTGTTTTCAGCCTTTAGCTGTTCCGTGATACCCTGTACCTGTTTCATGCCCTCTATGAGCCGCTCAAAGCGTTCCTGTGCCTGCCTGTCTATGCCGGCAGGACAGGCGTTCAGCCTGCCGCTTGTGAGAAGGTTCGTGTATGTAACCTTCCGGTACTGTTTCAGATAGTCCGGATGCCGCTGTCCTATGTGCCTGCCCGCTCTTTCCAGCTGACCGCTCCCTTTCTTTCCTGCTGACCGGACGCAATCTTTCCAGCTGATATGACCGGAAAGACATCCGGATACTACAGGGAACAGCCGGCAGGGGCAGCACGCCTTTCCCCGGCGTCCGGAATATACGGTTATCTTCCGGCTGTATTGACATATTTAATATAACCGCCCGGTTTTTCACCACCCCATTTCCATCAGCCACTGGTTTACCCGCTCT
The DNA here is from genome assembly GCA_947642745.1 of uncultured Eubacterium sp. Lineage (GTDB taxonomy): Bacteria > Bacillota > Clostridia > Lachnospirales > Lachnospiraceae > Eubacterium_J. The sequence continues at coordinate 694 of CANRTU010000020.1, forward strand.
TCCCGCTCCCTCTCTGTTTCCTTCCCGGATCCGCCGCAGATGAGCTCTCCGCAGATACGTCCGTCCAGCAGATACAAAATCCGGTCGCATCTGCCCGCCACCCGGCTGTCATGGGTGACCATCAGAATCGTGGTTCCTTCACGGTTCAGCTTTACCAGTTCTGTCATCACTTCTTCGGCTGCGCTTCTGTTCAACGCCCCAGTCGGTTCGTCCGCAAACAGAATCTCCGGTGCGTTCATCATGCTTCTGCAGATACAGGCCCTCTGAAGCTGTCCGCCGGAAACCTGTGTGATTCTGCGGTCCTCCAGGCCGGAAATGGAAAGCCTGCGCATTAGTTTTGCGGCCTTTTCAGCCAGCCTGTCCCCGGATTGTCTGCCTCTGCCCTTTTCTGCCTGTACCGCCGGCAGCAGAATATTATCCAGAATGTTAAGATTCGCCACCATATTCATCTGCTGGAACACAAATCCCATCCGGTGCAGGCGCAGTTTCGCCCGCTCATCCTCCGTAAGCCCGGTAATCTCCGTATTTTTCAGCCATACCCTGCCGCCGGATGGACTGTCCATGCCTGCCGCCTGGTACAAAAGCGTGGACTTTCCGGAACCGGACGGCCCCATGACCGCCAGCATTTCGCCCTGCCCCACCTCAAAAGAAACCTCCCGCAGTATCAGATCTTTTTGCAGTTTCTCTACTTTTAATACATATTCCATACCTGATCCCCATTCATTTCTGTTTCTTATTGAATACTGTTTCTTATTCAATTTGATTTGCGTTCAATCCTGGTTCCCGTTCCTTCATTCCTGTCTGTTCCACACTGATTTCCGGTTCCCATCCATATTTTAATCCCATTCCCCACGGTTCTTATTCCCGTCCCATACAGCATTCGTACGCCCTGATATGCCGGATATGCCAGATACCTGCCAGTACCGCCAATACTGCCGGACCTGCCAGTACCGCCGGTATTCTGATGGCAATCCGGCCCCAGCCGGTCACAAACCGGAAGCTGTCGGCGCCAAAAGACTGCAGCACCATGGCGCACAGCCTCTCTCCGGTCAGACTGCCCAGCACAATTCCGGCACAGATACCAGCCAGCACAGGACAAATGCCCCGGATAAAATACATCCGCTTTAAATCCTGACTGGTAAATCCCAGCGCTTTATGAAGGGAAATGGTATAGCGGTTCTTTTCCACAATCAGCCGCATAAACAGCATGACCACCAGCGTAATGACAAGCGCCGCCACAGCCATTGCCATGATACCTGCTTTATGCACCTGTACCAGTGTCTGGCCATACGTGTCTTTCACATAATCCGCAATATCCGTAACGCCGGCGCCCATCTGCTGATACTGTTCCATCCACGCTTCTTTCCCTGCCTGCTGTGCCAGCGACGCATAAACCACACTCCATACAGCAGACGTCCGCCCCGGCAGAACGTGCGCCTTTGCCGTCCGGCCTCCGTTTGTAATATCTGAGTAAATACCGCAGACGGTATAGTCCGCCTCCTTTTCGTCCACTATCAGCCGCAGACAGTCTCCCACGGACAGCCCCAGCTCCTTTGCGTTGATGGAAGACAGCGCAATCTCATTGCTGTCCGCCGGCATTTTCCCGCTGGAATAATCCACCGGAAAGACGTCATGGCTGCCTGTTTCCACATTCAGATTCACTGTTTTTCCATCCGGCAGCACCGCCGGACAGACCGTTGTCCGCAATACCGCATACCTGCTTACCTGTGCATCCCGCTCCAGGGCAAGGGCGATCTTTGTGGTGACATCGTCTGTCTGCCCTGTCTGGCGCACGTCCATGCGGATCTGGCTGTTGCCAATTCCCATACAGGTGACAAATTCCGGCGCTGACATGGTGCTGTACAGATTTCCCGGGATCAGAACCAGCAGTGTGCAGGCAGCGGCCACCAGTCCGGTAACCGCATATTTCCCCCGGTCTTCTGTCCGCTGCCCCGCAGAAACATTCACAGCCTCCAGCGCAGACAGTTTCCAGAGCCTTTTCAGGGAATGCCGCACCGGCAGCAGAATCATGGCTTCTACGGCCAGCACTGCCGCCGCTGCCAGCGCTGCCGGCAGAACTCCGCCGGACCGGGCGCCATATAACTCCCGCAGCTGCTCTGCCATGGGCGGCAGGAACAAAGCGGCGGCCAGCAGCCCGCATGGCGCCCCGCAGCCGGAAAAAACAAGATATTTCGCAAAATAAAGCCTGCGGATATCCTTCTTTCCCACACCAAGCGCCTTTAACATGCCCGCTTCCTTCCGGTCCCGCTCCATTTGCAAAAGCAGCATAAACCGGATACAGAGCAGGGATATAAAAAGAATTACAATACTTAACAGAAACAACACAAAAATCATCGTCCCGTCCGAAAGAGCGTTCATCATACGTATCAGTGGTCTGGTAATTACCGGACCGTTTGCCGGAAGCCCCCGGTCCGCATATGCCCCGGCAAACTGATCCATGTCCGTCCCGTCCCGCAGGCGGAACTGCACCAGGTATTCTTCCTGCAGACTGCCGCTGTTCTGCGGGGCATCACTGATCCTGTCATAATCCGCCCGGTTTACAAGAAAGCGCTTTGAAGAAGCCATCATGGAATTCATCAGGGCGTCCCGCAAAAATCCCGCAATCCGCAGCTGGTAATCCCCGATGCGCATCACATCTCCTGGGGCCAGATCATACATGGTACGGTAACAGACGGGTACGTACACTTCCCCGGCCGGAACCTCCGGTATATGATTTTCCGTATCCAGCAGATAATCAAACCGTTCCCCCTGGACACACAGTCCGTTGTCCTGGGTGCTGTCCGCAAGGCTGCTGTCCCCAAGAGTAATCCGGCTGTTTTCCAGATTCAGAAACCGGCATATCTGCCAGTCCTTAATTTCTTCACGTCCTGCGGCAAACCTGGATATCTCTTGCACATCCAGCGTACCTGTATGCATCTGCATATAGTCCGGCGCCACCGCCCGGTCCATCAGGCTGTCTATGGCTCCCAGCAGGCTGAATGCCAGCAGTACCGTAAGCGCAGGCAGCAGGGCCGGTATGGCCATAAAAAAGACCGTGGCGGCGCAAAGCAGTTTATTCTGCCTCATATCATTCCAGATTAGTCTCTTTATCATGTGATCTCCTTTCCGGCTGCGCCTCTCCAAAAACCGGCAGCAGAACAGCCCGCATACTGCCTTCCTCCATACCAAGCAGCCGCTCCAGATTGTAAATAAACGCCACAATCCTCCGCTGCCGCTCCCGCACGCTGTCCCCCGCCAGATCGTCGAAAGCCGTACAGGCATACAAAAAAGTCATTTCCACCACTTCCAGGGGATACAAAGTGTTACATACTCCCCCGGCGTTTCCCTCTTCCACCAGACCGGTAAGAACCGGAATCAGACTGTCGGACAGCTCTTTTTGCATTTTCTGGTGCATCAGCGCATTCTCAGGCTTATGCATCTGATTTAAAATTTCATGGCCCAGATCATGATCCACATGCAGCGCCATGATCACGGCCGTCAGACGACGCAACACCGGAATTTCTTTCTGATCCGCAATGGCTGTAGCCTTTTCTGCCAGCTTTTGTGTCATCCGGCTGATAATACTGTCCAGTATATCTTCCTTGGATTTAAAGTGATAGTACAGGGTCCCCCTGGCAATTCCGGTCTCCTTCTGGATATCCAGAATACTGGTATTTCCAAACCCCTTTGTGGCAAACAGCCGCCCTGCCACATCCAGTATTTCATTCCGCCGCTCTGACGCCGTCTTCACAACTCTCATATGCTGCCGCCATCCTTATATACTTTTGAATTATAATAATATACCGACCGACAGTCGGTATATTTATATTAGCATAGCGTTTTTTATCTGTCAATGCCGCATATGAGTGTTTTTCCAGACGACCGTTCATAGAAAAGGGCTGACTCCGTTTACATTTTCTCTTCCATCGCAGTACCCCCGCTTCACAGGTACCTGCCGGGCAACAGCGGCGTTTAAAAATCCCTGTGATCCTGCCCGGAAGGCTCTTTTGTTTTATGGAACGCAGTCCCAGCCAAAAAATCCGGCAGTTATCATAAGTTATGATAACTGCCGGATTTCCGTCCAGACAGACTGATTAAAACAGACCTGCTTACTCTTTATTCAGATGTTCCGGTATCCGGCCCTCAAAGGGCATATTCCGCTCTTCCGGCCGCTGCGCCATAAACTGGCCGTATATTTTCTGGTTTTCTCCTGATATTTCCGCTTCCAGCTCCCTGGCTGATACGAGCAGGCAGCCCTGGCCCCGTATAATAATCTGCTCCAGCCCGTCTGAAGTCGCTACCGCCACCCGGTATTTTCTGCCATGTTCATGGGCAAAACGCTCAATGTACTGGTCCGCCGTCTCCGCCTCTTTTGTAAATACCACATGAATATTATGATAATTATAATATTCTGTCTGGTGTCCCTGTACCCGGTAGGCGTCAAATACCACGATCAGTTCGCACTTTTTCATCGCCTGGTAATTACACATAATGTCCAGAAGACGGCCCCTGGCCCCGTCAATATTATCCGCCGCCAGGGCGCTTAATTCCTTCCAGGCAAATATAATATTATATCCGTCCACCAGAAAATACTCTTTCCGGCCCGCTCCGTGACCAGACCCCCGGACGCCGGACGTTCTGTTTCCCAAAGACGCCCCTGATCCTGCCCGCCCGGATCTTTTTGCGGCGCTCTCTGTCCCGGGAGCGCCGCTTTGCGCAGAATCCGTGCCCGCAGCCTTTCCGCCTTTCTGCGGCGGTTCTGTTTTCTGGTCATGTTTTGCCTGTTCTGCGTCTTTCGTGCCATATACCCGCTTGCGGTGACCCTCCCTGTGATTCCAGGTCCTGGATTTTTCCCGTTTATTGGCCTGCAGGCTGGATAAAATCTGATCCACTTCCTCTGTCCCAATGGCCTGGTCCATAATCGAAACATGCTTTTTGCGCTTTGCCTCCATAGCCGCCAGAACGGCCGGATCTTCATCTGCGGAAGTTTTCACGGCAAGGGGACTTTCCAGATGCATATAATCCTTTACTTCGAACCAGTCCACCAGAAAACCGGCGCCGTGGGCGCAAAAGACAGAAGCGGAAGGATTGTCCCCGTCGCTGTCCGGATCATAGTTTTTATCAGCCAGCACCTGTTCCGTATTATGGCAGGGAGCGTAACCTTTCAGCGTACACACCAGCCGTCCCGTTCCTCTCGTATATTCCGTCACCCTGGTCTGGTAGCCCTGCATGGCTGCCACCGGTGCGCTTCCAGTCAGTACAGCCATGCCATGTTCCATAACCGGCGGCTCCAGACGGCCATGCATGGCGTCAATATCTGTCATGGCACGTCCCGTCATGGCCTCCGGCACCTCCAGACGAAACTGGTAATAAGGTTCCAGCAATACAGAACGGGCCTGCATCAGCCCCTGCCGCACAGCCCGGTAAGTGGCCTGCCGGAAATCGCCTCCTTCGGTATGTTTCAGATGCGCACGGCCGGTCAGCAGCGTGATCTTCATATCTGTAAGAACCGAGCCGGTCAGTACCCCTTTGTGTTCCCGCTCTTCCAGATGGGTCAGCACGAGCCGCTGCCAGTTCCGGTCCAGAATATCCTCGCTGCAGGCAGTGGCAAACTGCATGCCGCTGCCCGCTTCCCCTGGCTCCAGCAGCAGATGTACTTCCGCATAATGACGCAGCGGCTCATAATGGCCGACGCCTTCCACCCGGTCCGCAATGGTTTCTTTATAGACAATACTGCCGGCCCCAAACGCCACGTCCACGCCAAACCGTTCCCTGATCAGATACGTCAGTATTTCCAGCTGGATTTCCCCCATCATCCGGGCCTGGATTTCCTGCAGCTGCCCGTCCCATACAATATGAAGCTGGGGCTCTTCTTCTTCCAGCAGCCGAAGCTTTGGCAGCATGGCTGGCGCATCGCACCCATCCGGCAGAATTACCCGGTATGTCAGCACAGGTTCCAGCACCGGCATACCGGAATCCGGCTCCGCTCCATAACCTTCTCCGGGCTTCGTACCGGTAAGTCCTGTTACCGCACAGACCATGCCTGCCTCTGCCTCCTGCACCGCTTCGTACCGGGCGCCGGAATAAATGCGGATCTGGGTTACTTTTTCTCCCCGGCCGCCGTCCTGCGCATTTGCGGACAGTACCGACCGTACTTTTAACGTACCGCCTGTGATTTTTAGAAAGGTCAGACGGCCGCCCTGTTCGTCCCTGGCGATTTTAAATACTTTTGCGGCAAACTCAGGCGGATATTGCGGTATATTGATATAAGTATCAAATCCTTCCAGAAACCGGTCCACACCCTGCAGCTTCAAAGCGGAACCAAAGTAGCAGGGAAATACCTGTCTGTGACTGATCATGTCCCGGATGCAGGCTGTTTCCACCCGCTCTTTGTCCAGAAACTGCTCCATGGCTTCCTCGCCGCACATGGCCAGCGCATCAAAAAACGCTTCTGTCCCGCCGCTGGAAAAATCCACGCAGCCATCGTCCAGTTTTTCCCGCAGCTGGGCCATCAGCGACTCCCGGTCCGTCCCGTCCTGGTCCATTTTATTTACAAAGAGAAACACAGGAATCCGGTACCTGGCCAGCAGACGCCAGAGCGTGACTGTATGACTTTGCACACCGTCGGCGCCGCTGATAACCAGCACCGCATAATCCAGTACCTGCAGCGCGCGCTCCATTTCAGCGGAAAAATCCACATGTCCCGGCGTATCCAGCAGGATCAGCTCCAGACCGTTCCATTCCACCACTGCCTGTTTGGAAAAGATCGTAATGCCCCTGGCCCGCTCCTGTTCATAAGTATCCAGCACCGTATCCTGGTTGTCCACCCGGCCGGGCTTTGGAATACTCCCGGCGGTATAAAGCAGCGCTTCTGACAACGTGGTCTTACCAGCGTCCACATGGGCCACCAGGCCTGCGCAGATATGCCGTTTTGTTTTATTTTCCGGTTTATGTTCTGATGTATGGCGCATAACTACAGCCTCTTTCTGTTGTGATGTGTTGTATTATAACACAGGAAAGGCTGTCCGTCGATGGTTGATACTTCCCGGAGAGACATATATTTTGACGCAGTTTTTGTATGTTTTGTCACATATTCCGGCTGTAACGTTTTTTTCTCTGATATCCGGAATCGGTTTTACCGGCTGATTACTCCAGATCCTCGCCATTGGACGCAATCACTTTCTGATACCATCCGAACGATTTCTTTTTGCGGCGGGCAAGCGTACCGCTGCCGTCGTCCTGCTTATCCACATAGATAAAGCCATAACGCTTTTTCATCTCGCCAGAGGAAGCGCTGACCAGATCCAGACAGCCCCAGGATGTATAGCCCATCAGGTCCACGCCGTCTTCTTCCACCCCCGCCTTCATGGCACGGATATGCTCCCTTAAATAATTAATTCTGTAATCGTCCGCAATGACGCCCTGTTCATCCGGTTCATCCAGCGCACCAAGCCCGTTTTCCACCACAAACAGCGGCTTCTGGTACCGGTCATATATTTCGTTTAAAGTAATGCGCAATCCCAGCGGATCAATGGGCCAGCCCCAGTCGCTGTATTCCAGATATGGATTTTTTACTGACCGGAACAGATTGCCTTCCGCTTCTTCCTGTATGCTGTCCGGCGCCGCTATACATCTGCTGTTGTAATATGAGAAAGAAATAAAATCCGCCGGATACTGCCGCAGCGCCGCCTCATCCTCCGGCTCCATCTCCGGCCAGATGCCCTGCGCCTGCAGGCGCTTTCTGGCATAAGACGGATAATATCCTCTTGCCTGCACATCCACAAAAAAGTAATTATCCTGCCCGGTTTTCAGCGCCTCCCATACATCCTCCGGCCTGCATGTATATGGATACGTACTGCCTGCGGCAAACATACAGCCGGCTTTATTGTCCGGATTGATCTCATGGGCCAGCTTTACCGCATATGCGCTGGCCACCAGTTCATGATGCGCCGCCTGGTATCTGACCTTATCCTCGTCCTCCCCTTCCTCAAACACGATGCCGGCGCCCAGAAACGGCGCATGCAGAATCATATTAATTTCATTAAAAGTAATCCAGTACGTTACATATTCCCTGTAATACTCAAACAGCGTCCTGCAAAAGCGCAGGTAATGCCCGATCATTTTACGGCTCTTCCAGCCGCCATGCGCACGGACCAGGCCCATCGGACAATCAAAGTGACAGATGGTCACAAGCGGCATGATGCCATATTTTCTGCATTCTTCAAAGATTTCTTTATAAAACAGCAGCCCTCTGCGCTCCGGCTCCGTTTCGTCCCCGTTTGGAAAAATCCGTGTCCAGGAAATGCTCAGCCGGTATACTTTAAATCCCATTTCCCCAAACAGACGTATGTCTTCTTTGAAATGATGATACATATCCGCCGCTTCCACAGCCGGATACGTATGCTCCCCATCCATTTCGAACATTTTCTTATGCCCGGTAATCACCGCACTGCGGTCAGGTCCCGCCGGACACACATCCCCATTGGCCAGCCCCCTGCCGCCTTCCCATATGCCGCCTTCGCACTGGCTGGCCGCAGTGGCTCCTCCCCACAAAAAATTTTCCGGAAATCCCATATGCTCTTCCTCCCTGGCTCACATGATAATGATATACCCGCCGCAGGGCCGCTCTGGCCCGGCTGTTTACTGACGGGCATTTTCTATTTATATTATATATCCGCCTGCGGGGCGTATGACCGCTCCGGTTCCGCCCCGGCTCCGGCTGGTTTTTCCGCCAGATACCTGACAGTGGCACAGCATAACCGTTCCGTCTCTCTTGCCCGCTGACCCGGCCGGATATTCAGACTGTACTATTAATTCAGAATTTTCAGCAGTTCCTCTCCCTGGCTGACAAATTCCGCTGAGGTCTCCACCACATCCAGATAATCGTCTGCGTTTGTAACAAGTACCGGCGTCTCTGTACTAAATCCCCGGCTTTCAATCAGGCCGATGTCAAATTCCAGCAGCAGCTGTCCCTTTTTCACCCGGTCGCCTTCCGACACCGCCGCCTTATATCCTTCTCCGTTTAACTGCACTGTATCCAGTCCCACATGGATCAGAAGTTCCGCACCGGAATCCGTAGTAATGCCAATGGCGTGCAGTGTCGGGAAAAAGGCGGAAATTACGCCGTCCGCAGGTGCGTAAACTTTCCCTTCCGCAGGCTGGACCGCCACGCCTTTTCCAAGGGCGCCGGAACCAAACGCCTCGTCTTTCATATCCGCCTGCTTTATGACTTTTCCTCTGATGGGACTTGCGATTTCCAAACGTTTTACCAGCTTCCCGCTGTCCGCCGTATGATTTTCTTTTGTATTATCATTCTGACCGGCCATCCCGGCGCCGCCATCCGCCGGCGCAGCGGAAAGCGCCGCCTGTGTGTCTTCTTTATAAAAGATTATTGTGGCCACAAAGGCAATGAGCATGGTAAGAAACACCCCTGCTATGGCCACGGCCAGATTATCCAGACTGCCGTCCTTTGGATCAATCATTGCGGGAAATTCAAAAATTCCCATGCCGCCCATCATAAACTTACGGAAATTAAAGGCCCCGTAAAAACCGCCGCCAATACATCCTGCGATACAGCTGATAATAAACGGCTTTTTTAACGGCAGCAGAATACCGTAAATCGCCGGTTCTGTAACGCCGAAAATTCCGGAAATAAAGTTTGGCAGAGCCATTTCTTTTAATTTTTTATCCTTTGTCTTTACCAGAATGCCCAGCACAACGGCGGATGTGGCAAACGTACAGGCAAAAAACGGCATCATCACATTGTCATAACCATACGTCATAATGTTGTTGATATACACCGGAATAAATCCCCAGTGCAGGCCAAAAATAACAAGAATCTGCCAGGTCGCTCCTACAATGGCCCCTGCCAGAAGCGGGCTGAAATTACGCACTGTAATGACTGCCTGGGCAATCAGTGTGGAACCAAATGTGGCCACAGGACCAATTACCAGGAAACCTGCCGGAATAGCCACTACCAGCGTCAGCATTGGTACAAAGAAAAACTTTACCAGGTCCGGAATAAATTTACTGAAAAATTTCTCACATCTGGACGCAAAATATACGACAAAAATAACCGGAATCACGCTTCCCGTATAGTCCATGGCAATCATTGGAATTCCAAAAAATGTGGTATACACTTCCGATTCAAACATTGTTCCCCCGAACAGTGTATAAAGCGCCTCCCCGCCTGCGGACAGCGCACTGCCCTGTATGGCCGGATAACACATAATAGCTCCGATTACAAGCCCCACCATCTGCTTTAACTGAAACTTTTTCGCAGCGGTGTAACCAAGAAACAATGGTAAAAAGTGAAACAGTCCGTCCCCCACCGCATTCAGCACAAGATAGCCTCCACACGTATCCTCATACAGGCCGATGGCCACAAACAGGGCGTTTAAACCTTTCACCATTCCGCAGGCCGCCATAATACCGAGAATCGGCTGGAAAATGCCGGAAATAGCGTCAATGGCACGGTTAAACAGACTGCCCGACGGCGCATCGTCCTCTTTATGGTCCGTACCGGATTCATCCATACCCAGCAGCGGCAGCACATCCGCATAAACTTCCGGCACATGGTTGCCAATCACCACCTGGTACTGGCCCCCGCTTTTCATAACCGTCACGACGCCTTCCATTTTTTTCAGGACATCGTCGTTTGCCCTGCCTTCGTCTTTCAGCTTAAAACGAAGCCTTGTGATACAGTGTGTCAGACTGCTGACATTTTCCCTGCCGCCGACATTTCTGACAATCTCTCTTGCCAGTTCTTCGTATTTACCCATTCTTTTTTCCTCCAAAACTGAATTTTTTTGTTCTATTTATGAAGGTGTGGCCAACTTAATGTCACCATCCAGGCATACGTATCAGATGATCCGCGGATTCAGCTCCCTGTTTTATGAATCGCCCGTTCGATATGAATCGTCAGATAGAGCTGTTCCTCCCTGGACATGGAATGTCCGTATTTTTTATCTATAAACTGTGTAATCCGCTCCACGCAGTGATAGGATTTTTCGTATTTGCGCCGGATGACCCCGAATAAATCGTCGTTATCGTCATCCTCGTATGTTTTATGTTCCACCAGCCTGCTGGCAAAAAATTTCAGATGCGTGATAAACCGGTAATAATACACATCATCTTCCTGAAATTCCACATGAAAATAATATTTTACAATATTTAACACTTCCTGCATGACTTTCGTTATTTCGTACATATTGTGCATCACGGCTTCATCCATCTGGGCATTTGCCAGATGCAGCGCAATAAATCCCGCCTCGTCCTGCGGAAGCTCTGTTTTTAACTGCTCCCTGATCCGTGCGAGCGCCCAGAGGCCAATTTCAAATTCTTCTTTATAAAAACGCCGGATATCCCATAACATGACATTTTTTACCGTGATTCCATCCAGAAACCGGACAATGGACGTATGTACATGGTCAATCAGGGAAATATACACCATATCATTCAGGTTCTTTCCAAGTCTCTCCCTGGCATATGTGATAATTTCTTCCCCGATGGCAATATGTTCCATCGGAATATCCCTCACCAGCACCTGAAACCTGCTGTTCGCCTCTTCCTCTGTGAGATAAAAGGTCTTGTCAACCACCGCCGGATCAATGGCGGCGCCTGTTTTTTTCTGAAAACAGATCCCTTTTCCCATTACAATTTTTTCCCGCCCCTGCCCGTCACGGACTACTGCCGCATTGTTATTGAGAATCTTATAAATCCGCATATGCATCCTCCTCCCTGCGTTGCTTTTGGGCACAAAAAAACCTATATACACAAATAAATCTGAAGTCAGATACCTTCAAACATATCTCTGTATATAGGTGTAGCTTGCTGTCCGCAATCACTATCCTGTTCTGAAATAAATTATAGCACAGTCCCCGGGAAAAGTCAACTGTTTTTTATTCAGGTTTATTTATTTCATTTTTTCCGGTTTTTTTTATCACATCCTTATCACATCCATGTGGCAGATACTGCCACATAAAATGCACCGGCATCCGGAGAATATCATTTAAAAAGAACCGCCTTTGCATCTGACATGATAATCCCAGGATACCGGAAAAAACCGGGGCGCCTTCTCAGGCGCCTGTCAGCTCCCGGCAGCGGTTCAGGCACGCATAGATTTCCTGCGTCCTTGGCATGGCTAAATTGCATGGCAGGCAGCGCCCTTCACAGACTGCCCCGAACCCTTTGTCCCGCAGCGTCTTTTCCAGCAGCATGACTACCGTGCGCAGATCCTTTTTGCCGTCAAACAAATGCTTTCTGGCATACTTTACCAGGTATCCCAGCAGCATCGTCTGCTCGCTGTCCGCCAGCTGCTCCACATACCGCAGCTCAATCGTATCCCGGTCAATGGAAACTGCGTCCTTTCCCATGCCTTTGACTTTCATCCGGTCATTTTTCGCGGCTTTTTTATCCAGCGCAAACCGGCGTTGGAAAACCGGCGGCTGGCACCGGGGCAGCTGCGTTTTTTCGTCTGTTACGTCCGCAAAACGTGCCGCTTCTTTTTTTGCCAGTTCTGTAATTTCAGACGGCTGGTACTGCATCATCTGAATCACATGATCTGCCTTATTAAAATAAGAGCCGCAGCTGCCGGCCACCAGAATGGTGGAAACGCCGCATACCTGGTACAGATCCCTGACCCGGTCGATAAACGGCGTAATAGGCTCCATCTCCCGGTGGACAACTCTTGCCATCAGTTCATCCCGTATCATAAAATTCGTAGCGCTTGTATCCTCATCTATTAAAAACAGGCTGGCGCCCGCCTCCATCGCTTCTACTACATTGGCCGCCTGGGACGTGCTGCCGCTGGCGTCATCGGTCTGAAACGCCTTCGTATCCTTTCCGTTGGGAAGCCCGTTAATAAACATGGAAATATCTGTATATTTAATGCTTCTGCCGTCCTCGGCACGGATTTTTACCGCTGTATCATCTGTAATAACAAGTTCCCTGCCGTCTCCCGCAATGTGGTTATACACGCCCCGTTCCAGCGCTTTTAACAGTGTGGATTTGCCATGGTAGCCGCCGCCCACGATCAGCGTGACACCCTCCGGAATACCCATGCCCCGTACCGGCCCCGCATTTGGCAGTGTAAGCTCCACTTCCATGGATTCCGGCGACTGGAAACGGACCGCCTGCTTCATCGGCCGGTCAGAAACCCCGGATTCCCTGGGCAGCACTGCGCCGTTTGCCACAAATGCGCAAAGTTTCCGCTCCTGCAGCTGCTCCCGGACTGCCTGCTGGTCTTCGGCCAGCTTTACCACGTCCGCCAGCTTTTTTTTGTCAGCGTTTTTATAAAATAATGTCTTTTCCACGCACTGGGGCAGAAAGCGGAACAATATTTTCCGCAGTTCCCCTGCGTTGATTGTCCGCCCATTGGCCGGAAAACCGATTTCCAGACGAAAAACCAGATTTCCCGTATCCGGAGCGATCTCACAGGCGCTGCGCTCCAGCACCTCCTGTCCGGGCCGGCTGCCGGATATCAGGCCGCTTTTTCCGGAACCTTTCGCCTGGAAAGAAAAAGCCCCCGCCTCTTTTCCAAAGCGGCGGATCAGTGCGTCGCACAGCGCAATGCGGGTATGCTTTTTGCGGACCGCTTCTTTTGGAAAATCCGCTTTCGCACCGTCAATGTGAATGCTTACTTTGGATGGGGACGCAAACGGGTCTCCCTGCACATGGTCAATGGACAGCACGTACTGGCCGAACTGGTAAGCTCCTGCCGTATCTTTATAGGCCGGATAGCCTCTGTGGTCAATCCGGCGTAATATTTCCTGTAAATCTTCTGCACGTTTCATATTTTGTCTGCTCCTGTTTTTGCTGCAGTGATCCGGCTGTACCGGCATTTATTATTTCTGTTTCCTGTTTCCGGTGGCAGTATCCTGCCTGTCTAAACCGGATCTTCCACCTGGATATCGCAGTAATCCTGTCCGCTTTCCGATCGGAATTTATAGTTTTTACGTTCCGTTCCATACTGCCAGGACAGGCTGCCCTCCATTTCCATATAGGAACATGCCCCTGCAATGGTCTCCAACGCTTCCGCCAGTTCAAAAGCCAGACCGCCGGCGTCTTCCGGTATAGCGCATACTTCCTCGTGAATATCGCCCCGGATACAGCAGCGCAGAACATATTCCCCGGGCTCGCTCTCATCTTCCACCAGAGACTGCCTCAGATAGGAATTGGAACAATTTGCCAGCAGATTTTTCACAAATGTCATACTGGACTGGATGCGGGAAAAGGAAACATCCTCCGCTTCCAGATAAATCTGATAAGTTGCTGATAAGCTCATAAGTCTCTCCTGTATCATATGATTTTTATTATCATATAATTTCTATACATAATTTCCATGTATAATTTCTGTCATCATATGATTTCTGTTCTGATTCATGTTCTTGTTACCGCAATTTGCGCTGTTTACCATTATATCCTATCCGGATATTTTATTGTAGTAAAATTTTTATTAACTTTAATCATCCTGATCCCCGCACGCCGGTTCTTTGTTTTCCTCCCGGATCTGTCCATACGTTTCTTTGAGATACCGGTCTGTTTCGATCAGGCGCATCTCAAAATCCCGCCGGTCTTTTTGCGCAATGCTGGAAAGCACCAGACCGGAAAAAAAAGAAACGATACCCGCCAGGGCGATAAAGCAGGCCACAATCAGTGTCGGAAAATTTGGTACTGACTGTATCCGGTAAAATTTTATTAAAATTGGCAGAAACAGTCCCAGGGCCGCACATTCCAGCGCCCCTGCCAGTATGCTGAAAAATATATCCGGCTTGTAATTGCGAAACAGCTTCCCAATCAGCTTTAATACCTGGATACCGTCAGAAAACGTATTGAGCTTGGACATACTTCCGCAGGGCCTGTCCCTGTAACCGACGATAACGTGTCCGGTCTGCATGTTTTTATCCACCGCATGTATGGTCATTTCCGTCTCTATTTCGAATCCCCTGGAAAGTACCGGAAATGTTTTTACAAACTGATAACTGAATCCACGGCATCCGGTCATGATATCCCGGATATCTGTACGGAACAATGTATTAATCATGGCACGGACCAGGGAATTTCCCATATTGTGAAAAGGTCTTTTATTTTCCACATAATATGTAGAAGAAAGCCTGTCCCCGATTACCATATCCACATGATGATACAGTACTTTATCCGCCATCTCTCTGGCATGTTCCGGGGAATACGTATCGTCCCCGTCCACCATCAGATAGCATAAGGCGTCCACTTCCCGGAACATCCGGCGGATCACATTTCCTTTCCCCTGCATATATTCCCGCCGGACGATGGCGCCTGCCCTGCGGGCAATGTCTGCGGTATTATCGTCAGAATTATTGTCATATACATAGATCACAGCCTCCGGAAGCGCCTGTCTCCAGTCCAGAACTACTTTTTCAATTGTCTTTGCTTCGTTATAACACGGAATAAGCACTGCGATTTTGTCCATTTTACTATCCTTCTGATGTGATAAACTGATGAATCAGTATTCATAAAATCCCGGTTCACCACTGTCTTTTTTACAGCCTGTCAGGCCCGCCGGATACATGTGCGGGATATTTTATGAAACGTTCCCCGGTTTTGCCGCAGCTGCGCCTGTGCGGACCATCGCACAGACTGATCTGTGACTGCGGACTGTGCCGCTTTATTTTGTGTACACTGAATATCATAAGTTATTATATAAATATATGTCAATGGTAAATTAGTACTACAGCGAACAATGCCATATAATACATGGTTATCTTTCATTTCATGTAACAGATCAGTTGTGGATAGCTGTATATTTTCCGGACACCGGGGAAAGGCAGCCGGTCCCTGCCGGCATTCCGGTTCCAAAAAGCGGGAATCTCTAAGTTTTCTGCCGGGAAAACATTCTTACCGGACGGACCGGCGCCCATCCGCTATGAAAGCCTTCCGTGCGGAAATCCCGGAACTGCCAGCTTTCCGGAGCCGGAACAGCGGCAGGGGCAGCACGCCTTTCCCCGGCGTCCGGAAGATACGGTTATCTTCCGGCTGCCATAATTAAAAATGAAAGATAACCATGTATTAACAGATATTGTTCGCTGTAGTATCAGGGCGTGTCTGAAAAATGCTTTCTGTAAGATGTATTCTGAAGCTTATGAGAATTATATACATACTGGAAATGAATTTTTATAATACGGGAATGCCGCATTATAAGAAACGCCCGGTTCCAGCCGCAACATAATGCAGTACAGCAGATATCACATCCGGAAAGATCCCGGATGATTCAAGGGAGTTTATTTGCATTTCCTTTTTTATATGACTGCAGAGCACAGGGGGCCATGCTGTTAATACAGGCAGTGCGGCCAGTCTGTATCCGTTGTGGAAATTTATTACCCTGCTACTGCGTCTTTCCCAGAACAGGCGCCAGCTGTCTGGTCTTCCAGGATTTTATCACATTGACAGACAACGCCACACATAAGAGAACAGCCGCTGTGGAAATTAAGGCAAACGCCGGTACATCGAATACAAAGTCATGCCCGTATACTTTCATATCTGAAAGATTATAGAGGGTGCGTGTCACCGGATGGGAGACAGCATACGCCACGATGACCGAAATTACTGCGGCTGTCATATTTTCGTATAAAAACAGCTGTCTGGCCATGGCCACACTCAGTCCCACGGCACGCAGCATACAGATTTCCCCGGTTCTTACATGCATACGGCAGGCGATGTTATTTGCCATATTAATCAGAAGCAGCACAAAAGCCGTAATGGCAATGCCATAAATACAGACCATCTATTTGTAGTAAAGCATTCTGTTCTGCTCCCGGCTGCCGGCAAGACTGCGGGTCGTCACAGGACAAACGCACGAGTGAATAAATTGTGAACAAACACCACTTTTACTGTAATTTTGTGGTATTATTACAATAATGGTGGTGTTTGGCAATGACAGAGATATTAAAAACAATAGAATTAATTGATGATAAAAGACAGGAAAAGAAGGTCAGGCATAAACTGCCTGATGTTGTGGTGATTGTGCTGTTTGCAAAACTGGCCAATGCCGATGACTGACAGGAAGTTGGGATTTTTGCAAAGTCAAATGAAGACTTCCCCAGGCGGTACACTGAACTTGAAAACGGCATCCCTTCACATGACACAATGCAGAGGGTTATGGGGAGCATTGCACCTGAATATATGCAGGGTGTTTATCAGAAATGGAATGAGACTGTAAACAGCAATGAAGGGGAGGCGCTCAAAAAAATCATAAAACAGAAGCATGCAGATTACACGCTGGCGGTAAAGGAAAACCAAAAAAACCTGTACCGGGAAATCAGTGAATATTTTTTGACAATAAGGTATAATAAAGAGAATAAACATTCATGCGTTTGTCCTATGGTTGTCATTTTTTGTATTGCTATTTTGACCAAATTGTGTTACAATACAACTATCAAATTTTCAATTTTGACAAATAGAAAAGAGGTGGTTCCAATGAGCCAGAAAATTGCAACACGTTTTTCTCCCCCAGCATAATATCAAAGGAGGTTTTAGTATGAAAAAATTTTTATCACTTATTCTGTCTCTGACAATGATCTTTACCCTTTCTTCTACGGCCCTTGCAGCAGATAACACACCAAAAGCTATTACCCTGACTGACGAAGTACTCCAATCTCTGACCGATGAAGATTTAAACAACTGCTACGGCTACCTGCTTGAATACAAGAAAAACAATCCCAACTGTACAAATGAAGATCTTGATCGCCTTGCAACCGAATTTTACATTGAAGCCTATAATGCACACGGCCACACTCCTGTTCCAAACAGTTGGTATGATGATCTGCTTATCAGCGCTTCCGGTATGAACCCGGACGAACTTGCACTGTCCAAGAAGTATCCATCTGATCTGGCCGCTGTTTACTCATCTGCAAAAATTGCAAACAATAAGGCTTCCTCTCGTTACAACCAAGGTGCATACCTGGGAAATCAAGATGCTTTTCGTCACGCCGCATGGAACGCATTATTGATTTGCAGATTCTATGCACTTCAAAAGGGTGATTTTGCATGGTGCTTAACGAGGACAAGAGAATGGACAACTGCTCATGAAACTGGTGCTCCAGATGACGCAAATCTGACGGCCGCCCAAAAGAAAGCAGACTATGACATGGATATACTCAATAACGCAGCCGGTAGAGCCGCTGCCGAAACTACCTATACCAGTGAGGCTCTGGCTCTCGAAAAAGTGCAGTACTATGTAGACAATGGTTTCTGTAAGAGAATAAAAACCGATGCTCAAATGACATACACTTACGAACAAATGCTCAATGATACCTGGACGCTTAGACCTACTAACACTGTCGGAAAGCGATAACCTCAAAATAAGAGCACCCATCACGGGGTGCTCTTATTGCTTTTGCTAATTCCCAGAGCGTGTTTGAAAAATGCTTTCTGACAGATGTGCCCAAAGGGTATGATATACCCTAAAGGGCATGATATGGGAGATTTACGCCAAATTCAGGGCGCATACCCAAAGGGCACGATGTAGTGGGCTATGTAACCCGGATTTGGCGCAAATATCACGCAAAGTGGGGAGTGCAGATGGCGGGAATGATTTTTCAAACACGCTCTAATAAAACAACATCAATGAAATTCAATAAAATCAGTGCAATAATACCCCAGACCAAAATAGTTTTAATACACGCAATATTCTCACTAACCAAAGTAACCTCGCCATGTAAAATCCACTGATTTATAATCTCAACTTCCTGAAAAACAGAAATAAGCCCACAAGATAAGCTGCCGAAAACCAGATAAATACTCTTTTTTTCTTTCCTGCAAAGCAAACTAATCAAATTAATAATCCCAAGAACAAACGCAATTCCACCAAAAAAAATCCACGACACATTCCAATCCATATTTTGTTCCTTTCTCAATAATCATTCCAGAGCGTATTTGAAAAATCATTCCCGCCATCTGCACTCCCCACTTTGTACCCTGAAGGGCATGATACGGATTATTTTACCCAAATTTAGTCAATGTAGCCCGCTATATCATGCCCTTTGGGTACACTCCTGAATCTGGGTCAAATCCTCCATATCATGCCCTTTAGGGTACAAGCTGTGAAGCATACCCAAAAAGCACGATGTATCACGCCCTTTAGGGTACATCTGTCAGAAAGCATTTTTCAAACACGCTCTAACACTTCACTTACTTCTACCTTTGTCCGCCCGGGCCTCCTCTACCACCACACCCGCCCGGATGTAAGTCTGACAGACCGGCGCAGAAATGTACTCGCTCAACTGCTCCGTCAGCTCCCTGATCTGCCGGCTGATGTTTACCCTGGGATTAAACCTGGTAAACAGGATACCTCGTATCTTCACACCAGAATTACAATACCTCTGGACGCTGCCAGCGGTCTCATTAAGCTGGGAAATTCCAGCTGTGACAAAAATCCCTGCCGTGGTGGGTATCAAAATATCCGGGGCACAGGTGAAGGCGTTCACCGTCAGCACACCCAGCGAGGGTGGCGTATCGATCACAACGAAATCATAGTTTCCGGCCACCGCAGAAACGGCCTCCTTCAGCTGGTGCTCCCTGCCGGTTTGGAAAAGCTCCTGCTCCGCTCTGGCCAGCATGATGTTGGCCGGAACCACATCATATCCGCCCTTCATGTGCTGAATGGCCTCCCCTGTATCAGCCGCCCGCTTCATCACCTCATAGACTGTCGGCACGTTGTAGTTCTCCGCACCACAGGCCGTTGAGAAATTCCCCCCGGGGGTCAGGATTGATGTCCGGCACCGTATATCCCCGGTCCGCTAACCCCGCAGCCAGAGCCTGGGCCGTGGTGGTCTTACCGACACCTCCCTTTTAACTGGCTACCGCTACAATCACATCTCTCACGTTCCTTTTCTATGAATCTACAAAAATATTTTATATTTATCTATGTTTCTATTTTGCCATAAATATACAACTATAGCAATATAGAAAAGAAGAAATTTATAAATATATTTTTCTACATTTGCAGACATACAGAAAAATATATCCCCGGTCTTTTATTTTCGCCTGGGGTTATACGTTAGAGCGTGTTTGAAAAATCATTCCCATGGTCTGCACTCCCCACTTTGCGGAGGATTTTGCCCTTTAGGGTACAAACTGTGAAGCACATCTTATGGAAAGCATTTTTCAAACACGCTCTGGTTTTTTCCCGCTTATAAACTCGTTTCTTCCCCTGCGTAAAAATCCGGTGGTAAAGGCAGCCGTTTTTCTTGTGTAAGGAACGCCCGGTTCCAGCCGCAACATAATGCAGTACAGCAGATATCACATCCGGAAAGATCCCTGATGATTCAAGGGAGTTTATTTTCAACTCCTTTTTTATATGACAGCAGCGCACAGGGGCCATACTGTTAATACAGGCAGTGTGGGCGTGCGGATTGCGGAAATGATTTTTAAGACACGCTCCGGGCAGTGCGGCCAGTTTATATCCGTTGTGGAAATTTATCGCCCCGCTACTGCGTCTTTCCCAGAACAGGCGCCAGCTGTCTGGTCTTCCAGGATTTTAACACATTGACAGACAGCGCCGCACATAAGAGAACAGCCGCTGTGGAAATTAAGGCAAACGCCGGTACATCGAATACAAAGTCATGCCCGTATACTTTCATATCTGAAAGATTATAGAGGGTGCGTGTCACCGGATGGGAGACAGCATACGCCACGATGACCGAAATTACTGCGGCTGTCATATTTTCGTATAAAAACAGCTGTCTGGCCATGGCCACACTCAGTCCCACGGCACGCAGCATACAGATTTCCCCGGTTCTTACATGCATACGGCAGGCGATGTTATTTGCCATATTAATCAGAAGCAGCACAAAAGCCGTAATGGCAATTCCATAAATATAGACCATCTGTTTGTAGTAAAACATTCTGTTCTGCTCCCGGCTGCCGGCAAGGCTGCGGGTGGATACGTCCCCGCTTTCCGCCCCGGTGCGTATGAGCTCCTGTTCCAGTTGTTGCTCCGCCTCTGGCGAAAGGTCTGCCTCAGCATCAATATAAACGCACTGACAGCAGACATCCGGCGCAAGATCCCGGATATTTTCCCAGTCTGTAATCATGCGGGGATACACTTCGTACCTGTTACAGTTGAACATATAATCAAAGCTGACAATGGCAGCGATCCGGTAAGTCCTGTAAATATATTCCCCCGTGTCTGTCAGCGTTTCATACGCCATTGTATCCGTCTTAAAATCCCTGCGGTATTTCATTGTGATTTCATCCCCGGCGTGATAATCCATCAGTCTTACGCCCTCTTTGTACCAGCCCGCAATCCCATCCCCGCCGCCATCATAAAGGGATGGCACTGCCAGTATGATTTCATCCGGCTGTATCTTATTGGGATCAAAACTTCCGGAAACCACATATTTTTTTAGTTCTTTTAAGGCAGCCTCATTATAACCGGAAATATTCGTCTTATAGATCTGGTCTGTCCCATCGTGCCCCCGCAGTTCATAACCATTATTTTCTTTCATTCCCGCATTTATCCTGTCATAATATGCGTCATTGCGCCAGACGCCGCCTGTATCCACCACCCGCACCGGCATTCCCGCTGAAATCTTTATTCCGCTGACGCCTTCCATCTTCTGTATCCTGTGAACATCCTGTGCGGGTACTCCGTGATACGCACTGTGAAAACTGCGTACGCTCATCTCATACTGTCCGTTCAGATACCACAGTTCCTTTGTGTCTTCCCGGTACGTCCGCAGTATCCTGGTCTGATACGCCAGTGCGGTAAACAAGGTAATGCCGGTACATATCGTTATCATGACAAAGATACTCATTCTGATATTTCGCACAAGATAATAGCCGCTCATACAAAAAAGCGTCCGGAATTTCCCTGCCTTTATTGTAATGCCCGGTATATGCAGACGGCTTCTCCTGTTTCCAGCCGCACCGGATATGATTTCCGCCACCGGCCGCCGGATCATCTCCCAGCCTGTCATGCAGCCGGCCAGTCCGGTCAGAACTGCCATGACAAGCACACAGATGGCAATCTGCGCTACTGGCAGAACCAGCTCATAGGTAACCGGCTCATTATACAGATACACAACAGTCCCCACGTCTCCTGAAATTTTTCCAATGACCAGGGCCGCCAGTATGCCCGCAGCAATCCCCGCCGGCGCACCCGGCAGATAGATCCGGTACAGCTCCAGCAGAATCATGCCCAGCAGCTGTCCCCGTTTCATGCCCAGCGCCCGCAGGATTCCATACTGCCGCACCCTGCGCATCAGTACAATTTTGTAAATGCCATAAAATATTACCAGGCACACCGCCAGCAACACACCCATCCATTGCAGATCCATCCGGTAAAGCTCCTGAAAATCTTCCCTGGCCGGGGATTTTCTGATCTGTTTTGTCCTGATGCCTGTTTCTTTCTGTATCTGCGCAGGCACAGCGCCATCATCCGCTTTGTCCCGCAGGGTAAGATACGCCGTATACGTCCTGTGCCCGTCTTTTTTTAAGCCCGCATACAGACTGAGCACGCCATACTGTACATTTCCCCGCATATCTGACAGGATTGCGGATACTTTTACTTTTTTTGTACGTCCTTCCCCGTCCCGGATGTGAAATTCCGCTCCCGGACTGGGGTTAACGCCAAGATTTAACAGTACCCATTTTTCCGCCGCAATTTCCCGGTCTGTACGGGGCAGCGTGCCCTGTATGACCGTTGCCATCAGCGTAATAAAAGCGTCGTCTCCCCGGTGCATATACACCTGCCTGTCATTTACCGTGTAGTCGCCGGAGCCATCCTCCGCTTCCAGCGCCAGATGACGGATATCCGGATGGTTGCGCAGTCTGTCTGCCTGCCCGGGAGACAGCTGTCTGATCAGACAGTCCGATGGGGTAAATATTGTTTTGTACTCTGTATTTTCTGTCCTGTGGTTTGTATGCATCAGTACAAGCAGTGCCGACGCCAGCATAAAAGTAAAGAAAAAGCTGAAAAACAGCGCCAGTGTATCTTTTTTATAAAATATCAGAAATCTCTGATGCAGTGCGAATTTCTCATGAACTTCCATTCCATCCTCCTTTCAGGAACTGTCTGATTTACGCTTTTCATGCAATCTTTGCGGATTCTGTCCGGCTCCTGCCGCCTGCGTTTCCCGCTTCTTTCAGGAACTTTCTATCTTGCGCTTTTCATGACATCTCTGCGGATTCTGCCTGACTCCTGCCGCCTGCGTTTCCCGCTTCTTTCAGGAACTTTCTATCTTGCGCTTTTCATGACATCTTTGCGGATTCTGCCTGAACAGCCGTCTCTGACGCAAAGTGTCCCTGTGATACGATTCTGCCGGCTCTGGTTCCGGCCCTGACCAGTCTCCGCCATTTTACTTCCATTGTTTTTTCTCATACGATTCTGCCGTCTTCGATTCTGATAATCCGCTCCGCCAGCTGGGCAATCTCTTCGTTATGGGTAATCATAAGTATCGTCTGGTGAAACCTGGCGCCTGTTATTTTCAGCAGTCCCAGCACATCCTGGCCGGTAGCCGAATCCAGGTTTCCCGTAGGCTCATCCGCCAGTATCAGCGACGGCTTTGTCACCAGCGCCCTGGCAATTGCCACCCTCTGCTGCTGCCCTCCGGAAAGCTGGCTGGGAAGGCTTTTTAACCTGTGATCCAGTCCCAGCACCCCGGTAATCTCACTGACAAACGCCCGGTCCGCTTTCCTGCCGTCCAGTTTCAGCGGCAGAATAATATTTTCAAAAACATTTAACATCGGAATCAGATTATACTGCTGGAATATAAACCCGATTTTCCGCCGCCGGAAAATCGTCAGTTCCTTTTCAGATAACATGCCGGGATTTTTCCCATCCACAATGATTTCACCCTCAGTAGGTACGTCCAGACCTCCGGCCAGGTTTAAAAACGTGGACTTGCCGCTTCCGGACGTGCCTACGATGGCTGTAAATTCCCCCCTTTGTATCGTTACCGAAATTCCATCCAGCGCACGAACCTGCGCTTCCCCTTTTCCATATACTTTTGTTACATTTCTGGCTTCCAGAATATACATCGTGTCCTCCTTTTATTATAGAACGTGTCTTAGAAATGCTTTCCTTCAGATGTACCCTTATATCACAAAACAAACCCACAGGGCAGACCGGCCGTTTCCCGTCTGCCCTGCAACTATACCATACAAATATCCCGGACCAGTCACTGAAAGGTATCAGTTTTGTGATATTTTGTTACAGCCCCTGTCTGTGCGCTTATAAACGGAATAACGCTTTTACCGGCAACTCTCAGGATGACTCATTCTCCGGTTATACACGGCAATCAGAAAAAGAAGCATGTTTATGCCTGACGATACCACAACGTGTACAGGAAAATTGCGTATACACGGCAATCAAAAAATAAGCATGTTTATGCCGTCACTGCATGACTGACACAAAAAACGGCAGCAGTACAGACTTTCCATACCGCCGCCATTCTTCATAAGCAGCGCCAGACACTCTGACGCCGCATCAGTTTTCCCCGTCCCGGTTTACCTTTTCGTTTTTCTCCATCCTTTCCTGTCTGAGAAAAAATAAAGAAAACGTACTTCCCCTGCCTTCCTGTGACACCACCTTCATATAGCCGTCCTGCATCCCCATCACCTTCCTGGCAAGATACAGACCGATTCCGGTGCCTTTCTGCTCATGTACGGCGCCGGCACGGTAAAATCTCGTAAAAATTTTTCCCTGGTCTTCTTCTTTAATGCCGATCCCGTTGTCTGTCACATCCAGCCTTACAAACATCGTATAAGGCACTACCCGCACCGACACATATCCGCCGGCCGGCGTATATTTCAACGCATTATCCACCAGACTGGCAGCGGCCTCGATCGTCCACTTCCTGTCAAATACCGCCAGTTCCAGAGAATCTTCCACATATAATTCAATGTTCTTTTCCGCCGCCCTCAGCCCGTACTGTTGTTTTAACGCCTGCAGAACACTGGCAATACACTGCTTTTTGGGCTTTACTGAAATAATATCCTTTTCCAGCCTGGATAACTTTACAAGCAGCCGCATAAAAAAATCAATTTTCCCAGCCTGTTCCAGTATCGCACGGACTGCCTCCAGCGCATCTTTGCGGTTTATTCCGTCCGGCGCCGCCAGCTCTTCTTCCAGCAGCTGCCCGTACAGCATAACGCTGGCCGCCGGTGTAACTGCCTGATGGGAAATATCCGAAACCAGCTTTTGCATATATTCTCTCTGCTCCGCCAGCCGGCGTCTGGCAAGTCTGTTATCGCAAATATAACGCCACATGCTGGTTTCCAGCAGGGATAATCCGGATTCGTCCAGCCGGCTGTCCGTAAAACTGCCTGATACTGCCTGATCCAGCATATCCTGCAGACGGCCCAGAAGCCGCTTCTCCCGTTTTTTGAAGTACACAACCGTTGCGGCCCAGACAACACACACAAACACCGTTACCATATATACCCCGTCCCATATATCGTCTTAATATATTCCGGACTGTATTTTCCATTTATATCCTGATCCTGCCTGATATCCAGCTTTTTGCGCAGCCGGTTTATGGCCACTGTCAGGGCATGGGTTTCCACAAATTCCGACTCCCCCTGCCAGGTCTCGTCAATCAGTCTTTCCCTGCTGACGCTGCGGCCTTTATTTCTGGTCAGACAGCGCAGCAGTTTCTGCTCCGTACAGCTTAAACTCACCGGCCTGCCTTTACAGAAAAATTCCATTTTCCCAAAATCAAAATAAAAATCCCCGTCCCGGAATACGTCCTGGCCCGTACTGTCGTCTCTTAGCTGGACACTGACCCTGGCCCGCAGCACCATCAGGCTGAAAGGTTTGGTAATATAATCATTGGCTCCCTGTTCCAGTCCGGATACAATATCCATTTCCATACAGCTGGCGGTAAGCATAATAACCGGAACAGCGCTTTTCCTGCGGATTTCCACCAGATAATCCATGCCGTTTCCATCCGGAAAATTCACATCCAGAAGAATCAGGTCAAACTGCGTCACATCAAAATCTTTACGTGCGCTTCGTAAAGAATGCGCCATAGAACAGGCGTATTCTTTACGAAGCGCCAGCATGATCCCGCCGGCCAGTTTTTTATCATCTTCAATAATCAGAATTTTTTTCATAATCAGCCATGGCCCTCCTATTGTTCCCCGGATATTTCATGAATCACAAAACGGCACTTCAGAATGTTCACTCTGTTTTTTATATCTCAAACAATGTGGTCAGAATGCCCGCCCTGTTTTTTTATATCCCTAAATAATGCAGGCAGAATGTCCGCTCTGTTTTTTCGTCACAAAACAAACTGATCAGAACTTCAACTCTGCTTTTTATATCTCTAAACACAGCTTTTCCGAAATTACCGGTCCGGACTTTTATATGGATTATAACATATTCCGGCATTTTTACAATATTTCCCATGCCGGGTTACAGGACAAACTCATGAATGAACATTTTATTAATCATCATAGCAAAATCCGGATAAATAAAAAGTTTTTCTAAAACTGAATATCCATGTATCCTTTTTAGAAAAGCCAGGAAAAATTATACTGTGGCGGATGATATGGCCAGAAGCGTGTCTGAAAAATGCTTTCCGTCAGATGTACCCATCTGCTGAATCCGGAACCGATTCTCTCTATTCTGTCTTTTTTAGTACAGGATGTGGGCAGACCTCCCCACCAGATACACATGACAGTAAAAATTATAAAGACACGTTCTGCTACATACTTTACGGCCGGATGGCAACAGGGCGGTTTTGGTAAAATTCCGGTCCCTTCTGTATGTTCAGATTACAGAACATCCTGATATTTCATGGACTTTACTCCCCGGACATGATATAATAATTATCAGCCAATGTAACAGACTCACTAAAGGAGTGTGATGATATGACACTGACAAAGGAAGACTTACAGGCTATTTCTGAAATAATAGACCTGAAATTACAGCCGGTCAATGAACATCTTGTTTCTATAGACCAGAGGCTGGATACTGTGGACCAGAGACTGGATACTGTGGACCAGAGACTGGATGCCATGGACCAGAGACTGGACGCCATGGACCAGAGACTGGATGCCATGGACCAGAGACTGGATACTATGGACCAGAGACTGGATACTGTGGAGCGGAGACTGGATGCCATGGACCAGAGACTGGATACTGTGGAGCGGAGACTGGATGCCATGGACCAGAGACTGGATACTGTGGAGCAGGAGCTGCATACCATGAAACAGAATCTGAATGTCGTGAACCAGAGGCTGGATATTGTGGATAAGAGACTGGATGCTGTGGACAAGGAGCTGCATACCATGAAACAGAATCTGGATGTGGTGAACCAGAGACTGGATGCTGTGGACCACAAGCTCAGCAAACTGGACGATAATGTGACAACTCTTAAATTTACCCAGGATCATATGTCAGATAAGCTGGATGGCATAGAAGTTACAATGAAATATAACGATTACCATTTAAAACATGATATTAAAAAGATGAGAGAAGACGTGGATACAATTACGCAGATATTGAAAATACATGAAATGTTACCCTTTGTGAAAAGCGGTATCAAAGCAGGCAGTTTATGACCGGGAACACATAAAAATATTTCTGAAAAACGGCTCTTAAAATTCTCCGCATACAGGGACTGTACAGGTATCTGCCGTCCGGGACATACTGACACCTTACTCACCCATAAACGCTTAATAACCGGTGACAATGCTTATGTATCGTAAAGATGCTGACAGACAGAAAGCCCTTTCATTTCAAAAAGGCAGAGAAGCGTTTTAACTTCCCTGCCTTTGCTTAAGAACTCCCTGCTCCAGGATAAAACGAACCCAATGACTGGCGGACAATCAGGGTGACTGCTGTATAGATAATATTTCATCAATTGAATCAGGCGTCATTGAAGAAATATATGTGCCAGAAATGCGTCCATTATAACCGCGGATCATATAAACGAGAGATTCTTCATTCTCTTCCCGATTTATTGATAATCATTCATTTTCACCAATGAAAATTGTATACGATTTTTGCGGCTCTATTTTAACCACATCTTCTGAATAAATAAGGCTGTCAGGAGAAAGAATTTCTAAAAGCTTATCTGAATCTTCGCCAGATAGTGTAAATGTCTCTTTTGGGGGATAGCCCCCGGCATATTCTTCCGAAACAACAGTAATACTTTGCATCATCTTTCCTTTTTCACCATCTTTCGCATTGTCGCAGGAACACATTGACAAACTCATGACAACAGCAATCACAACTACCCGCACGTGAATCCAACGAAGTGTTTTTTTATTATTTATGGCTTTCATGATCATTCATAATATCCGTTATCGTTTCTGTCGCCAGTAAAGGAAACTGGTAAATCGTCTCCCTGCGAAGATGCAGCAGTTATTGCTACCTGACCAGACCATCCCGGGAAAGCCTTATTACCAGAACTGCTGCTAATCCCAAAGGCGTTCTTCCATGTAAATGCAGAATTATAACCCATGGACTGCAAGGTGCTTTTCACCAACGCCACACTGTCAGATGCTGCTGATAATTCTGTCGCACCAGCAGCGCCGCCTGAAACAGCTTTGAAATAGTCTCCACCAATCACTTCGCCTGTATATGCATCCACATAAACCATTACAGCTTCATTTTTGACGATATATGCCAATTCAACCCCGCCCGTGGTTGCAGACTCGTTGAAGTTGTTGTTTGTTTTTACTGTCGCCAGCTCAACTTCAAAACTACCCACTGACATTTCTGCATCTAAAAATCCGGAAACAATGTCGCAAGCTTCCTCTGAAGATATAAGAGATCCTGACTTACGTTCCACATATGAAGATTCACGCTTATACAAAGAAACAAGTTCATTGTATTTTACATCTATGAAAACAGAGTACGAGTCAAAATTATCTAAAGCACCATTTGACAGTTCTTTTTCGTATCTTAACGAAATAGTAGTTTCATCGAAACAGTTCCGGGCTGTGAGCTTATATGCCGGTCCTGCAATATTTTCTTCGATATATTTCATTACATCGTCGGTGGAATTGAAATTGGAAGAGTGTCTGCTTTCACATTCACTGTCAGAATACAACCTGTCAATTTCATCAAGACGGTTGATTCTGACAATGTCACCCGTCTCATTTAGCAGCGCATATGATGTGTCATTAAATCTGATTTGCTTAGAAGGAATACCAGCAGGGATGTCTCCCTGAGAACCAGAGACGCCGGAAACATTTTTAGCTCCCAATGCCGTTAAAACATCAATCGCATCCGGCTGGGAATCACTTTGCGCAAATACATTGATAGAAAATCCACAGGTTAACAGGAACGTTAATGATAACAATTATGATAATATTTTTTTCATGGCTGGTCTCCTTTCTAAAGTTAAAGCTTTACCAAATGACCGGCAATGAATCCGGGGTGTGTTAATAGTGCGTGTAATGAGGAGCAGTTTTTGCGTTGTCCACAGTTGTTTAAAACAACTGGCACATAAGCAGTCTGCATGAGCTTAACTTATGCACCCGTATGAAGGATTATGATTTATCCTCTCCATAATTGGTAACTGTATCAGAATCGCAGTCGCCATAAACCATACTGTTTGCTGATAAAACACTGATGTTTCTTCAATCATCCAATAAGCGTCAGTATAATCTATCTAATATGCGTAGTATACTACACATCCCAAAAAATTGCAATGTATTTCCCGATTTTATTTTGCTGGCGTTGTATAAACGGCAACTAAATAAAATCTGTTCAGAACGCGGAAATTCTCAAAAAACCCCTGCGTTTTTCTAGTGTACTGTATCATTGATACTCAGCCAAACCTCCCTGCTCAGGCTTCCATCAGACTGCGTTGCCTTCACTCAACGATGCCACCGCATCGCCCCGTTCAGGCGCCTTGCCGCTGAAACCCTGTTCAGCGGAGTTTTGACAGATATCAACGATACAATACACTAGTATCAGGTTTCCAGTCCATCTGATCCGCCTGTAACAGAACCTCAACGGGCGAAACTGACTATTGAAAAGGTTAAAGAGCTGGCAAAAAAAGGAGATGCCCTGTCATGGAGCGATTTTGAACCATACAGACATTGGTTCAGGACTATCTATCTACTTCTATGAAATAGACGAAAAATATTGCCTTGTGACTGGCGGAGGCGATACACAGACCTCTCCTTTGTATATACGGCTGGTTTTGAAACCATACGACCCTGAGTTTTCAGATGATAAAACATATATTGAAATACGAACCGGAAATGTGAAGGATTTTATAAACAGTCAGAATAAATAAGTTCCTGTTTATCTGGCAGATTAAAAACTAAAATAAGGCGGCAGGGCTGTTCCTGCCGCAAGATATTCTAAACGCTCTTTCGGATTTACCCGGTTTCGGTCAGCGGCTTTTCCCTTTGTACCTGAAATCACAGTCATACGGCCTGACTGGCATATGCTTTTGCGGAACTTTCTGTATTAGATATCCGGCTTACTTACAAAAACCATTTCCACAATCCGCTCCACCGGAATCTCCCTGCCATCCTCCATTACCACACACCGGCGGTATACATCCATACCAGCCGCTCTGCCGGTTACAGTAACATATACCCCGCCATCCTTTCTCTCATCCGGTTCAAAATATTCCACAGATATTTCCGGCTGTTTGAAAATATGCCTTCGCAGCAGCCGTAGCCGGCTGTCCAGTACCGCCTCATAATCCTCGTCCAGCTCCTTCCGCCGCTGTGTCCTTCGCTCTGTCTCCCGCACCGCTTCCCCATGTCCGGCAAGCGCCGCAAAGGGAGCAAACTGCGCCGCCCGCTCCCGCATGCTCATGGGCGGATGATTTCTGGATACGGGATGCGGCAGGTTTATCATATCGTCGTACTGGCGTACATCTTTTTTCATACTCTTTTTCCTTTCACAACCTGATACTACAACGGCAGAAAGAGATCCATCAGTGATTCCTTTTTAATCGCTCCAGGCTCTGTGTCCTCCGATCTGCTGGTTGCGTTCTGCCGCCGTGGAGCCTTCTTCCAGACTCATTCCCTTTAATACCGCATTTTTTCCAAACTTCTTTTTAATATCCAGCATGGCCTGCTGCATCTTCCGTTCCCGCCGCAGCCTTTTTTCCTCCTGTCTGCGCCGCTCTTCCAGTGCGTTGTAATCGGTAAATAAATCCAGCTGTTCACAGCACGGTTTCTCTCTGACGTCCTTTTCATCCAGAACACGGCTGGCGGTGACGCCAATGCGCCTTACCAGCAGATTTTTATTCACAATCTGGTCATAGAGCGCCATAACCGCCTCTGTCATCAGACGGGCGGAAGACGTCTGCCGTTCCAGTCTTGCTGTGCCGTGGGCGTGTTTTGGCACCTTCCGCCCATAATAATCCGTCGTCACTTCTCCCCGGTACCACTGGCGTGTCTGCGGGTCTTTCAGATTGTCCCGGTCATAGCCCACCGTCAGAACGATCTGGTCTGTCACCAGCCCTTTCTCCACCAGATCCAGCGCCAGCTGGTCTGTCATCTCCCGTACGACCAGCCTCGCCTTTTCAAAACTGTATGGCTGGTGCAGCACCTGTCCGGAACCTGCGCTGTGGAACTGCGGCTGGTAACTTTTGATGTCCGCCATACCGCATGGTTCCCATCCCCATGCATGGTCAATGAGCAGCTGTGCGTTCACGCCAAAAAGCTGGTAAAGCAGATCCTCATTATAATAGTCCTCCGGCTGTCCAATGGAACACCCCGCCACATCACCCATGGTAAACATGCCATGATCTTCCAGTTTTTTCGCATACCCTCTGCCAATCCGCCAGAAATCCGTCAGGGGCCTGTGGGTCCACAACATCTTCCGGTAAGTCATTTCGTCCAGCTCCGCAATCCTTGCGCCATTTTCATCCGGCGGTATATGCTTGGCCACAATATCCATAGCCACCTTGCACAGATACAGATTCGTGCCGATGCCTGCCGTGGCTGTAATGCCGGTGGTCTGATAAATATCCTGCACAATCTTCTGCGCCAGCTCCCTGGCGGACAGCCGGTATGTGCCCAGATAACTGGTCACATCCAGAAATATTTCATCAATGGAATATACATGGCAGTCATCCGGCGAAATATATTTCAGATAAATATCATAAATTTTCGTACTGTATTCAATATAGTAAGCCATTCTGGGCACCGCCACCAGATAGTCCAGGGAAAGTTCCGGACAGGAGCGCAGCTCACTGTCCAGATACGAAGAACCTTCAAACCGGTGTCCCGGCGCTTTTTCCAGGCGTGCTTCATTGACTTTCCCCACTTTCCGGATAACCTCAAACAGTCTCGCGCGTCCGGATATCCCCCAGGCCTTCAGTGACGGGGATACCGCCAGGCAGATCGTCTTTTGGGTACGGCTTTCATCCGCCACCACCAGATTGGTGTCCAGCGGGTCCAGCCCCCGTTCCATACATTCCACCGAAGCGTAAAAAGACTTAAGATCAATAGCTATATAAGTGTAGTTCTCCTGCTTCATTTTCATATACCCCCGACTGTGGCTTCCTGCCCCGCCAGCGCCATATCCCAGGTATTTTCTCCCGGATGGTACCATAATACAAAGTCCCTGCGGATTCCCTCCTGTACCACGCTGCAGTCATATCGCTGCACAAGCAGGCCCCCGGAGCGCCTCCGCTGTGACTGGTGTACCTGTAACTCTTTTATCAGATGGATGCATCCAGCATCATCCTGATACTTTATCATTCGTGGAATCGTCCTTCCGGCAGCCGTAAACCAGCAGTCCACGGCCACCTTGTGATATCGTACTTTGCCTGCCGCAAATCCCATACCAGCTGATGTCCTCCTCTTCCACTGAAATGCATGTTCCAAGTCCCGCAGATCATCTGCCAAACTTATGTTCTCTTTCGTATTTATTATAACGGAAAGAAAACACATTTTCAACCGTGAATATTTTCCAGGACAGGGACGGACAATGACAGCGTATTCATAGGACGGCAGTCTGAATTACCATCTCCCCTCAATGATATAAAAAGTTTCTTCAGAACATCTCCTGATTCGCAACAAGCTGGGTCATTCCGCCGGTCAGTATCCCTGTATTGGCCTCGTATATCTGCCCAAACTGCGTGACTGGCAGCGGATTGACGCCGCTTCCCACTTCAATGGTATACCCCGGCCGGTTATAATCCTGGATAAACCAGTCTTTGTAACCCGCATAACCGGATTCTCCCGGAGTTTCTTCCACCGCATAGCCGCTGACTTCTCCAAAATACCTGGCAATCCGGTAAGAATCCTGAGGCTCATAATCCAGATATTTCCAGTAAATAACTTCTCCCTGGGTATGATAGGCCAGAATCAATTCAAAATCATTGCGCCTGGTGTATTCATATATGCTCCTGCTCTCCGGAGCCGTTAAAGGCGCTGTACCCACATAATCCCTGGGCGCCGGGGACTGGTATCCCTGTTCATATTTGATCTTTCTGGCATTCTCCCATCCTGCGGGAAACTGCAGGTTCAGATCAACCCCTTCAATATTGGCTTTCCAGCCCTGTGGAAATGGAATTGCCGGATAATCCGCCCCGATAGCCTCCGCCTGTTTCATTCTTTCCTCATCATCCAGCACCCCGTTTACCAGATCCACACCATCCGGATTTACCAGCGGCATCAGCGACAGCGTAAACCCATAATACAGCCAGGAAGAACGCACGCCGTTTAACGAAAGCCCGGATGCGAAAGCATCCGCATAATCCTCCGCAAATTTCAGCAGCACCGGCGTGGTAATCCATTCATTGGCATGAAACGCAGCGTTATAAAACACCTGTCGTCTGCCTTCCCCGATCCGCAGCACCGAAAGTTCCCTGCCCATTACACTGCTGCCAGTCCGCTCTTCCCGCAAAAACGGATACCGCACCATAAGCCCTTCCAGAATCCAGGCCGTCAGCATGGAAGAATACGCCACCTCACCAAAAACCAGCGGAAAATCATAAGGAACCACCACCATCATTCCTGTCTGCAACGCCGAAGGATCCAGCGTAGGATTGGCCGTCAGAAGACGCCGGAGCGACGAATGGTGGCGGGCGGCAATCTGCCAGAACGTATCGCCCTCTTCTACCCGGTGTATGGTATACCCTTTCAGATAAGGAATCAGAAACTGCCACTCCGTCCGCGTGATCCCGCAGGCCTGCCCGGTTCCCAGAAACTCCCGCAGCGCCTCACAGGTGGCATTGCCAAATATCCCGTCGATGGTTACCGGATAACCTGCCCTTGTCAGCGCCAGCTGCGCATACTGTACCAGCGTTCCCCGGTCTCCCTGATTTAATTCTTTCATCGCCACTCCATTGTTTATATTTTACGTTATTTTATTATATGTAAAAAATCAGATTGTGCGGCATTTACGAAAAAGTTTTTTTCTGTTATACTTAAAAACCACAGTGCAGATTACCCGCTGACCGGCTCCACCCGGTATGTTTATACTAAAAAATAAATGATTCATAAGAATCAAATAACATATATGTAAGAGAGGTTTCATATGTTTGAAATAAAGAAAATGACATCATCCATGCGTACGCCTGTATTGGAAATGGCAGGAAAATTTTATCAAAGCAGCGCTGTCTCCCATCCCGTTCCCGGATCTGTGCTGGAACAGACCTTTGCGGACGCCGTCAGCGAAGATCCCGTTCTGACCGGCTATGTCCTGGTGGACGACGGCCGGATTGCCGGCTTTGCCTATGTGACCGTCTATTACGCCTGCGAGGTGGGCGGCAGATGCCTGATGTTTGAAGAAATCTATCTGGATGAAGGCTCCAGGGGCAAAGGCTGCGGCAGCGCCTTTATCCGCCAGATTATGGAAACCTGGCCACGGATAAAGCGCTTCCGCCTGGAAGTAACGGAAGAAAATACAGCCGCCATCGCATTATACAAGTCTCTTGGATTTACTTTTTTAGATTACAGACAAATGGTCCGGGACGTCTGAGCTTTCCGCCTACCCAAGCATGACATCCAGCAGCATCATTACCGCAAACCCGGTGACAATGCCCATGGTGGCTGTATACGGCTGCTTTTTCCGGTTTTTCTGGCATTCCGGTATCAGTTCATGAACAGCCACCAGAATCATTGCCCCAGCGGCAAAAGAAAGAGCGTAGGGCAGAATCGTTTCCACATAAACCACCAGCAGCGCTCCGGTTACGCCGGCGGCCGGTTCCACAATTCCGGACGCCTGACCCAGCAGAAAACTTTTCTTCCTGGAGTATCCCTCCCGCCTTAACGGCAGCGATACCGCAGCCCCTTCCGGGAAATTCTGCAGGCCGATTCCCACAGCGATGGTCACAGCCCCCATCAGACTTTCCATGGAGGCATGGTCCGCCAGCGCTCCAAACGCCACGCCTACGGCAAGCCCTTCCGGTATATTGTGCAGTGTAATGGAAAGCACCAGCATTATGATCCGGTTTAGCCGGTCAGAGGGCTCTCCCCGCACATTATCCGCCCTGCCACTGGCATAAGAAACGATTTTGTCGCATACCCACATAAACAGCGCCCCGCACAGAAAGCCTGTGGTAGCTACCAGATAAGGCGGCGCCCCGCCGCTTTGTTCCGCCCGTTCTATGGCAGGCTGCAGCAGCGACCAGAAGCTGGCGGCAATCATGACTCCGGAGGCAAAGCCCAGCATCATATTAAGCAGTTTCGTCTCCGGAGACTTAAAAAATAAAACCATTGCGGCGCCCAGTGCCGTCACTGACCAGGTACCCAGTGTGGCGGCAAGCGCCATCCATACAATCTGATTCATGATGAAACCCTCCTGCTACAGTATATGGCATGGCGCCTGCGCTGGTGCAGAATACCGGGGCGGAAACGGACATGCCGTTCCCCGGAAATACCATACGGAAAATATGTTCCGGGGGGGCGGGACACATCGCAGCCGTCCAGCCGGAGCATTCTGTACTGATACACCGCAGGAATACGCAGCGCAGCGTCATGTCACTTTGCGCTTACGGCTCTCCGGGGCACGCACCGGCCGCCTCCGCACTGATGACCTGCCGGAGCACACCGGCAGTACCACACCGGAACGCTCTGCACTACAAGCCCCCGGCATTCTGCTCTTACGGCTCTCCAGAACTCACTCCGGCCGCTTCTGCCTAATGTCCGCCGGGGGACACAACTGTTTTTATATAACTCATGTACTATGATTAAATCTCCATAATCAGATAACCTGACAGGGAGGACTTTAGATGAATACGCATATGAAAATTTTTATCGTGGAAGACGACGATGCCCTGGCAGAGGAGATCCGCCAGTTTCTGGAAAAATGGGGGTATCATGCCATTGCGGCCGCACAGTTTGAAGATATTGCCGGCGAATGTGCCGCCATCCAGCCCGCACTGGTGCTGATGGATATTAACCTCCCCTGTTATGACGGCTTTTACTGGTGCCACAAAATCCGTATCCATTCAAAGGTGCCGGTTATTTTTATCAGCAGTCTTGACGACGATAAGGACAAGATTATGGCCATTGCGCAGGGCGGGGACGACTACGTGGAAAAACCGTTCCATCTGGAACTTCTGAAAGCCAAAATTGAAGCGCTGATGCGGCGCACTTATGAATACCAGCTGCGGGAACAGATCATTCTGACCGGGGACATAACCTACGACGCCGGCCTGTCCGCCCTGTTTTTCCAGAATGAGGAAATTACGCTGACAAAATCAGAGCGGCGTATCGTCGCAAAACTGATCGAAAAAAAATCACAGATCGTCACCCGGGAAGAGCTGATGATGGAACTATGGAGCACGGACGAATTTGTCTCTGACGGTACGCTGACTACTATTATCAGCCGCCTGCGGAACAAACTGCGGACAGTCTGTCACAGCGAACTGATACTTACAAAGAAAGGGCAGGGATATCTCATTCCCTGATTCCGCCATATAGGAAAGGAGCGCACAGCCGGTACATGGATTACCTGAAAAAACACAAAAAATGGACTAGTCTGCTTTTGTTTACCGCCATATGCTATAACCTGTATTTCATCTATTTACTCAGGGACCAGCATGTCCAGAAGCTCCTCTACCTGGATCTGCTGCTCTTTGTCACGCTCTGCTGCCTGCTGGGCGCCGACGCCATGCGCCATTACTACTGGCTTAAGAAAAAACAGACGCTGCTGTCTTCCCCCCATGTAATCTGTCGTGAACTGCAAGCCGGGGAAAATCTGGATGTGGCATACCATGATACCGCCATTCTGGAAGAACAGCTGCGCCGGCAGTCTGACGCAGAGTACAACCTGCAGGACTATATTGCCAGATGGTTCCACGAAGTCAAAATCCCACTCTCAGCCTGCCTGCTGATGAACGAAAAAATAACAGATGTTTCCCTGCGCACATCCCAGAAAGAACAGCTGGAAAAAATCCGCCAGCAGCTAAACAGCGCACTGCTTGGCTGCAAAGTGCAAAGCAGGCTGTCCGATATCCAGATCCGTGCCGTCAGCCTGGATTCCTGCGTAAAAACATCCATTCACAACAACCAGTATTTCCTTATCCAGAAACAGTTTGAAATACATCTGAGCGCACAATCCCATCAAATCTATACTGACCCCTCCTGGTTTACCTATGTCCTGGACCAGCTCATACAAAACGCCATCAAATATGCTGGCAGCCATCCGGTACTGGATATACAAAGCATGGAAGACGCTGCGGAAATCCGCCTGATTGTAACAGACAATGGAGAAGGCATCCCGGAATGCGATATCCGCCGGATCTTTGAGCGGGGTTATACCGGCAGCAGCCATCACAACGGAAAATACAAATCCACAGGCATGGGACTATATATGGCAGCGCAGATTCTGGAAAAGCTGGGCCATGAGATTACAGTGGAAAGCACATACGGTTCATTTACCCGCTTTACCATCCATATAAATAAACATCTGCCGGACCCGGACGCTTACTTTGGCTCATCCTTACAGAAAATGTAAGATTTCCGCCCCATATGTCACACAGATGTAAGGATTTTTCACCCGGTATTTCCTATAATGATATGTACAAGGAGGAAAAAACCATGAATAAAAAAGTAGTAGCATCCATACAAAACCTTACGAAAGACTATGGCGGTCCGGGATTTCAGACAAACGTACTAAAGGGCATTGACTTGACCATACTGGAACACGACTTTATCGCTATTATGGGGCCTTCCGGCTCTGGCAAGACAACCCTTTTAAATATCCTTTCATCCATCGACAGACCTACACAGGGCAGTGTGTTAATCGGCGGAAAAGATATTACCAGGGTATCCAACCGGGAGCTTTCCCAGATCCGCCGGGACAAAATCGGCTTTATCTTTCAGGATTATAACCTGTTAGACACCATGTCCCTGCAGGATAATATTGCGCTTCCCCTGTCCTTAAACGGCACAGACAGCCGCACCTGTCTGGAAAAGACCAGGGCCCTGGCAGGGATTTTCGGCCTTACGGATCACCTGCACAAATATCCGTACCAGCTGTCCGGCGGACAGAAGCAGCGGGGCGCCGCCTGCCGTGCCCTGATTACAAATCCGGAAATTATTTTCGCAGACGAGCCCACCGGCGCTCTGGATTCCAGATCCAGCAGGGACCTGCTGGAATGCCTGCGCTCAGTCAATGAAAACCAGATGGCTTCTATTTTAATGGTCACCCACGACGCTTTCAGCGCATCTTACGCAAAAGATGTGTATATTTTAAACGACGGCTCCATGAAATGCCGTATCAGCCGTGGCAGCGACCGTAAAGAATTTTACGACCGTATTATAGATATGCAGGCGTCCATGGGAGGTGATTTCGTATGAGCATGTTCCAGCTGGCCCTCCAGAATGTAAAAAGCAGCATGAAAAACTACCTGACGCTGATTTTATCGCTGGCGTTTACAATACTGGTTTTTCTGAATTTTCAGAATATCGTATTTTCCGACGTGCTGGCTGTTCTTGGCAGACACAATCAGGAATATACCAATATTCTGGTAGAAACAATTTCCGTTGTACTGGGATGTTTTATGTTCTTTTTTACCGGCTATGCCACGAATGTATTTCTCACCAGACGTAAAAAAGAAATCGGCATTTATATATTTATGGGACTTGGTAACGAGAAAATCGGTCGTCTGTATATGATAGAAATGACGCTTGTGGGTCTTGCCACCCTGTTTGCCGGAACAGGCTCTGGTATTTTGTTCACCCAGCTGTTTCAGATGATCCTGCTGTCCATATCTGATATTTCCGTGGACATTGGATTTCATTTTTCGTGGCAGTCGCTGCTGATTACCTGCGCCTTTTTCCTGACGATCTATCTGTTTTATGTATGTAAAGGATATGTGAATATTGTAAGGAGCAGTGTGCTAAGTCTGGTATCGGCCAGCCGGCAGAACGAATACGTACACACCCGTTGCGGCATCCTGGTGTTTAAAGCTGTCCTTGGCGCCGGACTGACTGGCGCCGGATACTATCTGGCCATCCGCAAAGGCGGCCAGGAAG
Source organism: uncultured Eubacterium sp. (assembly GCA_947642745.1). GTDB lineage: Bacteria > Bacillota > Clostridia > Lachnospirales > Lachnospiraceae > Eubacterium_J. The sequence goes on from CANRTU010000020.1 coordinate 40,093, forward strand.
TCATGGCAAATGTGCTTATGGCTACCATTCTGGTTATCTGCGGCGTGTACTTCCTGTTTGGCGGCTTTCTGCCCCTGTGTTTCCAGGGTCTGGCAGCGAAAAAAACTTTTTTGTACCGCAGACAGCGCTGCCTCTGGGTCAGCCAGCTAATCTTTCGTATGAAAAAAAATTACCGTACTTACGCCATGGTCTGCGTGCTGATGATCTGTTCTGTCACTGCGCTGTCCACCAGCTTTGCGATGAAACTGCGCTATGATAATATCACACATTTCCGCAACACGTACACATATCAGCTGCTCAGCGACCAGCCGGACCTGGACAAAAAAGCCGAAAAAGCAATCGAAGCGCAAAATGACATTTCCTTCCATACAAAGATCCGGATGCTTTCCATCATGGAAGCGGAATCAGAAAACAGCTATGCCCTGGTTCCATATTCCGGCTTAAAACAGCTGGCGGAAGACGCCGGACTGGAATTTGACGCTGACACATTACAGGACGATGAAACTGTGAAGCTGGAACATCTCTACCTGCTCTCCCTGCTTACTGACCGTACAGACATTACCGTTACCATGCATGGAAAAGATTACCGCCAGGTCACAGCCGTCAACGTGCCCTATCTGGGATATTTACAGGAAAGCATGACCTTTTACCTGGTAAGCGACAGGGAATTTGAAAGGCTGACGCCATCCGGCACTACACTTTATATATACAGTTACCGGATTAAGGACATTTACAATTTCAGGGCCTCTTTAAAAGAACTGGACACCCTGGTAAGCGACACGCCGCAGAATTATACCGGACGCATTGTCTCCGACCCCCAGAGCAGCGACATCGAATGGATCCGTATCTTTTATTCCCTTGGAATATTTATGTTTCTCGTATTCGTAATGGCAGGCGGATGCATCCTGCTTATGAAAATCATCAATGACGCATATGAAGAACAGGCACGCTACAGCGTACTGCAAAAGATGGGATTTGATTATAAAACACTAAAAAAGTCCGTTTCCATGGAACTGAGTATGGCATATTTGCTGCCGTTTCTTATTATGATCGTTTCGTCATATTTCTCCGTGCACGCACTGGAAAACATGATGTATACCAGCCTGCTTTCCGTATGGCTGGTCAGTATAGGGGTGATTTTTGTACTGTTCTTTTTCTGTTACCGGATATCGGTGCGGATTTATCTGGGAAATGCGATGCCGTACGGCAGGAGGCTATACGGCTGAAAATAACCCGCCGGATCTATGGCTGATAAGATATGCTACGCAAAGTGCCAGGGCGGATTGTCATGGAAATAAATGTATTGACATTCCGATATACTTTTGTATACACTATCAATATGGAGAAAAAGTATCCGGCGTAAACCACCTTGACGCCATACATCCTATTATAAGCCGTATTAAAAAGGATGCATCAGATGATTATCAGAAAGGAGCTATTACTATGGATATGACACCTGTGAAAGATATGGCGAATACCTATATCGAACATTCCATGGTTGTAAATAATTTTGTAACAGTTATTGGAAATCAGCTGAAAAGTTCTCTCTGCCGTGTTTTTGGTGACAGTGTTAAATATAAATGGACAGAAAACAATAACAAACCCGTAATTCCTGATGTCTCGATAAATTGTGATATAAAAAACAGACGTTCCACAAATTTTCTGGGAGTTCCCAGATTTATTATGGAAGTATTGTCTGATGCCACAGAACCGTATGACCGTAATGAAAAAATGGAATTATATAAAAAAGTAGAGGTTGCGGAATACTGGATTGTTGACTGGAGACAAAAACAGGTAGAAATTTACGTACTGTCTCCTGATGAAAACTTCGTAGATTATGCAGAATATAAACTGATGGCAACCGTCACGGAACAAAACCGGGAAGATTTAAAACTATATATGTTCCCAAACGCCCGGATTGATTTTGATCAGCTGTTTGATGGTGTGGATTAGAGCGTGTTTGAAAAATGCTTTCTGGCAGATGTACCCAAAGGGCATGATACCTCGTGCCCTCCGGGTATAGCGGGCTATGTTGACTAAATCGGGGCTGAATGATCCGTATCATGCCATCCGGGTCCGTCACCCCTATTTGGGCCAGGTCCCCTGGGGGGGTACTTTACAGGACCTGATTTTTTTCTCCAGATGGCCTTTCCAGCCTGCCGGAACCAGGATATTGGGACACATACGTTTCAGCATATCACGGGATATTTCATGTCCATTCAGAAAAAACCGGATCCGCTCTCTGTCTTCCAATAACGGCATCTTCCCATTACAAAGAAGCCCTTCATTCAGATACGGAATTTTATCCGGATCCAGACCGGTAAACTCTGCGCAGAAAATATCCGCAGCAGCCGTGGAATCAGAAATAACCAGCAGACAGGTTTTATTGGGTACTGGTTTCATCGGTCCTTCCCCCTGGCCGGATACAACGGCGTCCACCAGGGAAATAATTTCCCTCTGCCGTTTACGGTGCATCTTCCCATCCTTTCCGCCATAGTACATGATCCGGTTCAGATCCGCAATCGTTCTGCTGATCGTATGATTACCATACCAGGAACCTGCCAGTTCATCATCCAGACCTGCCAGGCGCCTGATATACATCAGTCCCCCGACGACTCTGCGCCATCTGTAATACATTTTTTCATCTGTCAGTAAAAAGCCGTTCGCATAATCCAGTACGGCTTCCGCAAGAAATTTCAACAGTGAACGCTTCTCATAACAGTCTCCGCCATTAGCCGGGCATCCTTTCGTATGATGGGGCAGACATTCTTTATTGCCTACGACACCTACAAAATTTTTCATTGCGCCAGTCATTCCTGCTTTTATATGTGTTTTTAATTTGGGAATACTGATAACAACATCTGCTTCCGCCGCCTCTTTTGCAATCCGGTAGATATGTAGTCCGTTCCTATGATATTTTTTCATCTCCTCCGGAGGATAATCCGTTACCCGGAACCGGCCCGCATATTTTTCATAATGACTATGGGCACTGTATTTTCCAAGATTGAAATCTACGTATTCTGATTCATCCCTTAAATTGTGGAGAACCTGTGGTTCCCTGCCTCTCCCCCAGATATATCTGGTTCTTCTTGCATCCACAAACTTTACTGTATTTTTATGATTCATCCGCCTTAATTCATCAATCATGTTTTCCGTTACAATTGCTTCCATACAGCAGGACTGCAATGGACATTCCAGTATCGTAAGCTCCAGTCCGTCCGCCACTGATAAATATTTTACAACGGCCCTGATAACGCTCCAGTCAGTGATAAAGCATTCATTGGGATGTTCCATTTTTTCACCGTCAAACCTTACACGGAAATTCAGCTCGTGTACCAGATTCGGTTTAATGACTACTTTCATGCCCGGCCGGAATACCCCGGCAACATACCTGGTACCATGCTTTTGTTCCAGATATTCAGTAAAAATTTCCGCTACTGCGATATCCATACACGTTTTCCCATATCCAGTTATACGCCGGTCCTGATGCGCAATCACAATACTCATTTTTTTCCTCCAAATCTCTTTTCTGGCAGCTGTATCCAGTCACCCATCTTTCTGGCAAAGGAATCCGGCAGAAACCTCTCAAAACCATCTCCGTGATAAAATGTCAGTTCACCAAAATAGATACTCCCACCGACATAATAAAAATCCACCCTGACCTGCGCAATTCCCTCTGACAGTCGCCGTGCCTGTTCCAGCATTTCTTCCAGAAAAACTGGTTTATTCCTCATATAATTTCTGTCATAAGGATATTCTATCTGCGCATTGAACAATTTCCAGTCTGTAGTATACAGGTTTCTTCTATGATTTGTAAATCTGTCAATATCCACCTGGATCACCTTTGGTTCACCGCCAAAACAAAATATTTTATAATCATCAATCTGCCGCTTCCCATCTTCTGTCAGAAGCTTTTCCGCAATAATGGCGGGTCTGATATTTTTATAAACCCATTCCCTGCCATAATAGAAATAATTCCGGCTGAGAGCTTTCTCCAAATCTTTTTTCAGAGCTTTCATATCCAGCGCCTGTTTATTACGAACGATTTTCACAGATCCGGAATCATGGGTGCATTTTATTACAAACTGCCCCGGTAGGGCGTCAAAATCAATATCATCGAAATGTTTCCAGACACCATAAACCGGAATTAATTTTACCCCTCCCCCTGATTTTTCCGTCACCAGTTTTCTGACCGCATATTTATCTGCCATCCTGGTGTATACAGGCTTCCTGTCATATAATTTCAGCCACTGAATCTTTTCGTTAAATGTCTCTGGATGCTCCAGATTCAGTGTCTGACCGGTTCTGGCTTTGTACAGCCTGCGGACATATGTTTCATCGTCCAGATGGTTGGAAATACCATATGACGCCAGATATAAAAAACGCTTATCCGGATCTGTCACTGCATTTTTTAATACGGAACATAAATGTCCCAGTCTGTTGATTGTTGTCATGGCCTTTCTCCTTTGCAAATCTGCCCTGCTCTTCTTTTCCGTGTGCTTCTGATAATTCCAGACATAGTACATACTATTACTACGTAACTGACTGGAATAATCCGGGATATATTCAGGCAGTCCGGAATAAAACATAGATTTCCCTCCGGAATCCCACAAAACAAAGACCGTCATCCGCTATTGCGCCAGAGTCACTATTTTGCCATAATACATGGTAACATGGGCATTCGGATAGCCTGCCGGATCAGCTGAAAGATCTGAAAAATGCAAAACAGAGGAAGCCGCTGTTTCTGACAACGGATGAACCGCTATTTCTTTTACGTCCGGATCCCTGAACGCTTCGATGCGCAGATCCATTTCCTTCCCAAAAGCCCCTGCCCTTCCTTCCAGGATATCCTGCGCACAGGTACGGCCGGTGGCAGTCCCGCTGAATCCCGGATTCCAGAAAAACAGCAGGCATCCGGACAGAAACAGCAGATTCCATGCTTTCTGTCCGGTCCTCATACGTCCGTCGGGCATCCCGACGCAGCCCCCCACGTGCTGGCGCACATATACCACAGCCGCCGCAAGCCCGGCCACACTAAAAAAAGTAAACACAATCCATACCGCATTTACCAGCCTGCCTGCCCCAAAACTGGACGACGCATAATAGGGGGCACAGAACATCCCGCTGACTGTCGCATACATGGCACATGCCAGAAACAGAAAATCCCGTTTCCTTACCCGGTACACCACGTTCCGGGTAAGCCGGTATACAGACGGAACGCAGACAAGCAGGAATACAAAATAGTTTAAATCCATCCAGGAGCATATGGCATCCACCGCATGAAAACCACACATCCATACCGTTTTACCAATGGATGACTGTGCCAGCACAGACTGTCTGGCCGCAGTGCCCGGCGCAAGGTACATGACGAGAAATCCCGCCAGCCCGCTGATAAGCGGCATTACCCCGCAGAATTTCCTGCGGGACGCAAAACAGACCGTCAGCATGGCCAGTATTAATATATTGGCGAACGCACTGACATGGTTGCCCCCGGAAATCACAAATGAGCATACAATAGCAGTCATATGACGCACGGCATAAGAAACATCCCTGTTCTGACAGTATAAAGAACAGGTAAGAATAATATTAAAAACTGCCAGCATGGTAAATGGTATATAGTTGACCGCACCGTTATACCAGAACAGTCCCTGGGTGGCGCAAGGCATGCACAGCGCCAGATAGACAGTCACAAACAAGGCCGGCAGACCGGCCTGTCCACTGGTCCCGCAGCTTTTCCCCACCATGCGGATACAGAAAAACAACGGCAGAAACACCGATGCCAGAATGATATACGTACATAAGACATAATATGTTTCTCCAAACACAGAAGGCGTCAGTGCCATCACAAACGCTGATGTATACAGCCCCTGCCAGGAATTATAATATTTAATATCCGTATCCAGGGCGGCTTTTATTAATCCGGGGATACCCGCACCCTGTTCCAGGGCATTATGGGTCATATATGTATACGCATAATCATCCGCACAGGGTCTGTTATAACGGGCAATCAGAATGACTGGTAAAATAACCGCTGCACACGCAAGTATTTTCATCATATGATATTTCTTTTCCACTTTCACTGTTATCCTCTTTTCCCTGCTTATTCCCATGCTTATGTGAACTCCTCATAGTTTCACTTACCAGACCAGCGGCACAATGCCATATCCTTTCAAAGACACGGTTATAAAACGATAAAAAACCAGCAGATACATAAAATCAATGATCAGCGGTCCCGCCAGTATCATATGCCGTCCCGCCTGACGCCTGACATGGCCCCTGATATATCCTGAGCCCACCAGATTCAGAATATTAAAATATTCCAGAAACCTGTATGCAATCCCGTAAACCAGCTGAACCGGAATAATCAGAAACGAAAATAACAGCAGCAGAATGATATGTCTGAAATACTCCTGCTGTCTGTATACAGCGGCGCTCCCGCTTATAAATAACAGCAACACAAGCATGATGAATCTGACCAGGTTTGTGGTCAGTGCAAACCCTCCGCCGCCTCTGGCTATATAGTACGCAATTTTTCCGCTAATGCTTCCAAAATATGTAAGCGCATAAGGCAGTACACCCAGAAACAGCAGTATAACACTGGTATAGAATAACAGCATTTTTCTTATATTTGCGATCCTGCCAGCCAGATAATCAAACATAAAATATCCTGTTACAAGAAAAGCGGAAAAATGCACAAAAATAGCTGTTACAGCTATGAAAACCGCCCTTCTTTTTTTATGACCCATATATTGCGTGACCGCATACCAGCACATTGCATATGCAAATGACATACGCATCAGGCAATAACCCAGAACCATATTTGTGCAAAAAAACAGATAGTCAATATAAACATTTGACTCTTTTTTACCTGCATCCACTGTTTTTATCACTATACCGTACAACAGAATATAATAAATACATCTTGTGACCGTAAAAGAACATCCGGTATTGGCACAGATCCAGAAAAATCCATAAAACAGCACTTCTTTGCCATGTAATGCCAGATATTCCTGAAACGAAACAGTCCCAGCCTCTTCATACATCTTCAGATACACGTACGTATCATTATTGGGAATGTCCGGAAGTACTTTTCTCAGCGCACAAAAAACAATTGTTAACCCAAGTCCCGCCAGTAAAAAAAACATATCCCGTTTACGTCTGCTGTGACCATACAGACAACCGGCCGCAACTATCATATAACCTGTCAGAAGTATTTCATCCATTTTCATCCCCAGCCCCGCAGAATCATTCATCTGCAAAAGGTTCCAATTCTTTTGTTTTTTCTTTCCCTTTTTACAAGGCAGACATACCGTTTCTGAACATTTCCAGCTTCCCGTTCAATATCAAAACCTGCTTTTCTGATATATGGCTTTACGGCCTTACGGTCATATCCGGATCCCGTAGCGCTGATGAGAGCTTCTGCCCAGGCTTTTTCGGATTCCAGACTGAGAAAAACTGTACCGGGCAGTATCTTTACTTTACGACTGAGCGCATCTGACAAAACACATGGCAGCCCGCTGCACTGGGCTTCCAGCGCACTGACAGGCATTCCTTCAAATAATGAAGGCATGGCAAATACGTCAAATGCTGAATAATACTGCCAGATATGGCTGACCTGCCCCGCAAATATTACCTTTCCCGACAGACCGTTTTGTTGTACGTATTTCTCCAGTTCCCCCCGCAGCAGACCGTCACCTGCCAGCATAAGTTTTGCGGACGGCTTTTCCATTCGTATTATCTGAAAAACTCTCAGCAAAAACATATGATTTTTCTGTACGTCCAGACGTCCGGCCGCCCCTATGACAAGTTCTTCTCCAATACCATATTTTTTTCTGCAGGCAGTCCGGTCCTCCTGCGAAAACCAGAATCTTCGCATATCAATTGCGTTTGGAATAACAACAGCTTTTCTATACCGCCCATACAGCCATTGGCCGGCCTGCTTTGAACAGGCCCACAGATCTGTAGCATAATGTGGAACCTGCTTTTTCTGGATATCATTGAGCATCCTGCGAAATTTACTCTGTATCGTATAATCCGTGTTGTGGCTATGGGAGATTCTGACAGGCACTCCACATTTTTTTGCTATTTTTAATATATACGCATTTCCACTGTCCGCATTGGAATGCACAATATCATACTTTCCTTTTTTTATAATCCTTTTTATCAGTATGTAATTTTTCAGCAAATGCCGGCTTTTGGGCGGCACTGTATAAATCTTTCCGCCCCTTTCCAGAATCTCCTGATCTCTCTCCCCTGGTCCGTCGCCATGCGCCAGAAAATCGGTCTGTATCACATCCGGTTGAAAATGCAGATAATAATTCATCATTACCGACGATATCCCGCCTCTGTCCATCAGCCCGCCATTCACATATAACATCCGGATCCTTTTTTTCATTTATATGCACCGCCCTGTCGTATTTTGAGATACTGCCTTCCGGCATTCTGTTGATCTGTTACTTTCTTACTATCCGTTCTCTGATACCTTCTGATCCATACATGCCCTCTGGTAACCGCCCGCCTGCGGCATCCCGCCAAAACAAAGATATCAGATTTCATCCTGTCTCCATGGCGTTGGTTCAACCAGTATCCAGTCATCCATATACAAAGATGCTTTCGTATTGCAGCCGTTGGACCGGATCATGTCTTTTTCCTGCGAATACCAGCGGGAAGGCGCAATTACCGTTTTTTTACCTTCATGAATACATAAATACTGCGCCCACCAGCTAAAGGTACTATTGGGAATAATAAAGTGGGCGCAATGATACATCATAAACAAATCTTCAGTTTCATTTTTTGCTATGTCCACAAAGTGATAATGATTTCCAGTAAAATTCTTTTTAACCCAGGATATATCCTCTGAAAAAAAGTAATACTCAGGATGATCCAGCAGACTGTTCATTTTTTCTATAGCATCCGTATAATAGATTTTCCCGCATACATTTAATGCCGGATTCACACAATAATCACTTCTGCGGACATGTACACAGACAGAATTGATTTTTAACAGATTCCCAGCATATTCTTTGCATATATCCGGAACATCCACTGCCCTGAATTCTTTTTTTATTTCTTCTTTTACTGACTCAAAATACCGCTCACTCTGAAACAGTCCATTATAATAATTTATTTTTTTAAAAGCGTACACTGGTTCCGTATATTCTGCAGAACAGGTAAAAAAGTATCCCTGTTCTGCATACTGCAATGCTTTTGTATTATCAAATCTGTCAGTCTTACGGATCCTGATCCAGAATTCAAACCAGAACCTCTTTATGATAAAAAAGAAATATTTTAAAGCATATTTATGAATAAAACGTATATCCGGCTGGATATTCAGTCTGTCCAGCCGGTAAGTCCGGCCGCTTCTGTCTTTGGAAAAAGCATAGGTCGAAAAATATAAACTGTCCTTATATTTTCTGGCCTGTGCTCTGCCAAATGCATACATAAACATCTGATTTCCAAGTCCGCCACCCAGACTGACAATAATCATTGCTTTTCCACCCTCTCCTTTTGTATTTTTATCTGTGTATGTATGCATACAACGCCTGCTAAAACCGCATAAATCCACTGGCCAAGACAATAGTTGGCAATCGCTCCTGTAAGCCCGTATTCAGAAACCAGTATAAAACCCATAACTGTCATTACAATTCCCGGACATATTTTTGGAATCACAAGCTTTCTGGTCAACCCCAGTTTCAAAATCTCAAAAAGCCCTAAATCCGCCAGAATACCAGCCGCACAGGAAACACATGCAATCCCTGTATACTTTCGTACATCCAGATATTTTTTGTCATATGCCATAATGATTATATACCTGCCCAAAAACGGCATCAGAATACAATATCCAATAAGTGGCAGCGCAAATATTAAGACATACTTCAGATATTTTTTTACGGTCATCTCTTCTTTTTGTCCATAAAGTACAGGATAAAAATAATTACTGATAAATGACTGATAAAATACCGGAATATACATGGCCACTCCGACTGCTACTGTATACATGGCCACTGCCCCCGCAGACAGATAGTAATTCAAAAGCCATTTATTTATGACTCCCTGTATATATCCAAAAATATTCCAGATAATTACCGGAACCGAAAATTTAAATAATTGAGTATATATCACGACATACATATCTTTCTGTATCTGAAAATGAAATTCCCTGTTAATCAGAATAATCAGCAGGAAGTCTTTCAGACACAAAATCGCAAGAATATATTTAATAGTCATAAACTGCATCAGATACATACTTCCCAGTCCGGTGCCTGTCAGAATGAAATCCACTATATAGCATAAAAGCACCCGGTTTCTTTTTCTCAAATAGGTATATACATGAAAAAAGGCACCTTTTATGGTTTCCAGAAAACAATAAACCATAAATAACGCCTGATAGTTTTCAAAATTATAGTCAACGATACCAGCCAGACATAAAATCTCAAATACAACTGTCTGTATGAGAAAAATAAACAGATATCCTGTAATGATCGCTGATAAATACACATTTTTATGATTCCTGTATTCCGCTGAATATCTGCATATCGCATTATTAACTGCCGTAAATGGCAGCATCTGCAGCATTGTATAGTAAGTCATCAGAATGGACCAGTTACCATATTCCGCCCTGGAAAAATACATGACAATTAATTTTGTCTGCAAAAACAGCGACAGAATATTTGCTGCCTGTCCTAAATTCGCAATCCAGAATTCTTTTTCTGATAGTAATACATAAATTTTTTTCCTGAAATGATTCCTCATACTATCAGTTAAATGATCACTTCACAAAATGAAATAATCCAAATCGTCCCCCCATATTATATTTTTCCGTATCATATTTGTGTACTGGTACGTTCCTCTCTATTCCATTTCCATCCGTACATGAATATTCCACAAGCTTAAGTGGTGCAAATGCTTTGATAACAGACTCTGCATAAAAAACCCTGTGCGCATTAAATTCCAGATGTTCATACCCTACAGGAACGGAAATATAAGCATGCCCGCCTGAGCCAGGCATACGGGTGATTGACTTCATCGCTTTAAAACAGCCATCCGGATCAATTTTATCTCCATATCTTCCCAATCCGAAATGTTCCAGGGAACAAAGCGCAGATATGGATCCGGCCGATCCATCCATAATCTCTTCCGCCATATTCACACCATCTGCCTGTATAAAGTTCACTCCCGGAATTACATTTTGCATCGGACGCACATCAATCATATAAATATTATCCCGGAAAGATGCCAGATGCCCGATAAATCCATCTACTCTGGAGCCAATATCATAATGTTTTAATGGCTGATTCTCCGCTATCAGTTTTGCTCCCCATAAATCCTGCCAGAAATACGCATTCAGTGTTCCTGCTCCCTGATACCGGTCTGTCAGACATGCATGTCTGTACTTCCATGTAATAACAAAGTGTTTATTCTGATTTAACTTTTTATAGCTCCTTTCTGTTTTCTTATATGCATAATACCCCCTGACCGTCTGTCCGATACCAGACAGCCTGGAATATCCGGATGCGAAATTATGATACAGATTAGGATTCTTTATTAATACTGTTTTCACAAATGTTTTCATGATCCTTTGTCCATGCTCCTTTCTCTTGCGGAAAGAAGCCGGACTTTACTCTTTTCTGATCCAGCTTTCCCAGACATATGGCCGGCAGGACCATTCAGGTATATGGGTATTTTTCAAAATATGCTGAATTCTTTTCATTTTCTGTCCTGACTCATTGTCCACTTTATGAAACTGAATCTGAAAATGCTTTACAATAGAAAGTAAATCGCATTCAATCATCCTGTCCAGCAGCCTGTACTCTCCGCCTTCGATATTAATTTTAAACAGATCTATATTTTTAATTTTATTCTCTTCAATAAACTCCCTGATATCTTTCATGCGGACAGACTCATATTCCCTGCTTTTTTTATCTATACAGGCACTGCTCCCATCTGCTGATATGGACATCTTTTCTGCTTCTGTCCTGCCGGACAAACCAAAATCATATATTTTAATTTTACAGTTATCATCAAATCTTTGCTTTAATTTTTCCGCAAATTCCGTTACCGGTTCAAAAATAAAACAGGTACAATGATACTTTTCAAATATTCTGGCAGAGAAGTCTCCACAATACCCCCCCCCATCAAAAACAAGTGATTTTTCTGTCAGATCATCATACTGATACCTTTTTTCTTCGCTGTCAGACACATACCACCGGGCAAATGCCTTTCCGTGCGCATCAAAAAAAGGATATCCGAGAATATAATGAAGTCTGATTAAATGTTTTTTTAATTGATTCATTTTCAACTATCCCCCTGAAATAAAACAGATCTTGGTTAAAATGTTCCATGTCCCTTACAATAATCCATACGTCGTCATACAAACTTCCTGCTTCGCCATTCCTGTCTTTTTCAGATCAGCTTCATAAATAAACCCCGCAAAGCTTTCTTTTTCTTTCAAACAGGAACGTATGATGTCTCCGTCTATTCCTTCCGCAAATATCAGTACTTTCATAGTCTGAATTAACCCTGTATTTTCATATCTTCTGTATTCTGCACAAACTCATTTCCCGCATCCGTACAGCCCGGTATAAAAAACAAAAACCCACATATGAATATTCAGGAATGATCATTATAAGACAGTCTTATAACATATCTTTTCAGCAACAATCTGTCTCTTCCTCTCCTCCTGCAATCCGGACTCATTATAAAACACCAGGCCATCAGCAGTATCTTGGCGGGAACCGGTCTGTTTAAAGCTTCTATAAAAAGCTTCTGGTACTTTATAAACCTGCTGTCCTTCTGTTTACGCCGGATATACCTGTCATACTCCTTCCGGTTAAATTCCCTTCCCGTCATGTCCAGATATTTCGCATATTGTGAAGAAAGAAACTGTACAATTCCTTTATCCGGATTAACGTTCTCCTCCCTCAGGCGATAGTACAGCAATGGCTTATCAATATAATGGAACCGGCATCCGGATTTCTTCATCCTCAGCCATAAATCAAAATCCTGAGCGACGGAATAACCACAGTAACCACCTGCATTCCTGACCGCATCCAGGCGCATCATGACTGTGGGATGGGCGATCACAGAACCGACAGACAGTGATTTCATCAGACATTCATCATTTTTCGGAATCAGAAGTGATTTTTGCAATGGTCTGCCCTTTTCATCTATAAAAAACCTGCCGGAACAAACCAGATCACACTCCTGATGTCTGTCCAGAAAGTCCTTCTCTTCCTGAAACCGTGTATCCGTGGAAATATCATCCGCGTCCATCCGTGCGATATATTTTCCCTGTGCTGCCTTCAGTCCTGTATTTAACGACTCTGCCAGGCCCTGATTCACACTGTTATAGATAATAATAATTCTCTGATCCTTTTGCTGATATTCCTGCAGCAGACGAATCTGTTCTGCGGCATCAGGATTATCCACAATGATAATAAATTCAAAATTGCGGACTGACTGTCTTAACACAGATTCTACAGCGCATCTTAGCATGTCTGCTGTCTCATTATAAACACTCATCAAAACCGAAATCTCCGGCTGACACATTTTATACTTCTTCATAGATATTTTTCCTGCACTTTCTGTTCACAGCGTACATTCTGCATTTTGTTGAACACCAGTATAGCACATTCCCGATAGCACGTTCCCAGGTAAAAAAGTATCCATTTATATCTGCTCATCGTCCCTGCTTTTGTCATTCTTCCTGTTTCCAGCCGCCTGATATCCGGCTTCGGTTCTGCATAAACGCTCCACTCTCTGATAAAACGCATTTCTTCTGCCTCTAAGTACACTTTCCCGGTATTCCTCCGCTTTTTCCATACATTCCTCCCCCAGTCTGGTCAGCCGTTTATGATCCATAAGTAATCTTCTTACAATTTCATACATTTTTCTGACATCACCGGGAGCCGCCAGACAGTCACTGCCAATCAGTTCCGGTATTCCCCCAACATCTGTAGATACACACGGCGTCCCCACAGACATGGATTCAATCACTACCCTTGGCAGCCCCTCGGAATGAGTCGGAAACAGAAACAAATCCGCCTCCCTGAAAGCTTTAAAAATATCTTCCCTGCTGTTTTTCCTTCCCGCAAAATGTACTTTCTGACTGATATTCCTTCTGGCTGCGTACTGCTCAAATTCCTTCCGGAGATTTCCATCCCCGATAAAATCTATTCTTACATCCAGCCCCTGCATATTTAACTTTTTTACGATATTAATCGCTTCTTTGTGCCCTTTACTATATGTGTTAATAGCGTTTGCCACATGAATCAGTCTGAAACAGGATTTATTTTCATACATTTTTGGATCATACATTCTCTGGTTGCCAATACTCACATCCGAGCAGGATGATGTAAAGTAAGTCTCACTTTTTCCTTCTGTCATTGCCCTGCAGGGATACCTTTTCTGTAGTCCGTGTTTTGTGACATACAGGACACCGTTTGCTTTCATGCAATATATTTTCAGCTGGCTGGTCCATACGATTCTGATAAACGGGCGGAACAATGACCGGTATTCTCCGGGCGCCATCCACATCCAGGGATCACCTGTCACCTCTATCGCATACGGCATCTTCCCACGTATGTATTTCAGAAACTGGAAACTCATGGAAGACGGTGCCTTTATGACCGCACAGTCCGCCAGTCCGCAATATTTCCGGATCATCCTGTTGATTTTCCTTCTGTTTCTTAAAAAATCAAAAGATCCATAAAAATCCGGCAATGGCAGTATCTTTATATGTTTTCCACTGCACAGACTGGTATAATCCCGGCTTTTCACCTCAACTTTTACCACTCTTACCGCAACCAGCACTTCATCAAAAACATCCAGATACCTGCTTAATAACTCATAATCCGCAATTCCATTACTCCAGTATTTTCCATCCGGAGTTTTCTGAAGATGACATTCATTTATGACCAGTACATTTCCCATATCTGCGATCTCCTCATATATGTTTGCATTATGATTCGTTATGCGGCATCCTCCTTCACAGTCTGCGCTGCTGTTACTATTTCATATACCTTTTAATATTCAATAATAACCGCATAAAACAGCCAGATCAAATGCCAGTGTTTCCAGTCTGTTTTGTCTGTACAGCCTGCTGTGTGTCATATATTTTAATTTCTGCAGGAAACTTTTAGCTTTCAGAAATTTCTGAAATTCTTCATACGATCCATGCAGTCTCATTTCATCAGCGTTTATTTCAACAAAATATTTTATCTGTTCCCTATATTTATGCCCGTCACCATCCATGTTTCTTCTGATGCTTGCCATCATCTGTCCCAGTTTTCCAGTTCCAGAGCCCAGTTGATTTTTTTCATGCTGACGATAATATGTAAATGAACTGTTATTAAACAGAATTTTCCCATACAATACCGCATGACTTGTAATCCATGAATCATATACATATATCTTTGATGTATCCACATGGTTCCGCTGAATGATTTCAAGCAGGGCATTATTTATTACCTGCGTATGTCCGGCACATATATTCTGAATCGCAGTGTTGTAAATAGTAAACGGACGCTGTTTTCTTCGTGTCTGGCCATATGGTATCAGATCATTGCCAGTAAGATAGGATGTTGACGCATATAGAAGAGGCGTATTGTCATTCTCAGCTGACAGTACTTCCAATGCAGCCTCCAGCTTTCCCAGAAGCCAGACATCATCCTGATCGCAAAATGAATAATAGTCATAACCGGCTGCATGATAAAGAAGTTCAAAAAAGCTGGCATTGCATCCGATATTTTTACCACTGTATAATTCTATTTTTCCCGGAAACTCACTTATCAGCTTTTTTATAATTTTACATGTCGCATCCTCAGAACCATCATCCCTTATCCTGAGTGTAATTCTATCCGAAATACTTTGTCCAATAACACTTCTGACCTGCGGCTCAATATATTTTTCTCCATTATAACTGGACATTAATACCAGCACCCGCTTTTTTCGCATACTTCTCCTTATGATTACAAACAATACTATACCAGTCTGCTTTCTGTCATTGCTAATGAATCATCTAATCTGTATCCATGGACAATATCTTCTTTTTCATATGTCAGACTGCCAAACATCTTTTTCATAATATTAAAATGCGGCCTTTTAATTTGTGGATCAAATACTCTTATTTTTCTAAGTCTCTTTCCATTTGTGACCGCAATCCGTTCTACCAGAAAACCTGTATTAACATACTCTTCATTTTGTGGAAAAAATATCCCCTCGCACCGTCCGTCAATAATCTCTTTCACAAACATGCATAAATTTCCAATATATATCATAGATCTCTGATTGTCCGTATATGGAAAAACCGGTATCGCCAATGCCAGTTTACGTAATAATTGATAATTTCCCTTACAACCATTTCCATAAACCATCGGTGGTCTTAAAATCGCCACCCTGAACTTCTGGTCTCTCAGATCCCATATCCCCACATCTGCCTGCAGTTTTGATTTTCCATAATGATTTTTGGGAGCCGGTTTTGTATCCTTTGTAATATGGCCACTTTCTCTTCCATAAACAGACATTGATGAGAAATTGATAAAATACGAAACTCCGGCTTTTTTGGCTTCTAATGCTGTCTGTACCGCCAGATCCCTGTTAACATCATAGTAAAGACGCATGTTCTTCTTTGTCTCTTTCTGATGCACAATACCTGCTACAAAAATCACAACGTCATACCCTTCAAAAATCTTTTTCTCAGGTACTTTTCCCACAACGTCTACAGTATCTGTCCTGTATTCTTCAAAACGATTTAAAAACCGTTCAATATTTGTACCAATATAAGATCCCGAACCAGCAATCAGAACACGGACAGGTATATGGGACGGATGCCCACCATTCCTTAAAGGAAAACCAGACAAACGATATACCTCATTGACACTATAATTCTGATTTGTTATTTGCTTTTGTCTGCCTGTTCCACCTTCCACAATACCATCGTGACAGAAAACCTTTCCTATTGTTTTAATAAAACACATTGCGTCACTATAGCAGGCTCTCAGGCCTCCGGCATGGAGAATATCAGTATATACGCCGTCCATTCTGGCTTTTTGAGCAATTTCCAGCTCATCACGCCCATTAATCTGTGCCAGACCTGTCAGTCCCGGAAGAATATCATTTGCGCCATACCGATCTCTTTCAGCTATCAGATCTTCCTGATTCCATAATGCGGGTCTTGGACCAATCAGACTCATTTTTCCACGAAAAACATCCCAGATCTGGGGCAATTCATCCAGACTCGTTTTCCTTAAAATTTTACCTGTTCTTGTCAGATACTGTTCCGGCTCTCTCAGTTGATGTGTTGGAATATCCCCAGGCGAATCCTGCTTCATAGAACGATATTTGTGAAGTATAAAAAAATGCTTATTTTTACCAATGCGCTTTTGTCTGAACAAAACAGGACCCGGATCATCAATATAAACAGCAAGACCTATGATCAGATAAACCGGTGAAAGTATCAGCAGCCCCCCAAAAGAAACTGCCCGGTCCAGGACATTTTTAATTTTCTTTTCATAAAAACTAACTGACATTGTATTTATAAAATCATTTTCAAGATACGGATTATCATCATCAATACTCCGGCTCTCTGTACTCCATTTAGCAACAGCTTCCAAAACAAAATATACAGCTGTTAATCCTGCTCCATAAAAAAGCAACTTTCGAATCATTCTTTTATTATATTTTCCGCCCATTAAATTCTCTCACCTGTCCCAGCATATATTTTCTTATCATTCCTGAAATCTTTGCCAGAAACCCATTTCCCTTACATACTTTCCAATAAACCGGATTTAGTCACAACGGAGTCAGATATGGTACTGCTTTTTTTGCATGGCTCCGCCATCCGTACCGGTAAAGTCTGCTTATATCCGCCGCTTTGCCGCCCCGTTCCATATACCGCTTTCTGATATCCGGGATTACCGGAAACCAGACCGCCAGTCCACTATTTCATATCGCAGTCCGTCCCTGTGCCCATGCTTCAGGAACTGACATTCATATTTTTATCATACCGGGTCTGCCCAGCCTTTCTGCGCCTGACATACCCTTTTTCAGACCCGCAGGGTCCCGCTGTTACAAATTGTAACAAAGTTTTTTATGGCTTTGGCGGTGGCTTTGTATGCCATACATAATCAGTTATGACTGGCTCATAATCTCCGCCACCGACTTCATAATTCTTGTATACACCGCATAACGGTCCGCATCTTTTGATCCGGACCGGTCCCACATGCCCGCCAGGCTTACTTCCGTAGGCTCAGGAATCCCCCAGAGCAGCTCGTCCGCTTTAACTTCCAGCGCATTACAAATACCCGCAAAAGTATCCATACTCATAATTCTGGTACCCCGCTCAATATGCCCCATAAATGACATGCTGATTCCGCATTTTTCCGCCAGCGTGCCCTGGGACCAGCCCTTTACCTTCCGTACCTGGCGGATTCTCTGTCCGATCCGGCTGTAATCCAGCTCCTTCATAACCTGCACCCTCTTTTTATCCGAGTGATTCCAGAGCGTATCTGAAAAACCATTTCCATGGTCCGCACCTCCACTTTGCGCCCCAGAGGGCATGATACGAGGGATGCAGCCACCATTAAGTCAGCATGGCAGGAACCGCTCTGCACAACATTTTACCTGAAAATGTTGTGTGCCGGACCCAGCCAGCCGGAATCCGCAGCTGCGGATTCATCCATTTTACAGGGTGCCCTTTCCCGTAAGTTAATACAGACGGGTGAAAGACAACTGTTTCATGTCTTTCACCCGTCTTTTCTGTAATTGATTATGCTTCCAGTAATAATCCATAAAAATCACTCTGCTTCTATATGAAAATCCAGGAAAAATATCCAATTTTGAACTTAGAGTTGCAAAATAGAAATAAATAGTTTAAAATACTTATTGTTAACATTTTCAGGTAAAATGTTAATCTTTAGAATAAAACAACGGAACATATTAACATTTCATTCAAAAAGTTGTCTCATTGAACAATTCAGTTTCTAAAAATTCCTTTCGATTCAATATCATGAAATTCATTTTAATTTTCCTCTTATCTCCCACATAAAGTAACGTCCTGCCAGCCTGCGTAATACGGCAAAGCGCCTGACATGGAACAGAAACCGTAACCACTTATCCACTCTTTTTGCATGTTATCCTCTGCGGGATTTACAATCCGTCCGCAATCAGGTAATATATGGAGCGGAAAGAATTAAAAAATCAAAAAAAGAAACCGGAAACGAAATCCCACCGGAATATTCCGGTACACAGCAACGTAGTTATAACCACGTCAGACTCTGCTCCCGCATTTTTGCGGCACAGCAATTAAAATCAGTCTGACAGAAAGTGAGGCAGTATTTTGGAAAAAGTGATTGAAGTTTCACATCTCAGGAAATCTTATAAAGATGTGCAGGCGGTCAAAGACGTGAGTTTTTTTGTGGAACAGGGAGGACTGTTTGCTTTTCTCGGGCCAAACGGTGCGGGAAAGTCCACAACCATCAATACAATCTGTACTTTTTTACAGCCGGACGGCGGAACCGTTACAGTAAACGGACATCTGCTGGGAAAAGAAGATGATAAAATACGAAGGGATATCGGCACCGTATTCCAGGAAAATTTACTGGACGATCTGCTTACTGTCCGGGAAAATTTAATGCTGCGGGGCAGACTGTATGGTTTAAAAGGAAAAAAACTGGCGGACGCACTGGACAAAGCGGCGGCGTGGAGTGAAGCAGACAGCTTTTTAGACCGTCCGTACCAGAAGCTGTCGGGAGGCCAGAAACGGCGGTGCGATATCGCAAGGGCTTTGTTACATACGCCCAGAATTTTATTTCTGGATGAACCAACGACAGGGCTTGACCCGCAGACACGGCAGAGCATCTGGAACACTGTCAGGCGGCTGCAGGCACAGGAAGGAATGACAGTATTTCTTACGACGCACTATATGGAAGAGGCGGAAAATGCGGATTATGTGGTGATCATCGACGACGGGCTGATCGTGGCAAAGGGAACGCCATTCACACTGAAAGAAGCATACACCAGCGACCGGTTAAAAATAAAATGCGTCAGTCAGGAACAGGCGGTACAGGTTCTGCGAAATAAAAACATCCCGTTCCGGGAAATTACGGATTATATAGAAATTACAGGAAAGACAACAAAGGAATTTATACCGTTATTACAGGAAATACAGGATTATATTTCAGATTACACGGTAGAAAAAGGTTCCATGAATGATGTGTTTTTGAACATCACAGGAAAGGAGATACGGGAATGACAGCATTTGCCATCAGAAATTTAAAACTTTATTTCCGGGACAGGGGCGCAGTATTTTTTTCACTCCTTGCCGTAATCATAACATTTGGGTTATATGTGCTGTTTCTTGGCGACGTATATACGCAGAATCTGGCGGAACAGGGCATACCGGCTGCGGAAGCAAAAGAAATTATGGATCACTGGGTTATGGCTGGAATTATTGCGGAAGCAGGCGTCACCATATCCCACGGGGTGCTGGAAGTCATTATAGCGGACAAAGCACGCCGGATCACAAAGGATTTTTATGTATCTCCGGTAAAACACAGCGCACTGACAGGCGGATATCTGATCTGCGCCTTTGTAGTAAGTGTTCTTATGATATCGCTGACCTTTGTACTGACGCAGGCATATATCCTGCTAAGCGGCGGCGCCGCCACTTCCCCGGCAAAACTGCCAGCGGTTTTTGGCGTGATTTTTCTGGTCAGTTTTGCGTCCGCCGGTATGATGTCTTTCTTTGTGTCCATATTTAAAAGCCAGCAGGCGTACGCTTCTGCGTCCAGTATCGTGGGTACCCTGATTGGTTTTGTAATGGGCATTTATCTGCCAGTCGGCATGTATCCTTCCGTTGTGCAATGGATCATCCGTTGTTTTCCCATTTCCCACGGTGCGGTACTGCTGCGCCAGATCATGATGGATGATGTTATGGAAGAAGCCTTTGCGGGAATGCCGGCTCCGGTTCTGGACAAGGTTTGTGAAAGTTTTGGTGTGACGTATTATTTTGGGGATTTTAAAGTAACACCCCTTACCAGCATATGTATTTTACTTGTTACAGGCATAGTGTTTATGGCGCTTGCGTGCATGAATTTAGGAAAAAAACAAAAGATATAAACGTTCTGCGGAAGTTACCAGAAGCAGGCATTATTTTGGAGGAAAGATTATTGAAAGTAACAATAAAGAATGTTTTATCAAAACAGAACGAACAGGTCGTAATAGAATGTGTGGAAATGACGCCTGAATTCGAAGATATTAAAAACTACTGTCAGACAAAAGGAGCTTTTCTCACCGGATATGCCAACGGCTCTTCCCAACGGCAGGTCTGTATCAAAGACATTCTGTATGTGGAAGCTGTGGATGAGAAGATATTTGCCTACACAAAAGAACAGCTCTTTGAGATCAGACGGCGTCTTTATGAATTAGAAGCAGAACTGGCGCCATATAAATTTATACGATGCTCGAAATCTTTCCTGATATGCCTGCTAAAGGTAGAATCCATCCGTCCGGCCCTGAACGGGCGTTACCTTGCCTGTATGGAGAACGGTGAAGAAGTAATTATATCACGCAAATACGCAAAGCATGTCAGACAGATCATTATGGAGGAATTGTGATGGATATAAGAAGTATTCTAAAAAAATGTATGCTGGATTTTCTTATCATACAGGCGGGAATCACCCTGACAATAGGCATAATTATCTGTATCCATCCCCCATCCTACAGGGTAACTTATGAAATGTTCTTTATGCCTTTTGTATATGCTTTTTTCTGCGTAATTCCCTCATTGATTCTTTATCCGGTAAAAGAACCGGGGGTCAGACAAATGCTGGTGCGAAAAGTAATTCATTTTGTTCTGGTGGAACTGATTGTCATAGTTATATCCGCAAAAACAGGCATTCTGGACGATACTTTTATGTGTGTGGCAATCCCCCTGTCAGCCACTGCGATTTATCTTATTGTAAATGTGCTGACTTATTTTTTTTATAAGACAGAAGCAGACACGATGACAAAGAAAATACAGCATATCCGGGAGAAGGAAAAATCGTAACAGTCAGAGAAAAGGAAATCGCACAGAAATACGTATATGTGCAAAACGGCGTTTCCTACTGGTTAATTTTTCGTCTGAAATTAATTTCTGCTCCATTGTTTTTCAGATCCGGATTTTCTATAATATTATCAGGAGGTAAACAGATGAAAGAACTTAATCCCGGTCCTGTCATAATCAGAAAACGCCGCCAGCTTGGCATTACCCAGGACGAACTGGCGTTTCGCATGGGCGTGTCAAAAGCCGCTGTATCAAAGTGGGAAACGGGGGTTTCACTTAGATAAAGATACCACATCAATCCCACGCTGACTTTTGCTCAACCGATACAGCCGGAGGGCTGGATAACAAGAAAAGGCGGTATGCGCCCCGTGGAGGGGTAGCGTACCGCCTTTTCTTGTGGGGGTTTCCAAAGGGGGCAACGCCCCCATTTGGCACACGACTTTGCTTGCAAAGTGTAGTGTGTTATACGCTCTGTCGGCGTTGCCGTGAAAATACCGTTGCCGCTGGGGATGGCAAGGGCATTTGAAACGGCAGGAAAACAGGGCTGTGCTTGTGTAGCGTGGAGCCGCAAGCGCAGGTCTGGTTTCAACAGCAGACAGGGCGTATATGAAAGCCCCCTTCCCTCGTCCTACGCTCCGACTTGTGGATAAAGTGTCCCGAAGTTGTAGCCACACTCCTGGAAAAGTAGCAGGACAGCGGGCAACCGTCAAGGCTGAAATGAACGAGTTTACACTCGGCCTTGACCGCCGCCCGCCGCCCCACTGAATGGGTGAACAAGGCGGCCAATCTTTCAAAGTGCTTGGCCGCTCTCTTTCTGATTTTGGAGCGTTTTATTTTAAAAATATTAATAGAATGGCGTTTTTAACATCTCTGAATAATATAGGGGTTTATTCAATTCATATTTTTGCATTACATCACGTACTACATCCTCAAACCATTTTGGCGCATAAGGAGAAATATATACTGCTGAAATTAGCTTCTCAAGATCGACGGCTTTTTCTATACCGCTATGTGCTTGATGACTTGTGATAATAGCACGTACTTCTCTTTCGTGTTCAAATGCTTTTCGTTTATACCAGAACGAACCATTTACGGAAGAAAATCTTTTGGAAAAATCAATATATTTGACTTTCCCAATTTTTATTGCGGGGTCTTTGTCAAGAGCCTCATACAACTGTTGGTATGTAGTTTGAATTGCAAGTGCATTGTTCACATTTGTTGAGTACAATTTCCACATTGCTTCCGATTCCGATTCGTTACAGTGCCAACAACTTATAAACGTATGTTTTCTTTGTATATTTCCACTGGCGTTCAACTCGGACAACAAACGTGTTGTATTTTCCTCAATGTATTCATCTGTTAAATCTTCTGGTTTCATGCCGGGCGCAGTTTGAATTGCTTCTCTAAAAAAATCAAGATAAAATGCGTCCCATTTTTCTTTCCGCTCCAATGTGCCTTTTGCACCCTCAAATATATCTTCAAATGATTCCGCAGATGCAAAATATAGTGTCTTTTTACCAATCATCGAAAGAAACTTGCTTAAATCCATGTAACGCCAAAGTTTAGATTCTGGCGAAACTTTTTCGTATTCTGGTTCCATCCAATGATAACGAACTACGGTTTCTGATAGCAAATATGCGCAATCATCACAAAGGACAACAGGATTTCTTTCTGCGTCATATCCCAAATGCGCACACATACCATTTTGAAATCTTCTTCCACAATTAGTACAAGCATCGCGATGCTCGTTGTAAAACACATCCAATTCGCGGGTGTGCCTATGTGTCATTTCCTGCATCACTTACCCCCACTCTCTCATGTTCTATTTTTTAAAATTGATTAAGTGTTTTGCAAATAGTATTCATTCAATATATTTGCTAAGGCTTTTGGATTTTCTTCATTGATAACATGGCCTGTATTCTCAATAATTTTCAATTCTGCGCTTCTAATATTTTGTGATAAGTAATCTGCTGATTTCATATTTGCACTGTCTTTCTTTCCGCAAAGGATTAAAGTGGGGCACTTAATATTTTTCACCCTATCACTGAAATCTAAATTCTTCATAGTGTCCCCTAAAGCAAATGTGTTCTTTTTATCAAATGCCATAGTTTCAAAAATAGATTTTGGTAAAAATCTGAAAATTATATTTTGAAAACTAAATGCTACTTTCGGGACTTTATATGGCGTTCCGATTAAAACCAATGTTTTCACTTTTTGTGGAAAATCCAAAGCAAAATTCAAAGCCAAAATACCACCTAATGAAAGACCACATAAATGAATTTGTCCGTCAAATTCGTTGCAATATTTTACAAATGAAGAATATAGATTCTCATAGCTTGCCTCTTTCCCTTCGAGGATGGAGGATAAATTTGGACATACAATATCTTCGTTGTTTGTCATGCATGAAATTGTTTTTTCCCAACTTGTTGCCTTGTGTCCTGAGCCGTGAACAAAAATTTTTGTTGCCATAAGTATCTCCTTTGAATTTTATGTTCTATTTTCCTGACTGCTCAATCACCTTTTTAGCAAACTGCTGGAACATTTCAACAGTTTCTTTATCCATCGGTGCAAGCTGTCCGA
>CANRTU010000021.1 GCA_947642745.1 uncultured Eubacterium sp.
ATAAAACCCCTCCGGGAGGATCCCCATGCGTCGGAAGGGAAGATGCTGCCGGGGGGCAGCCCGCCGCAGGCGGAGTATCCGGCAGCGCCGGATACTTTTTTACTTTATGGTAAATCAGATATGCGTTAAAACTTCCACTGCTTTTTCCAGATATGGATGATCTGTTTTATAAAAAGCTCCCGCATCTGCCGCAGCGGCAATCTGCGGGTCCAGCGGTACTTTGCCCAGTACCGGAAGACCAAGTTCTCCGGCTGCCTCATCCACATGACTCTCTCCGAACAGACGGATTTCTTTCCCACAGTCCGGGCATTTCAGGTAACTGAAATTTTCCACAATGCCAAGTACCGGAATGTTCATCATGGACGCCATGCGATACGCTTTTTTCACGATCATCTGTACCAGTTCCTGCGGAGATGTTACAATAATCACCCCGTCCACTGGCAGCGACTGGAATACCGTAAGTGGCACATCTCCGGTTCCGGGCGGCATATCAATAAACAGATAGTCCAGTTCTCCCCATGCCACATCTGTCCAGAACTGTTTTACTGCCCCTCCGATGACAGGTCCTCTCCAGATCACCGGATCTTCCGGATTTTCAATCAGTAAATTAATGGACATCATTTTAATCCCGTCCGGTGTCTCCACGGGTAGTATCATTCCTTCTGCATTGCCATAGGCCTCTCCCATAATGCCAAACATTTTAGGAATGGAAGGTCCGGTAATATCCGCATCCATAATGCCCACCCGGCTGCCGGATTTTCTCATTTGAGATGCAAGCGCAGCTGTTACAAATGATTTTCCAACGCCGCCTTTTCCACTGACTACGCCGATTACTTTTTTTATTTTCGCATATTTGTTTGCCGGTTCCAGCATACTCTGCGGACCTTTTCCAGAACCGCAGCTTTCACGCTGTTCCGCAGAACAGCTGGATGCGCTGGGACATCCGCTACACTGACTTTCTGCCATGTCTGTTTCCTCCTGATTTTCTGTAATGTCTCAAGCTGAATAAATTTCTGCCTTCAAAAAAGCCCCAGCTCTCAGGCCTGGGGCTTTTTGTGCTTATCATTTATCCGGATTTAATAACAATTTAACATGGGTGCGGCTGGATGTCAACTGGTTTTTACCGGTTTCTCTCACCCAACAGTCTGAGTCAGCGTAAAACCCTTCCTGATAAAATACCTCCCCGGGCAGTAACATACATTAATAATAATCTGACGCCCGCTTCTTTTCCCCGCCATGTTTGGAATTATACAGCTGTACCACTTTGCGGATTCCTTTCCTGCTCATATAAGGCATCATAAACGAAACACAGTCCCAGTCTCCATTTGACCGCATAATCATTCGTGCGTGCCTGTCAATATCCTTACTCGTAAGCGGCCCGTCCGGTTCGTTTTTCCTGGCAGACTTTATCTGCTTTTTCGTAAATTTTATTTTTTTACCTGTAGTCATATCCACAGAGCCTGCCCACTCTGCCTCCCTGGAGACAGGCAGCAGCTTTTTGAGCCCTTGTGGAGACATATACGGTACAAAAAACTTTACCCAGTCCCACACCCATATTTTCCGGGTCAGCGCCAGCGCCATTTCATCTGCCTGCGCCGCCGTAATCGTGCGCTGCGTATCCTCTGAATTGTTTACAGACATCAGTTCATTCTGCGGATTATCCTGTTCCACATGTTCCTGTTGCGTCACATCCGCCGTACCTGCGCCTGCAGCGGCGTCATTCTGCCTGTTATTTTCAGTATGGCGGGAAGCCCCCGCTGTATAAGCGCCGGAAAAAATGCCTGTTACCATTACCGCACAAGTCAGTACACAGACCGCAGTCTTTTTCGTCGCTGTATATTCGCTTTTATTCATAACCGCTTCCATCCTTTCTTTTAACAATTTCTTATTTTCACTTAATGTAAGAGACGCCGTCCGTTCCCGATAAACAACGCCCTCTGCCATGGCGTCCAGCAGTGTGGCCGCATATTCCTGACGCTGACGGTCAGAGGTAAATCCGTCTGTTACCGCCTCATCACAAGATAATTCGCACAGCCGGGTGATCTGTCGTTCCATCAGATACACAAGCGGATGAAACCAGTACACACACAGAAGCAGCTGTACAACCCACTTATAATATATATCCCGCCGCTTTACATGCGTCAGCTCATGAATGATTGTATAGCGGAACTGTTGCTCTGGCAATGTATGTTCCGGTAATACAATACAGGGATGTAAAAAACCTATGAGCATGGGAGACGAAACCAGCGGACAATTCCACAATTCCACCGCTCTGCCGACACCCAGCCGCACTTCCATGCCGGACAACGCTTCCAGCTGACCGATATCGTCTACCGGAGTACTTCCCGCTTTTAAAAACCGCACAAAATCCTGGTATACTGTAATCCTGCGCAGGAAAAGCAACGTCGCCACAAACAGCCAGAAGACACAGACATATTTTATTCCAGCCTGACAGATACCGGACAGATTCTGTTTGTAAACTTCCGCTCCCGCCAGCCAGCCGCTGACAGCTGCGCTCTGCATCTCTGTTTCTGTTACATTTTTCCCCAGCTCCTTTTCTTTTCCCTGCGTTTCTGCTCCCTTGTGAATATCCGCAGGAATAAAAACTTTTTCAGCGTCTTCTGTATACACATCCTGTACAGATATATTCCGCATCAGCCCTGTGATATTTTCCGCCAGACTTCCCATCAGATTCTGCGCTGGCGCAAAAGGCAGAAGCAGCCTGGCTGCCGCCAGTATCCAGAGATAATACTGCCACTGGTAACTGAGCTTTTTATCAGTCAGACGGCAGATCACAAGTGTCAGAACAATTACCAGACTGCCGGAAACTGCCAGTGACAATAATAAAAATAAGATCCGCTGCGTCATTTATCTCTCCTCCAGAATTTTTCTCAGTTGTGCATATTCCTCCTCTGACAGCCGGTCGCTCTGCACCAGCCGGGCAATCAGGCCGGAAACCCTGCCTTCATATATGCGGTCCACAAAATGCTGCGTCTGATCTGACTGAAATTCCTGCTCTGAGATACAGGCAGTATACTCGTTTTTCCGTCCCTGCTTTTTTGCTGTCAGATATCCTTTCTGCATCAGACGGGACAACAGTGTGATCAGCGTATTTTTCTGCCAGTTGTTCCCGCTGCGGGCCAGCGCTTCCATAATCTGCGCAAATAACAGCGGCTTTTGCGCATTCCAGATTATTTTCATAATCTCCAGTTCCGCATCAGATATCTGCTTTCTCACCATACCTGCGATCCTCCTTTCTTATGTGATATTTTTCTTATATGACACTTTGTTGTTTTATTTATCATAACATATTGTCATATAAAAGTCAACAGATGGTCAGCATTTTATCCTCCCCGGTTTCCTGTTACCATTTCTGTTCCTGATACCCACTCATCATACGCATAAAAAAGTATCCGGCAATGCCGGATACTACGCCTGCGGCGGGCTGCCCCCGGCAGCATCTTCCCTTCCGACACATGGCGATCCTCCCGGAGGGGTTTATCTTATAGGACGTTCTTTCCTATAAGATAAAAAAGTATCCGGCAATGCCGGATACTCCGCCTGTGGCGGGATGCCTCCGGCAGTTTTTTCTCTTTTGCCGCCCGGCAATCCCCCTGAATGCTTTTTTGCTTCACTGGACAAATTTCCTGTCACACAAAAACAGCTGGTACATCAGTACCAGCTGTTTTTATATGTATCATCTGTTCAATTCCGGATTAACCCAGCTCTGCTTTCAGCGCTGCTGTCAGAGCAGGAACGATCTTATTCAGATCTCCTACAAGACCATAATCAGCTACATCAAAAATCGGAGCGTCTTCATCTTTGTTGATCGCAATAATAATATCTGCTTCTTCCATACCAGCTACATGCTGGATAGCGCCAGAAATACCAATTGCGAAGTATACGTTCGGACGTACAGTCTTACCTGTCTGTCCTACCTGGCAGTCAACCGGTTTCCAGCCGTTTTCTACTACGGCACGGGAACAGCTTACCATTCCGCCAAGCACATCTGCCAGATCCTGTAAAATCTGAAAATTCTCTGCGGAACCAACACCACGGCCGCCAGATACAAGAATCTTGGCATCCATAATGTTTTCCACATTTTTTGCCTGTTTGATTACGTTCAGGATTTCTACAAATTTGTTGTTTTTCTCAAACACTACTTTATGATCAATAATTTCTGCCTGAGCGCCAGCCACCGGCTCCAGTTTCTGCATAACGCCAGGACGTACTGTAGCCATTTGCGGACGGTTATCCGGACATGCGATTGTAGCGATTGTATTACCGCCGAATGCCGGACGTGTCATTAACAGCTGATTGTGTTTCTGCTCTTTTCCAGGTACCGGATTGAGAGGGAAATCACCAATTTCCAGCTGTGTACAGTCTGCTGTCAGACCAGTAGCAACTCTTGCGGATACTGTAGGACCCAGATCCCTGCCGATGGCAGTTGCGCCTACCAGCATGATATCCGGCTTATATTCATTGATAACAGAAGTCAGTGCCTGTGCGTAAGGCTCTGTCTTATAAACTTCCAGTTCCGGATCGTCTACAACGATTACCTTGTCAGCGCCGTACTCTGCCAGTTTTCCTGCCAGGTCTTTTACATTTGAACCAAGAAGAACAGCTGTTACATCTGTGTTCAGATCTTTTGCCAGGTCTTTTGCTTTTCCGATTAATTCAAAGGCAATGCTGCTTAATTCGTTATCTACCTGCTGAGCGTAGATATATACGCCCTTATATTCTTCTAAACCCATTTTTTTCACCACTTTCCTTCATCTTTATTAGATTACATGTTTCTCTTTTAATTTACCCATGATATATGCCACTGATTCGGTTGCGTCCAGCGTAACCTTCTCACCAGCGCCCTTGCGGACTTTATCAGATGCTTTTGCAATCTTTGTCGGAGAACCATTCAGACCAATATTGGAATCATCCACATCTTTTAAGTCTGCTCTGCCCCATACGGTTACTTCTTTGTCATACGCATCAAAGATTCCGCCCGGTGTCATGTAACGAGGAACATTTAATTCAGAAAGTGCTGTAACAAGACAAGGCATTTTCACTTTCAGTTCATGATATCTGTCTTCATACTGTCTCTTAACGATAACAGAATCACCTTCTATCTTTAACTCTTCCGCATAGGAAATTACCGGCAGATTCAGATGCTCTGCAATCTGAGGTCCAACCTGTGCGGTATCACCGTCAATTGCCTGACGGCCTGTGATAACCAGATCATAGTCAATATTACGAAGCGCTCCGGCAATTGTCGTAGAGGTAGCCCATGTATCAGCTCCGCCTAATACCCGGTCTGTTACAAGGATCGCTTTGTCAGCGCCCATTGCCAGTGCTTCACGAAGTACATCGTCAGCCTTTGGAAGTCCCATTGTTACAACGGTAACTTCCGCGCCTGTTTCGTCTTTGATTCTAAGTGCTGCTTCCAGTCCAGCCTTGTCGTCCGGATTCATGATGGCCAGCATAGCTGCCCTGTCCAGTGTACCGTCCGGATTAAATTTCACGCCGCCTTTGGTATCTGGTACCTGTTTTATACATACAACGATTTTCACGGTAGTTTCACTCCTTATTTTCTATTTATGATTAATTGCCTGCGCTGTCACTATCTTAACAAAGCACCTGAGATTACCATACGCTGAACTTCGGATGTTCCTTCGTAAATCTCTGTGATCTTTGCGTCACGCATCATACGTTCTACGTCGTACTCTCTGATATATCCGTATCCGCCGAATAACTGTACCACTTCTGTTGTTACAGCCATTGCGGTTTCTGCCGCGAATAATTTTGCTTTGGCAGCTTCCACGGAATATACTTTCTGTGTAGCTTTTGCCATTGCCGCACGGTATACCAGGAATTTTGCGGCGTCAATTCTTGCTGCCATATCAGCCAGCTTAAACTGTGTATTCTGCTGCTGTGCGATAGAACGGCCAAACTGTTTTCTTTCTTTTGTATATTCAACAGCTCTTTCCAGGGCGCCTTCTGCAATACCAAGTGCCTGGGCAGCAATACCGATACGTCCACCGTCTAATGTATGCATTGCGATCGGGAAACCTTTTCCTTCTGGTCCAAGAAGCGCATCCTTAGGAATTCTGCAGTCTTCAAAAATCAGTTCATAGGTAGAAGAACCACGGATACCCATTTTCTTTTCTTTTGTACCGAAGGAGAATCCCGGAGTTCCTTTTTCTACGATAAATGCGGAAAAGTTTTTCTTTTTTCTTCCTCTTCTGTCTTCTGTCACACTTGTGATAGCAATTACGATATATACGTCTCCGACTTCACCATTGGTAATAAAGCATTTTGAGCCGTTCAGCACCCATTCATCCCCGTCCAGAACAGCCTTTGTCTGGCAGCCCTGTGCGTCTGTACCAGCGCCCGGCTCTGTCAGTCCGAATGCACCCAGCTTTTCGCCCTTTGCAAGCGGTACTACATATTTCTTTTTCTGCTCTTCTGTACCATATGTCATAATCGGATCAATACAGAGTGATGTATGTGCGGATACGATAACGCCTGTTGTACCGCAGACTTTGGATAATTCTTCCACACACATCGTATATGTAAGCGGATCACAGCCCTGTCCGCCATATTCCTTTGGTACCGGAATTCCCATAAATCCGGCTTTTGCCATCTTCTTTACTGTATCTGCCGGGAAATGTTCTGTTTCATCTACCTCCTGTGCAAGAGGCTTTACTTCTGTCTCAGCGAAATCTTTAAATAAAGTTCTCGCCATTTCATGTTTCTTATCTAAAGAAAAATCCATGATTCTTACTCCTCCATTTACTTTTGCACAGGCCGCATCTCCAGATACAGCCTGTGCAATATTATATTTCTGTTTTGCGCGTTGTTGCCGCACAGCATCATGATCTGTTTATGTATGATTATTTACTGTAATCGTGGAATCCTTTTCCTGTCTTAATGCCTAACTTGCCGGCACGTACCATTTTCTTTAATAATGGATGCGGACGGTATTTAGGATCGCCGGTCTCGTCATATAATACATTCATGATGGCAAGGCAGATGTCCAGACCTACCAGATCGCCCAGAGCAAGAGGTCCCATCGGATGATTTGCTCCCAGCTTCATGGCTGTATCAATGTCTGCCGCAGAAGCAAGGCCGTCAGCCAGAATGCCGACCGCTTCATTAATCATCGGAATAAGAATTCTGTTTACAACAAATCCCGGACCTTCTTTTACTTCTACCGGAGTCTTGCCAATTGCTTTAGAAATCTCAACGATCTTATCCTTCATTTCATCCGGTGTATTTTCACCCTGGATAACTTCGATTAATTTCATAACAGCAGCCGGGTTAAAGAAATGCATACCAATTACCGGACGGTCAAGTCCTGCGCCGATTTCTGTTACAGATAAAGAAGATGTATTGGTAGCAAACATGCAGTCTGCTTTTACGATATCCTGTAATTCTTTGAATGTCTGTTTCTTGATGTCCATAACTTCAAGAGCTGCTTCCACAATCAGATCACAGTCTTTGCAGATATCCTTTACGCCTGTTGTAATTTTAGCAAGGATTTTGTCTGCGTCTTCCTGATTCATTTTGCCTTTCGCAACTCTTTTTTCAAAACCTTTTGCGATTTTTTTCTTACCGTTTGCAGCAAATTCTTCATTTATATCACATAAGCAAACTTCATAGCCTTCTGTCTGTGCGAATGCCTGGGCAATACCAGAACCCATGGTTCCGGCACCGATAACTCCTACTTTCATTGTAGTCCTCCTTCAGAATATTGTTACTTTTATTTATAATTTTGTGATTAGTCTCTTTCAACAATTGTTGAACAGCCCATACCGCCGCCGATACACAGTGTGGCAAGACCTCTTTTGGCATTGCTCTTCTGCATTTCATGCAGTAATGTAACGAGGATACGGCATCCGGATGCTCCTACCGGGTGTCCCAGTGCGATAGCGCCGCCATTTACATTTACTTTGTCCATATTGAAGCCCAGGTCTTTTGCTACTGCAACAGACTGTGCCGCAAATGCTTCATTAGCTTCAATTAAGTCCATATCATCAATGCTAAGGCCTGTCTTAGCCAGTACTTTCTTTGTAGAAGCAACCGGACCCACACCCATGATTTCAGGTTCTACGCCGCCAAGCGCTCCTGCTACCCATGTAGCCATTGGTGTAACGCCAAGTTCTTTTGCTTTCTCTTCGCTCATTACAACAATTGCGGCAGCGCCGTCATTAATGCCGGAAGCATTACCTGCTGTTACGAGTCCGTCCTTCTTGCCGGAACAGCATCTTAAACCTGCGAGAGACTCAGCTGTTGTACCTGCACGAGGGCCTTCGTCTTTCTTAAATTCTACGATTTGTTTTTTAACTTTTACCGGTACCGGAACGATTTCGTCGTCAAATCTGCCTTCTGCAATGGCTTTTTCACATTTCTGCTGGCTGTTTGCTGAGAATGCGTCAAGTTCTTCTCTCGTAAGGCCGTATTTTTCGCATACATTTTCTGCCGTAATCATCATATGATACTGGTTGAATGCGTCTGTTAATGCGTCATTTACCATTGTATCCACGATGGTTGCGTTATTCATACGGTAACCAAAACGAGCTTTCGTCATAGCATACGGAGCCATGGACATATTTTCCATACCACCTGCAACAACGATGTCTGCCTGTCCTGCCAGAATCTGGGCTGCCGCTTCATTCACACATTTCAGACCAGAGCCACATACAACGTTTAATGTAACTGCAGGTACTTCGATTGGTAAACCAGCTTTGATGGAAGCCTGACGTGCTACGTTCTGTCCCTGAGCTGCCTGGATAACACATCCCATTAATACTTCGTCAACCTGCTCCGGTTTTACGCCTGCACGGTTGAGCGCTTCTTTAATTACGATAGCTCCTAAATCTGCTGCCGGAGTATTGCTTAACGCTCCACCCATTTTACCGATCGCGGTACGACATGCGCCTGCTAAAACTACTTTGTTTGCCATTTTCTTGTCTCCTTTACAAAACATATGTTGAGTTTAAGATGTTAAAAATTTAACAATCTTTTTTAAAAAAATATAACGCCTTAATAATGTAAGACTTTGCTGCTAGAACTAGAATAACACAATCATTTAGGTTTGGCAACCAGAAATTGCCTGGTAATAACAAATTTTGCAGGGAATTTTTGTAACAGTTCTTCCCTGCCCGGTTTCCGTAAAAAAGTCCCTTCTTTTGCTTACAGATTTCTGAAAGCAAAGGTATTTTTTCTGCTTTTGCCAGCCCTGATAAACCCGATACCCTGATGCCTGTTTTAAATCACTGCAGCCAGCCGCATTCTCTTGTATCCGTGGTAGTTACACCAGATTCAGGTTATATAGTCCGTCATACCCAGTGGGTACAATACAGCGTGCCTCTTTGGGTATGCGCCCTTCATCTGGCGCAAATTTTTCACATCAAGCCTCACAGTTACAGCATATCATGCCTTTGGATATATCATGTCTTTTGGGGCTGGCGCATTAAAAAATGCAGGATTTAGTAGTTCGAATCGGTTTTTATACTATATTTTGTATGTGGTCTGCTTAGAGCGTGTCCACCCCGCTTCCATCAGGCTGTCCAGCCGCTGTTTCCATTGTTGCAGGTGGTCTGCTTAGAGCGTGTCCGCCCCGCTTCCATGGCTGCTCTTAAAATTTATAATGCCATATCCGCTATGCAGAAAAATTTCCCGCTGTACCGGCGTCATGATCCGGAACATGTCCAGCAGATGCTGTTCCTGCTCTGCGGTCGAACGGGAAAATACCTCTTCTACTGGCGCTACGCACAAAATGTAATCGGCTGAAACCTGAAAATAAATTGCCATCTGGCGCACCATTGCCGCATCGGGACTGCGCCGGCCGGTTATATAATTTCCCAGACAGTCAATAGAAATATATAATTCATCCGCAATCTGCTGCCTGCTTTTAGGATGCTGTTTGACCAAAACCCGTATCCGGTCTGCCATCGACATAATATCATACTCCTTTCAGAATTATGATAATTTCTGACTCTCAGCGTGTCCCGCACAATTATAGCCATCCGCCGTCCAGCCGGATAACCTGTCCGGTGAGATACTCATGGCCGGATAACAGCGTCCAGGCCAGCTGTGCTACTTCTTCCGGCCTGCCATACCTTCCAGCGGGAATTTCTTCTTCCAGTGCGGCCCTCTCTTCCTGGCTGAAACACGCATTCATTCCAGTATCAATACAGCCGCAGGCAATTGCGTTAACCTGAATCCCGCTGGGCGCCAGTTCTTTGGCAAGCGCTCTCGTCAGGGCGTTCACGCCCCCTTTCGAAGCTGAGTATGCGGCTTCACAGGAAGCGCCTGTTTCCCCCCATACAGATGATATATTGAGTATTTTTCCGGATTTTTTACGTACCATGGCAGGAATCGCCAGTCTGCAGCAATAAAAAACAGAGAACAGGTTGGCCGCCATAATTGTCTGCCATTCTTCCACAGACAGTTCGCTAAGCAGACCGATATGGGAAATACCAGCATTGTTCACAAGCAGGTCAATATCACCGAAATGCTCCCGGATGTCCGCAAACATCCCGGATACACAGGCATCATTCCCCACATCGCCCACCAGCGGAAGCGTTCTCACATGATACGTCTCTTCCAGTTCCTCACACAGCTCCAGGAGGTCTGCTTTACTGTTTTTACAGTTTAATGCCAGCTGACAGCCTTGTGAGGCAAGTTTGCGGGAAACAGCCCGCCCGATTCCCCGGGAGGCGCCAGAAATAAATGCGGTTTTCATAATTGTATCCTCCTGATTTGAAAGTAATTCCCGGATTTCCTGCCGGCAGCCTGCAGGCCTGTAGCCGCTGACAGAATTTCCTAAATAAATATTGTGATAAATTTACAGTTATTTTATCATAAATAACTTCTCATTGTGAAGTTTTAAGAAAGTACAGTTAACTATTTTATGTTTTTTTCATAAAAAATATCCGAAATGTCTAGGAAATTTAGTCAGATTGTGGTATAATCTGTTTGCAGTGATTAACAGCATGAGAGTGTGTCTGAAAATACTTTCCATGAAAGGCGCTACGGGATTCCGTAATATTCCGTTACATGCAAAGCAGTAATCCTGAAAGCAGCCGGAAATTTCCATACAAAACTGTACCAGCCTGTCCGGAACCAGATCTTCACAATACGGGAGCGCAGGTTCGGACAGCGGACGTTATTAAGACACGCTCCAGTATAAAAAGAAGGGGTGGTTATATATGCGCATAACAATCAGCGGCAAAAATATGGACATAACAGAGAGTCTGCGCTCAGCAGTAGAGGATAAATTATCCCGGCTGGAGAAATATTTTACACCTGACACAATTGTAAACGTAACACTCAGTGTTACGAAAAAACGTTATCAGAAGATGGAAGTTACCATACCGATGAAAGGACATATCATCCGTGCCGAACAGGAGAGCAGTGATATGTATGTAACCATAGATCTGGTAGAAGAAGTCATCGAGGCACAGCTGAAAAAATACCGCCAGAAACTGGTAAGCCAGAAACAGGGAACTGTAAATTTCAAACAGGAATTTCTGGAAGCCGATACGGATGAAGAAGAGGAAGTTAATATCATCCGCACAAAAAAATTCGGCATGAAACCAATGTTTCCGGAAGATGCCTGTATACAGATGGAATTACTGGGACATGCCTTTTATGTATTCCGAAATGCTGAGACAGATGAAGTAAATGTAGTATACAAAAGAAAAGATGGAAACTATGGATTAATAGAAGCTGAAAATTAGTAATTTTATTATTATTATATGGAATCCGGATTATAAATACTCTCTTTCTGCAGTTAATAAAATATATTTATTTACTGCTGAAAGAGAGTATTTTTATGCTGATTTCTCCAGTCCCGCAAATGACGTATCCGGCACCGCAGAGTGCTTCTGCTTTTTTCAATAAAGAGGATCCCGCAAAATACGTTTCCGGGAAACACCGGGCCTGACACGTCATTGCGGGCATTCCACAACAGATCATAAATCACGCCTGTCACTTCAGACGGCCCGTCCGGCCATGCAGGATTTTATTTCACTTAAAAAATTCCGGAATATACTGGCACTATTTGTCTTATAATCTGTATTTTAATAACATTTCGTACAAATTGACACAAAAATCAGCCGTTTTGTCACTGTTACATCAGATTCACATCCCCCACAATTATAGTTATACAAGAGAGGAGGAACCATGATGTTCGTACAATTACAAATGACAAATTCTTTAAACATCCTGAACAATGTTGCGGTAGAATATTTCAGCCTGGGATTACAGGAGCTGTCCTATCAGATCTGGGATGAACTATATCACGTCATCCAGGAGCAGCCGGAATACAGAAAAGAACTGCTGCCGGTTATCAGTTGCAATATGGGCAACGTGCTGCGTCAGAACGGTCTGCTGAAAGAAGCAGGCCGGGTCTGTCTGCAGGGGCTCAAATGCTGTTTCGAAACCGGTGAAGCCTATGCGGTACCGGAACTTCTGCTGCAGCTGTCCACACTTTGCATGAAATCCGGTAAAACAGAACTGGCAAAGTGGCTGCATCTGTCCGGCAGCCATTTTCTGTCCTGGAGCAGACAGGAACAGAACAAGACCGGCAGTCCGGCCCCGGAACATTTAACGCCCGGACACAAAAGACCGTTACATCACGGCCGGACACTGGAAGAACTGATGGAACAGGACTTTCTATTGTACTGTAGAGAGTCCGGCAGATAAACACTGCCTGTAATACGGGAACCAGCAGCAGCAAACGTCCGGTATCAGCCGGCATACGCTGCTGTTCCTTCCGGACTTTCCCGCCTTGTTGTGAAATGGCATTAAGTTTGCATATACCATCCTGACGTCAAAAAAATTCTGCACATATCCGCCTTGTTCTGACAGGACCTGATACTTTACATACTGCCAGATGGCCGGTTAAAATGCTCCATAACAATATCATATACCTGCCGCGGCGTATCAGCCGTAATCTCCGCACCGTTTTTTCGCAGAAATTCCACATCCCGGAATCCCCAGGTCACCGAGATACACGGCAGTCCCGCATTTGCGGCTGTACGGATATCCACGTCCGAGTCTCCCACATACACCGCTTCCTCCCGGCTGCTCCCCAGCTCCGCCAGCGCATTCATAACCATATCCGGCGCCGGCTTCCTGCTGATTCCTTCTTTTTCCCCGATGGCAGCCTGCACATATCCGCCAAAATAAGACTGGTTCAGTTCTTTGACCGCACTGTCCAGCTTATTTGATACAATCGCCAGTTTAAATCCAGCCTGTTTCAGCCGCTTCAGCAGATCTGTCACGCCCACATAGGCACAGGTACAATCCTCACAATGAGCCGTATAATATTCCCGGAAGACTCCAAGAATTTCATCCACATCCGCATCCGCCGCTTCCGCTGGCAGCGCCCGCTCTATCAGCCTGCGTACCCCGTTTCCTACAAAATTGCGGATCTCTGACAGAGTGCGCTTTGGATAGCCATAGGTTTCCAGCGCATGATTTGTGGCATTCATCAGATCTTCCAGTGTGTTTAATAACGTGCCATCCAGATCAAAAACTACTGTATTATATTTCATATGTATGTTCCTGCTTTCTTTTCTCTTTTCTGTTTAACCATTCTCCATTCAGCATATCCAGAAACGATCTGCCTGTCGTATCGCCGGATTACAGCCCCATGGTCCGGACGAACGCCTGATCACCGCTTCGCAAAACTCCTCTTCCGCCGCAGGCATAAAACCGCAGATAACAGGAATCCCTGATACATCCTATGTTTCCCGGACAATTGCGTGATGCTGCAGATAATCCACCCAGAGTGGATAATACTGCGGCCTGATATGCAGCCCGTCCGATGAAAAATAAGGGTTCAGATTACCACCTGCGTCTTCATATATCTCTTCTACTTCCAGATAGAAAATATCCCTGTCATCCGCCAGCTGGCGGGAAGCGTCGTTGCGCCGTTTCAGGTTCGCATTGTTCAGCGCTCCTGACATGTCCTGGATATCATAGCCCATAGGAATATTTCCCTGAATATAAATAACTGCCTCCGGCTGGGTGGTCCGCACCAGTTCCAGAAGCTGCCGGTACTTCTCTGTAAACCATTCCGTATCTCCGGCGGACATATCATTAATCCCGATCATAAGATACACTTTTCCAAAAGAACGTTCCTGAAGCGCCTGGGCCAGCGTCAGCATCCTGCCTCCCTGAAAAATAAACCGCTGTGATAACAGACCTCCTATACCGATCCCTACCTTCGCATAACAGACCGCTTCCGGAAGCAGGCCGCTCTCAGCCATCCCTACCGTTCTGGAATCTCCGATAAATACCGCATCGGAAAAATAGTTTTCTGACACTTTGTGAAATGTACTCTGTTTCTTCCGCTCTTCTTTTTTCTGTTCTTCTTTTTTCTGCCGTACACGGTTTTTATGCTGGCTGTCAGCCCCGTCTGCCTGACGGTTTCCGCTCTCAGATGACTGTATCCTGCCGGCTTCGCTTTTCCCACGATTTTCATCATCAGCCTCCACGCTTTTGGGGACTGATTTCTGATATGCGGTATCTGAATTATCCGCAGCCTGACGGCCGTTCCTGCTGTCCGCCGTCACATTCTTTTTATCCGCTGTGCCTGTCTGCCCGTCATCTTTTTGTGACTGATATACCATCTGCTGTCCGCTATTCGTAACAGACCTGGTTTCTGTTGTTTTCTCCATCCCGTTTTTTTCTGAAACGTCCTTATGTGTTGTCTGTGAACCGTCAGGCACATCCGCCAGCCGCATCACTGCCCGCTGCGTACCGGGCTGATTGATGATAAGCAGAAGCATGGCCGTCAGTCCGCCTGTAATCAGTGTCAGTAACAGAGCCTTTCCCATAATCTTCAAATTGCCACCCTCTTTTCCATTTCTATTGAAACAATATGAAACCTGACGGGACTTTGCCGCCCTTTTCTGAACGTTTTAGATTATGTGCTTTTCCTCTGTTTAATATAGCATAGAAATGCTGAATGATAAAGTAATACCATTTATTCTGGTGAAAATTTGTCGTTTTATCGACAGATTATCTGTAAATTTACCATTATTCGTACAAAATGCCAGGTTTCAGAGTATTAATTAAGAATTCCGACGCATATACCGCACACCTGTCTTTTATTCCGCCAGTCTGAAAAAGCGCCGGCATCCAGCCTCTTTTTACGGCAGAATACCGGATGCCTCCGGATAACTGTCAGCCATCCGTAAGCATCCGGTATCACATTAACTGGCCGCACGCACTTTATTGGTCAGTGTTTTGTCTATTGTAATCTCATGATCCACATAAATCCGGTAACCCGTCGCAATGGTCACTACCGACCGCACTTTTACTGTATCTATATGCAGCTGCTCCCCGCTTTCCACAGAAATTGCGCTTCCGGTAAGTTTTGTGCCTGTTGCGGTACAGTCCAGAATGGTACTGTCCGGTATATCAATACACTCTTTTACCATTGCCAGAGCGTCTGAAACCGTATTCGTGGTGGTCAGGCTGCGGATATTGTATTCTGGCGGATTCTGTCCGTCCGTAATCGTAATATTAATATTTTCTGTTTTCAGACTGTATCCTGTATCCATATAAGTCAGGGAAACCGTATAAATACCCGGCTCCGCTTTGGAACAGGTGCCGATATCATCTTTATTTCCCGCTGGGAAGAGCATCAGCGGCGTCAGTACCAGTTCCTTTGCCCCCGGCAGTGAAATCGTACTGGCAGAATTCGTCACCATATCCAGACCGTAATACAGGCTGTTTTTCCGCACTGTCGCACTGGTAAAATTCTTATAATCATAAAATACTCCGCCCCGGTATTCACAGAGTCGTACTTTCAGCGTGCGGTTGCCTGCCGTACTGGAATCCACAGACAGATCCATGGTGTCCTGACTTGCCTCTACCCTGTAAGTCACCGCTCCGTTAACCGGCGGTACTGATACCTGAACTGAAAACCGCTGGCTGACTGTGCTGCCATTCATCGTTACGGTCAGTACGAAATCATATACGCCTCCTGTGGCTCCCTGTGCCCGGATTATAACATTATGGTTTGCCGGATCATAGCTGGCCAGTACCCGCTGGGAACCTCCGGAGATGGAAGCGATCTCGTTCACCAGTTCATAGCTTTTGCCATACTGGTCCACGGCTTTGACTGGAATTTCCTTCTGGTAACCGGACATATAGGTATTGGACATCTGGACAGACGTTTCCGCCATCTGCAGCTGCGCCATATACCTGGCTGCCGTAATGGTTACCGGATATGTAAATGTCAGGGAATCTGTTCCCTGGCGGACAGTAACCACAATGGACACTGTACCCGTTTTAATCGGCGTAATCTTTCCATCCTGACTGATGATTAAATGGTCCGGATTCGCTGATTCATAAGTCACACTATCATAAGTAATCGGACTGTCATCTTCATCCAGTCCCTGAAAATGTGCGTACATTTTATTTCCTACCGCTATGGAACGCAGGTCGTCTTCTTTAAAAGACGGTTCCTTCTCGCTCGTTGTCAGTGTAAACCTGGTTTCCACCGGTTCTTCCACTTTCTGCGGCACACAGATCACCGTTTTGGTATCTGTCAGATGAATGGTACCGTCTTTGGACGTATAGTCCAGGGTTACTGAGGCAATATTACCAATTGTGGTCATATACAGCCGTTTAGACTGCTGGTCCAGATAGCCGTTATTCACAT
The DNA here is from genome assembly GCA_947642745.1 of uncultured Eubacterium sp. GTDB lineage: Bacteria > Bacillota > Clostridia > Lachnospirales > Lachnospiraceae > Eubacterium_J. The sequence goes on from CANRTU010000021.1 coordinate 16,685, forward strand.
TTCCGGAATACGCCATTGTGCCATTAGGCGCTTCGATAGCCGTCACGTCTATATTATTGGCATCCAGCAGCACATATTTAATCGTGGTAAATTTCTCTACCTGTGCGGAAGAGGTAATAATAGAAAGGGCTACCGGTTTTCCTACACTTGCGGTAAATTCCTTCTCACTTCCCGCACAGGAAACAACGTAACCGCGTTTATCAGAAAAATCCGACGCCGTGGTAATATAAACCGTCTTTCCATCTTCCAGAAATTTTATCTTTTTGATCAGCATGGAAGCCCCGCCGGAATGAATCCCAAAGTCAGATTCTTTATATCGGGCGGCCGCCTCCGTATTAAATGTTACCTGTATGCCGTTTGCCGCCGTCTGTGTCACGGACTCTATAAAGCTGCAGGCTACAGCCTGGACAGATTTTGAACACAGTACCGCATCCCTCGCCGCATTTTTGGCAGAAGCCGTAATCGTATACGTACCTTCTTTGGAAGGCGTCCATACACCTTCTGGTGTAATTTCCGCTGAACAGTCCGCCCCGGACGCATCTGTCACCTGCCAGTACAGAAGGCTTGTGGTATTTGACGGGGTCATTTCCGCCTGAAATTCGTAACTTCTGCCTGCCGTGATCTGGTTCAGATTCTCAATCTTTGATGTGATCACTGACACTCCTGTGGCCTCATTGCGCAGTTTTGCGGTAAATTTCAGCTCTTTTAACAGTTTATTTTTTTCTGAATATACTTTGACGCTTACGTCTGCTTTTTTTACAGCCGCAAACTCCGCCTCGCCGTGACTGTTAACAGTCAGCTTATTAACAGCCGTTTTTTTCTCCGCAACTGTTCTGGACGTCTCAAAAGATACATAATCTTTGCCTGTACCGGATATATTCCATTTCAGGATATAGCCTTTTTTTACATTTTTGACTTTAACTTCATAAACTCCCTTGCTGGTACGGTTCTCGTATAAATACTTATAAGCTTTTTTTAATTCCGGTTCCTGCGCAGCCTGTACCCTGGACGGCATACATACAAGTACTGACAGCACTGCCAGCAAAAATAATACACTTTTTTTAATCTGCTTACACATAGTACCTCCTTACCTCTTCCAGTAATTCCCTCTGGGTTTTTATCATCTTACCATGCCTGAGCCATTCTTACAACCTTTTATGTGCGGCCGGAAACGCCGTGTTCCCCACAGCCGCAGCGTCCCGCATTATTATGCGGCAGCCCTGCCTGCGTTTTTTATATGTGACCGGCAGCGCCGGGTTCCTGACGGCTGCGCTGCCGCACAACCGCCCCCGGGACCTGCTTTTATGGATTCTGAGGCTGGCGCAGGGTCTCTGGCGTTACAGTTGTGATCTGTCCGTTTTCTACCCGGTAGATCAGGTCGCATTCCTCAATCGTGGTCAGTCTGTGGGCAATAATAACCAGTGTTTTCTTTCCATGAAGGCTGTTGACAGATTCCATAATGGCGGCTTCTGTCTCATTATCCAGCGCAGAAGTGGCTTCATCAAATATAACCAGCTCCGGCTGCGGATACAACGCCCTGGCAATACCTATCCGCTGCCTCTGCCCGCCGGAAAGACGCACGCCCCGCTCTCCGATTCTGGTTTCCAGGCCTTCCGGCAAACCTTCCACAAATTCCTTAAGCTGGGCTTCTTCCAGTGCGTCCCATACCCTGGCGTCGTCTGTCTCTTCTTTTTTCTGACCAAAAGCCACATTGGCCCGGATTGTGTCGTCCAGCATATAAATCGTCTGTGGTATATAGCTTAACCGGGACAGCCATTCATGATAATGCAGCCGGATATCCTGCCCATCCGATAATACGGATCCCGCTTCCGGCTGTAACAGTCCCAGCAGAATGTCCACTGCCGTGGTTTTCCCTGATCCGGAAGTTCCTATAATTCCAATGGACTTTCCTGCCGGAATCATCATACTGGCGTCTTTTAATACTTCTGTTTTTGCTTCCGGATACCGGAAATAAATATGGGACAATTCAGACTGGCTTCTGCAGGTCAGCGGCTTTTGTGGCTGTCCGGTCTGACTGCCGCGCTCCTGCTGCTCCTGTCTGGCTTTCTGTTCTTTCTGTCTCTCCCATTCCCTGGCCGCCTGCAGATTTTTAATCAGATTGTCCAGCATCGGCTCCTGAAAAGAGAGTGAGTTGACCGCCCCGCTGATTCTCGTAGTGCTGGGAAGCAGACGGATTGCCGCAAATGCAAAGGCTGTCAGCTGCGGCATCAGCTGGTCGATACTCTTTCCCATGGAAAGCAGCAGCATCAGTACTGCCAGTACCGCTGATACACTGACTGCTTCTATTAAGAGACGGGGCATCATCGTTACCACACTGTTAATTTTTTCCGCATCAATGGCTTTTTTTCCATATCCCGCATATTCTTCTATAAAATACTCTTCCTTATGGCTTACTTTGATATCCTTAATCCCATTTAATGCCTGCAGCAGCCATTTATTTGTCAGGGACGTATTCCGCATGTATTTCTGGCTGGCCCTGCGCAGCACCGGCCTGACCGCTTTAAACATCAGCGCCATAATGACTCCCAGCACCAGCCCGATCAGCGCCGCCATGGAAGGATCAATAATAAATATGATAATAATCAGCGCCACGCTCACTGTCGCTTCCGTAAAAAAGTTTAATACTGTTGTCAGCAGGCCAAACGCATTGATCACATCCGTATTAATCACACGGGTAATTTCACCTGTGGAAGCGTTCAGAAAAAATTCATAAGGCCGGTACATATAAACCCGCAGCAGCTGCTTCTGTACGAGAAAACGGTTGTTGCACACAAAGCGGTATTGTAAATAATACTCCAGGAACAAAAACGCATTTTTGAATATATAAATAAAAACCAGCGCTCCCAGAATGAGCATCATTACCTGATAATACGTATCTATATGAAAGATGCCGCAAATCAGCCTCACATATCCTTTTTCCATAAAATGGCTGTCCAGAACAGCTGTCATCAGCGGCGCTACCATGGATACGCCCAGCATTTCCAGCAGACCTCCGAAAAGCATCAGAACAGCCAGCAGTAACGCTCCCCTCTGCTGTTCTCTTGTCATAATACTGCGAAATTTTTTTACAACCCTGATCATTTGTCTCTCCCGGTCCCGTCGTAATATTTGCATTCAGAGAAAGGCATTCCCGCCAGATCTTTCTCTGGCGGAAACGCCTTCTGGTACAGGCACTATATGAGTCCCTTCAGATCAAAATACACCCGGCTTCGGATTTCCTCATCCAGCGCCCCGATCTGTACTTTTGCCTCAGCGGCTTTTTCATGGTGTGTAATGACAATACATACTTCTTTTGCCCCTTCAAATTTTCTGCGTTGAAGGATTGGAACTTTGTGCCATTCTTCCGCATACGGGATTCTTTTCTGAATCATGGCGTTCATTACTTTGGACTTAATGACCCCGTTTGCAATCGCACACAATGCAATATCCCGTTCCGCTCTCATACTCATCAAAATGCCCCCTAATTAAATCCCACTACTTTCTGCGCAATTTTATATGCGGCAATAGAAATCCGCCGGCCGCCTCTGCCTGGCAGATTCATCGTGTTGCCCATAATCCCGTTTCGCAGATGATGAAACAGCCGCAGATCTTTCTGTCTGATATAACTCCACAGTTCCCGTTTTTTCTCCAGATTTTCCTTCGAGCCGGAACGGATCAGCAGGACAGTAGAAATAACGGTAATAATTTCCAGGTAATTAAACATGTATTTCCGCAGCTTTTTGTTTGGAATCTTCCACAAATCATACGTATCTATCATAAGCTTATTGACCTTGATCTGCTGGTCAATGCGCTGGATCATCACCGTTTCGTTCACAGACTGGTCTCCCCGTCCGATAAAATAGCGGTAAAAATCCACGTTCAGATAATACATGGTTTTCACGTACGGCAGCGGTGTATATACATACAAATTGTCCACATAGAATGTATGTTTTGGCAGCCGCAGCCCGCAGTCCCGCAACAATTTCGTCCGGTATATGACAGAATGCATGAGCAGATACCGGCCTTTGTGTATATGGCGCACATCACTCCATGTAAAAATCCTGTCCTGTACCAGGGATGAAGTGTATTTCATAACCCTTTTATGTTTTACCCCTGTCTTTTCGTATACAAAATTAGAAATCAGCATATCCAGAGACTGGTCTGAAGAAGCAATTTCCTTTAACGTCATCAGAATTTTCTCATAGGACTCCCGGTCTACCCAGTCGTCGCTGTCCACAACTTTAAAATACAATCCCTGCGCATTTCTTAAGCCTGCGTTTACCGCTTCGCCGTGCCCGCCGTTTTCCTGATGGATTGCTTTTACAATGCCAGGATACTTCTTTTCATATGCATCCGCAATCTGGGGCGTCAGATCCCAGGAACCGTCGTCCACCACCAGTATTTCCACATCATCCCCGCCGGGCAGCAGGGAATCAATACAGCGTTCCATATATTCTTCGGAATTATAACACGGTATTGCGATTGATAATAATTTCATCCCTCTCTCCTTGTTTTCCCATTTGATACTGTAAATGTCTCCGCCCCGGGCGGCTTTGTCTGAATCCCGGCATGTGACGCACTATTTTATGATCTGCCGGATTATTTTAATCGTTCACTTTTGCGGCGGTCTGCCAGCCAGACAGTATACGGTTAACCAGCCCTGTGTATCAGCCGGTCTGCCAGCGCCAGCGCCTTATCCGCCATGGCATCCATATTGTAATATTTATATTCTGCCAGTCTGCCCAGCAGATACAGATTTTCTATCTGGCCGGCCAGCTCCTGGTACTGTTTATATAATGCCTCATTTTCCGCATTCATAATCGCATAATAAGGTATCTCTCCTTCTGCTCCGGTGTAGGCAAACGGATATTCCCTTATGATCGTGGTTCCTGATGTGTTCCGCTGCCCGGTCAGGTGCTTAAACTCTGTAATGCGGGTAAAATCTTCACTGACAGTATAATTCACAACGCTGTGCCCGCCCTGAAAATCATCCGTATCCAGATGCTCAGAATCAAAACGCAGGGACCGGTATGGCAGCCTGCCGTACTGACAGTCATACAGCTCATCCAGCGCACCAGTAAAAATCACATTTCCTTCAAACCGGCTCCCCTCAAAGTATATTTCTTTTTCCCTAAACTCCATTAGTGTTCTGGCGTCTGTGGAAGTGCGCACCGTAATATTTTCATGCCGTAACATATTTTCAAACATTGCGGTAAACCCCTCCGCCGGAACACCCTGATATTTATCCTGGAAATAGCGGGTATCATAGGAAATCAGAACCGGCACCCGGCCTGTCACCTGCGGGTCGATTTCTTCCGGTGTCTGCCCCCACTGTTTCATTGTATATTTTAAAAATACATTTTCATATACGTACCTGGCGATGTCCTGAATCTGTGGGTCCGGATGCTCCCGCAGTTTCATAATCGGAACCCGGCTGCCTTCCCCGTATGCGGCGATCAGCTTCTGCTCCAGTTCACCGGCCTGTTTCTCTTCATATACCATATGCAGTGTCTTCAGGTTAAACGGAACCGGAAGCAGTCTGTCTCCCACCCTGGCCACTACCTGATGGCCCTGTTCATACAGATACCATTCTGTAAATCTGGACAAATACGCAAATACAGATTCCAGATTTGTATGAAAAATGTGAGGACCATATTCATGCACCAGTATACCGTACGCATCTGTGCGGTCATAGCAGTTGCCGCCGGTATGATTCCTCTTTTCAATAACCAGTACTTTATGGTTTCCCTCTTCCGCCAGCTTTCTGGCTGCGACACTTCCCGCAATACCTGCTCCAATTACAATGCTGTCGTACATAGCTCCTCCTTTTGAATCTGGCCGTACCGACAGGATAACGTCCGCCGGCCGTTTTTCACATGGAACTTATTATACACAATTTTTTCTTAAATGTCAGTAGTTTTATAAAATCAAAACAGTTCTTTGTTAAAGTTCATCCCGGGCCAGAGCGTAACCGTTCTTTTCCAGATCATGACAAGACAAAGACCCAGCCCAAGGGCCGGGTCTTTGTCTTATAGTTTCTAAGGGGAAGCCGGCGCTAGGGAACACCGGCCTTTGTATGAAAAAGAAATTAGGTTATTAGCTTTGGGAGGAACCCTGCCTGTTCGGGCAGGGTAACGTGGCTTTGTATAAAAGCCAGCGTATAAAATATGAAAATGATGGTTAACTAGAAAATGATGTTTCTTGATTAACTGTATCCTATCATACAGGCAATTTGTGAAATCCGTGTGTGAAAGAAATGAGGATATTGTAAATAAAATATGAACATTTTTCCTGCCGGAATCTGCTGGAAACGCAGGGCTTCACCAGACGGAAAACAGGAACGTATGTTACTCATAACGCTCCTGTCCCAGACGGATATTCATATATTTCGTATATCTGGCAAAAGCTGAGGGAATCGCATATTTTTCTTCTGATACCTCCGCCTGCGCAAATACAAATCCCGACGGCTGCTCCACCCCGTCGTCCAGCTGGGCAATGCGGATCATATAGCCTCTCATATGCCATTCTATGTGGGAAAAAATATGTTTCGCTTCTTCTAACGGTTCTATTTTTACCGGCAGAAGCTTTCGTTCCCTCACATAATCCAGCGCCTCTTCCTGCGTCCTGTAGCCGGACAGATTGGGAAATTCATACATGCCTGCCAGCAGTCCCCGGGCCGGACGGCGGTGCAGCAGCACTTTCTCCCCGTCACAGATAATAAGCACCGTTTTCTCCTCAATCTTTCTGGTCTTTGCCTTTCCCCGGACCGGTATATGTCCATGGCTGCCGTTCTTCTTTGCCAGACAGTACGACTCCCAGGGACACCTGTTACATGCCGGTTCTCCGTTTGGTCCGCATACCGTTGCCCCAAGTTCCATCATCGCCTGGGTAAAGCTTCCGGCGTTGTCTTTTGGTATCACCGGCAGCAGCAGCTTTTCCACTTCTGATTTTACTGACTGCTTCATAATATCCGACGAATCTTCCGATACCCGCATCAGAATGCGAAGCACATTGCCGTCTACTGCTGGCACCGGAATCCCGTACGCAATTGAGGCAATGGCCCCTGCCGTATAATGCCCGATTCCCTTCAGTTTTAACAGTTCTTCGTAATCAGCGGGCAGTTCCCCGCCGTATTCCGCCACCAGTGTCCTGGCCGCCGCCCGCATATTGCGCACACGGTTATAATAGCCCAGCCCTTCCCATAATTTCAGCAGCTGCTCCTCCCCGCACGCCGCCAGGGCAGCTGCGTCGGGCAGTTCCTTAATAAACCGCTCAAAATACGGTTTTACCGCTTCCACCCTTGTCTGCTGAAGCATAATTTCCGATACCCATACCCGGTAAGGCGCCGGATCTTCCCTCCAGGGCAGCGCCCTGGCATGAACCCCATACCATTCCAGCAGCGGACTGACCAGCTGCTCCAGATTAAAATCTTTTAACATATTTAACATCCTTTTCCAGAAAACAGATGCCCCGGAGCGTATTTGAAAAACGCTTTCCCCAGGATATGCCTTCCAGTTTGTACCCTATAGGCATGATATGGAGAATTTATTCCAGATCCGGGAGGTGTACCCAAAGGGCATGATATAGCGGACTACATTGACCAAATTTGGGATAAATTATCCGCAAACCGGGGCGTACAGATCATGGGAACAATTTTTCAAACACGCTCTGGCGGACAATACCAGATAATGCATGGTTATAAGTCATTTCATGATATTGGACGGCCGCATATTTCCCGGACACCGGGGAAAGGCAGCCTGTCCATGACGGCATTCCGATTCCGGCTTATCCCCATAGTCACGCCCTCAGGGACATGCTGCCTCCCCCTCTGCTGTTTCCGGCAGAATATTCATACCTTTCCCGATTTGTTGTTTCAGTACCGGACAGATACATGTGATAAACGAAAAAATAGCGCATATCCGGATTATTTTAACAACAGTTCCTGCCTCATCCTTCCACAGTACGGAAAAAAGCAGGTTGCATGCCGCTCCTGGGGAAATGTTCCGTCACATTCCAGCAGACATGGTTATCCTGTCTCCCGGGACACTGTATGCAGAGGCAGACAGAACAGATGTTTGGATATTGCCGGAAACAGCCGGGGAAATGTGTGCTGCCCCTGCCGGGGTGACTGTGGAGAAAAGCAGGCAGTTCTCAGGTTTCTGTCAGTATACAGGATTCAGGGACATGGACGTCCCTGAAAGGTGCTTCTGAGCCAGGGATGGCGAATAAGCACCGGTCCGTCCGGTAAGAACACCTTCCGGGCAGAAATCTTAGAACTGGCAGCTTTTCGGAGCGGAACACCGGCAGGGGCAGCACACATTTCCCAGGCGTCCGGAATATACTCTTATCTTCCGGCTGCCATGACACAAAACTGCGGATAATCATGCATTTACTTTTTTGTTTCTGATATTACCAGCCCACTGTCCCCTGCACACTATTGGAAGACGGCCCTGTCACTTTCACTTTATTCTGGACAAACGCATATTTTACAGTGTAGTCATACACTACGCCTTTGGCCGCCTGTTTGTCCTGAAAGCTTGTTTTCGTCATATTTTTTATTGTTTTAATCCGTTTATAAGACTCCTGATTCTGCCTGCGGAAAATAAATACACGGTTTGCTTTTGCGTATTTCTTCCAGGAAAGTTTATTGGCTGTAGTTGTTGTAGCAATGCTTACTTCCGGCTTCTGCCCTTTTACTGCCAGCAGCCTTGTTACCATGGCTTTTGTCTGGTCTCCCGCTATTCCGTCTGCCGGCATTCCCCATTTAAGCTGAAAATCCGTAACCAGCTTCGTCATGGAATCAGACCAGACTCCATTAACTGTTATAGACGCCTTCTCCAGTTTTATCAAAGCGGCCTGCAGCCACTGCACATCCTGTTTCTGCATATATTTGCCCGCATACAGCGCTCCGGCAGGCACCTGATAGTCCGCCGGATTGGTGGAGCAGACAGTAACTGTAATTGTCAGACTGGCGGCCTGGTATACTTTTGTCTGCGCCTGGCTGACTGTGATATATGCCTGTCCGGTACCTTTAACTGTCACTTTCCCTTTTTTGCCTACTTTCACTACTGCGGTGTCAGATGACTGATAAGTAACTGGTACCGTATTATGGCTGGATGTAATCTGAAGGCTGAATGATTTCTCCGTGTCGTTCACCACATAAGAAGTATAGGCGGATTTCAGGTTATTTTTCTCCAGTGACGGCTTTGACGGCGTCGTAGGTTTTTCCGGTGTAACAGAAGGCGTAGCAGGTTTGACTGTTGGCATAGTAGGTTTGACTGTCGGCACGGTTGTCCCCGGTTTTGTAGCCGGTGTGGATGGTTCTGAAGGGTCCTGCGGCGTCACTTTCTCACTGGCAGCCACAGCCTTGATCAGGGCGGTAATCGTATCTTTGCCTGCCACACCGTCCGCCTCAAGACTTTTTGCTGACTGAAACGCCCTTACAGCCTCTGTGGTATCTGTATCATAAATTCCGGTTATCGTCAGCTTTGCTTTCATGCACTGATTCAGGGAACGCTGTATCCAGGAGGCGCCGCTGCCTTTTGCAGTCGTATAATCATGCGGGATATAAGAATCTCCTGTATTACAAAACGCCCAGCCCAGCCCGGCTGCATACTGATATGTATGGAATCGTCTGGCGGAATATGCTCCCATGACAGAATCTGAAATTGCCGCTTCGTGCAGTTCATTTAAAGTTACTTTTCCATAGCTTCCCGCAATTTTCGACGCAGCAGTGGCAACACGGCCCGCCGCTCCCGCACCGCCCTGGTTTGCCAGGTCCGCAAAATAAACAAGCGCCGGCTCATTGGTTATCCCGAGACGCTGCCCCTGTTCAATATAACCGGAGATATCCTTGTTGCCAAGAGCATCCTGCGCCGCTTTACTTTCATCTGTAGCCAGCAGTTTTTTAATTTTTGCCGCTTCCGCAGTTGTGAGTTTTCTCGTACTCCATTTTGTGGCATCATTTGTCGTTATTTCTTTATAAAGCGCCTGGCCCAGAAGGTCCTGTGCCTGGCTTTCATCTGCTTCCACAATGGTCTGGAGCAGGGATAAGGCCCGCCAGCCATGCCATTGCAGCTTTCCGATGGACAATGCGCCGTTATCATCCGGGTTTACCGAATTGTAACCGCCTTCGTTGTCGCACAAAATCTGCAGCGAAGCAGATACAACCGCATCCATACCCGCTGGCGCCGCGCCTGCCGCACCTGCATTCGTAAACAGTAAAAGCAGCGCCAGGACACACGCCATTATTACGTCTGGTATTCTGGTTTTATTTCTCATAATGTATTCCTCTCTGCTTTATTTTTTAGTAAGATATTTCCGGACACATAACCAGTTTACTGACCACTTGTTATTTATGGTAGTATGCTGAATATTTTATCACTGTTCAGGGCGGATTTTCCACATCGCAGCAACAGCTGCGGTTAGAAAATCCAATTCAGCGGATGGCAGAACAAACAGTGTGATTACCATAAATAACAAGTGATCAGTGCACTGGCCCGTCCACGCAGCCTGCCTTTAAATAAATACGTATGACCAGGTCAAAATACTGGTATTTACAATGATTTTCGGGAATTTTATTGACAAATCTTTAACGAAGTAATACATTATAAATATGGTTATACCGCAGTACATATTATAACAAATAGGAGGATCATTAAAATGAACAACTTAAAACTGGAAGTTGAAAATCAGATCGCAGTTCTTACAATCAGCCGCCCGGCAGCTTTAAACGCATTAAACAGCGAGACACTGGACGAACTGAATACCGTCCTGACTGAAATCGAAGGAAGGGATGACATTAAAGTCGTAATTTTAACCGGCGGCGCTGACAAAAAAGGGAATGCGTTTAAATCCTTTGTGGCTGGTGCGGACATCGCTGAGATGGTCAACTTCTCCGCAGCGGAAGCACGGGCTTTTGGTATGAAAGCTTCTGTACCGTTCTTCAAACTGATGAACATGCGTCAGGTTACCATTGCGGCTGTCAACGGTTTCGCACTTGGCGGCGGATGTGAGATCTGTATGGCCTGTGATATCCGTATCGCTTCTGACAACGCAATCTTCGGACAGCCGGAATGCGGTCTTGGCATTATCCCTGGCTTCGGCGGTACACAGAGACTTGCCCGCCTGGTAGGTATGGGACGTGCGAAAGAAATGATTTTCACCTGTGATAATATCAAAGCAGATGAAGCATACCGCATCGGCCTTGTAAACAAAGTAGTTACTACTGAAGAATTAATGCCTGTAGCAAAAGCAATGGCTGAAAAGATTGTATCCAAAGGAAGCTACGCTGTAGCGATCGCAAAGGCAGCTATCAACAACGGTTACGATATGGATATCAAAAACGCAGTAGAAATGGAAGCAAACCTGTTTGGCGTAACATGCGCTACACATGACAAAAAAGAAGGCATGAGCGCATTCCTGGAAAAACGTGCCGCGGATTTAACCGATTTCTAAAACTGTCATAATTTTTCTGTCATTATTATTCTGTAAAAAATACTGCCCGCCACATAAGGGGCAGTATTTTTTATACCGCCGGGCGCTGTACCAGACCGGACAGAAACCCATCCCGCAAACCTTACAGATTCCAGAAGCAATACACAAAGGACATTTTCCAGTACTCCCTCCTGGAAAATGTCCTTTATCAGCCTGTTTATAATTATGTAGTATACATTCCGTAATCTGGTGCGTTCCAAAGCTTCCTGCTTATTTTCCGATCCTGTCTGTTTCCTTCATTCCACTGCCCCGTACCACATCCGCCATGTAATTTCCGCAGAATTTTCAATGCCTCCCGCAGGTTCGCACGTATTCCATGTTCTGTCTGATTTCCTGTTTTTACGGTCCTGTCTGTTTCAATCATTCCGTTTCCCCACACCAGAACCGTCCTATAATTTCTGCAGAATTTCCAGTGCGTCTTTCTGGATCACACAGGTTCCATGCTCTGCCAGGTAAGCCGCTTTGTGGATATTCGCCGAGGCGTCATCCATAAATTCCACTGAAGCGCTGATTACCCTGCATATTTCCTTGTCTCCCAGTCCGTTCCTCTCAATCAGCAGGAAATAACTGGTAGTTCCATGCTCCTGCAGCCGGTATACACTGCTGACTACCGGCTCTTCCAGTACAATGGAACAGGCATAATCAATGATCTGGTCCATGCTTTTAAACCCTAATATGTACAGCCGCTTGTTAAAACCTTCTACCAGAGTATCCCGGTCTTTTGTATCTCCCTGCTCCGCTTCTTCTGCATCCTCTTCGTTTTTCTTTCCAAGCCCCGATAAACTGTCAACCGCCGATTTCAGATTCTGCAGAATATTCAGGATGTTATTGTCCGGCCGTTCCGAAAATGTCAGTGCCAGCAAATGTTCCGGCAGTACGGCTACCTGCACGGATAACGGGCCGCCCTGGACTTTAAATCCTACCTCTTCTTCCGCCAGCGATACTATTTTCCGCAAAAACTCTTCCGTCTTGCCGTCATTTTGCAAAAAATCGTCCATTTGCAGGCCATTCTCATTCAATTCTGTCTCGGACACTATGCAGCGCACTGTATCCACGTTAATCCTTTTAAATTTCATGCCATCACCCTATTAATTCTTGCGTACTCTGTCCGTTCAGCGCAAAATCGCACTGTAGCCTGTTATCATAATATAGTATACAACACTTGTACCCCGTTTGTCTATTGGTTTCTCCTGCCATAATAATAAGTACAAAAATAAATAACTGTTGCCCCAGTCACAATCACTGGTCCTGTGGCCACATTTGTAAAATAATACAACACTTGTACCCCGTTTGTCTATTGGTTTCTCCTGCCATAATAATAAGTACAAAAATATATGACAGACGCCTCAATCACAATCATCGGTCCTGTGGCTACGTTTGTAAAATATGAAACCAGCAGTCCGGATATACCGGAAAATACGGAAAAAAGTATGGAAAAAAAGTGATACTCCCTCAGATTCCCCGAAATATTCCTGCTGGCGGCTGCAGGCAGGATCAGCAGTGCGTTGATAATCAGAATACCAACCCATTTGATAGATCCCATTACGATCAGCGCCGTCAGTACAGCAAACAGATTTTCCATCAGCCGGACCGGAATATGACAGGTTTTTGCCAGCGTCCGGTGTATGCTGACAGCCTGAAGGCTGTTGAAGCAGAAAATCCAGAACACCAGTGTCAGTACAAAAATCACCGCCAGATATACGATTTCCGTCTTGGAAATGCCTAGTACATCTCCCACCAGCAGGCTGGAATATTTGCTGAAATTGCCGCCCTTTGACAATACTGCCAGCCCGAGGGCTATACTGGCGCTGGAAAATACTGAGATAACCGTATCGTTTGCCGCCGTTCCCGCACTGCTGATCTTATTAAGCAGCAACGCAAATACAACGGCAAACAGCGCCATGGAAAGATTCGTGTCTGTCACACCAAACACCAGGCCGGCCGCAATTCCCGTCAGTGCGGAATGGCCCAGGGCGTCTGAAAAAAACGCCATCCTGCGTTCCACAATCATGGTGCCCAGAATACCAAATAACGGCGTAATAATCAGAATTGCCACAAAGGCATTTTTCATGAAACCATACTGCATCCAGTCTGTAAAAAAATTAACCATCTGTAAAACTCCTGTGCTTTCCGTCTGCCTGCCTGATTCTATCCGCCGGCAGGACTGTTTCGCCAAATACTTCCCGAAACTCCCTGCTGCGGTATACTTCCCTTACGGACCCCTGTTTCAGAATGGTCTGATCCAGCAGAATCACCCGGTCCGCATATTCCGCCACATATTCCAGATCATGGGAGATCAGAATTACCGCCAGGTCAAAATTCTTTTTCAGATAATCCATTAATTTATAAAAAAGCTCCATGCCGTTCTGGTCGATACCGGACACTGGCTCATCCAGCAGCAGCAGATCCGGCTCGTTGAGCACCGCCAGTGACAAAAGCACCCGCTGCAGCTGGCCGCCGGACAGATTGCATACCTGTCTGTCGATAAAGGATTCTGCCTGGAATATTTTCAGGCATTCATATATTTCTTCATACAGCTTTTTCTTTTTATGCAAAAATACAGGAAAACGGGATTTATAGCAGGCCATCAGATCAAATACACTGACCGGCGTCCGTTTTTCTATATTAATACTCTGGGGAACATAACCGGTCTTCAGCTTCTGGATCTGTCCGTCTTCCCGGTCTTTGAATTCGATGCTGCCCGTATAGGGAAGTTCGCCCAGCATGGCTTTTACAAGTGTGGATTTTCCAGCGCCGTTCTGACCCACAATGGCATTGAGCGTTCCACAGTGTATATGGAGGTTGATATCTGTAAGGATTTCCTGTTCTCCGATTGTGACGCCCAGGTGATGGACTTTGATACAGTGCAGTCCGCATGGTTCTATAATTTTTCGCATTTTTGTTACTCCTGTGCACATGCCAGAATGAACCTGACGTTACATTATGGTTTCATGGAAACAGGATCTGGCTGCTGACTGCGTGGCCCGTACTATGGGATTCCCCCTCATGCTAACCATCCATGTAATCTGCGGTTCCATACTGCCGGAATCCGGTTATTGCTGTATCACAGCATCCCGCAACAGCTTCAGATTCTGTTCCATGGCCTTGAGGTAACTGTCCGCTTCATACGTGCCACGCACACAGGTATCCAGCCAGACTATTTTAATCCCGGTCTCCGCACTCACCATATCCCCCATTTCTTTTCCATAAAGCTCCTCAGCCAGTACCAGGCCGGCTTCATGCTCCCGGATGCCGGCCAGAATATCAGCCACTTCCCCGGCGCTGACCTGACGTTCCTCGTCCAGATCCATTTGTCCGGTTACCGTAAGACCCAGATCCCTGGCTGTGTAGGCGAAGGCTTCATGGAAAATAATAATATTCTGCGGCAGGATACTGGCCGCTAATTCTGTCTGCTCTTTACGCAGCGCTTCCAGTTTTTCCAGATATGTCCTGGTATTGTCCTGATAAACCTGACGGTGAACGGCATCCAGCCCGCACAGGCCGTCCGAGATGGTCTGTACCTGTATCATATAATCAGAGATACTCATCCAGACATGGGCATTGTCCTCCAGCAGCCGCACCCGCCCGCAGGCATCCAGCACTGACAGGGACGGGTATCTGGCCGCAACACCGGATAAAAAACTCTCAATGCCTCCGCCGTTTATGACAAACGCATCCGCACCAGCCAGCACTTTCATATCTGTGGCAGTCAGCTGGTAATCATGCATACATCCGGTCTGCGGCTCACTCAGGTTCTCCAGCGTCACGCCTTCACAGTCCCCGATAATATTTTTTGCCGCCACATACACCGGATAAAAGGAAGTCACTACATGAAACGACTGGTTTTCCTGACTGCCCTTTTCATAACGGACATAAAGGTTTGTCAGTCCGATTTCCGCAAGCATGAGAACCAGCAGCATAACGGCCGCGAATACGTATTTATGTTTCATGGTCACTGCCCTGCGGCTCTTCCAGACCGCATAGTCTGTCCATCAGCTGCCAGATTTCTTCCCTGCCCTGTCTGGTGGTGGCAGAAAACGGAATCAGTATATCTGAGCTTTCCAGCCCCAGCCCTTCCCGTATGATCTTAACGCTTTTCTGCACCTGGCTGCGCTTTAGTTTGTCCAGCTTTGTGGCAATGATCACCGGCCGGTAACCCTGGTACACTACCCAGTCGTACATGGTAATATCATTGGCGGAAGGCTTATGCCGGATATCGACCAGCAGAAAAACCGCCCGCAGCTGCCCGGACCGGTGCAGGTAGTTTTCTATCATTTTACCCCATTTTACCCGCTCTGATTCCGGTACTTTTGCGTATCCATAGCCCGGCAGATCCACCAGATACATCGCCTCATTAATATTATAAAAATTTATGGTCTGCGTTTTCCCCGGCTGGGCAGAAGTCCGTGCCAGGGCTTTGCGGTTCATAAGGCTGTTAATCAGTGAGGATTTGCCCACATTGGACTTTCCCGCAAATGCGATTTCCGGAAGCTTGTTATCCGGAATGACGCTTGTGATGCCACATACCGTTTCCAGGCTGACATTTTTGATAATCATATATTTCCTCCTGTCAGATGATACACATTAATGATGCGTCAGCGCCACCTCAAGTACTTCCCGCAGCTGTTCTGCCAGTACGATTTTCATTCCTTTGGTAATTTCCGCATCAATTTCGGATAAATCTTTTTCGTTTTTTTTCGGAATGCAGACGGTTTTAATACCGGCATTTTTTGCCGCCAGCAGCTTTTCTTTTAGTCCGCCAATGGGCAGCACCCTGCCCCGGAGGGTGATTTCTCCTGTCATGGCCACACTGGCACGTACCGGTATTTCCGTGACAGCGGACAAAATGGCAGTAGCCATTGTTATGCCGGCTGAAGGTCCGTCTTTTGGTGTGGCCCCTTCCGGTATGTGAATATGGATATCATGCTTCGCAAAATAATCATTGGAAATTTTGTATTTTCCACTTAACGAACGCACATAGCTTAACGCCGCCTGCGCAGACTCTTTCATCACATCTCCAAGTTTGCCGGTAAGGCGGATCTCTCCTTTGCCCGGCATACAGTTTACCTCTACTTCCAGCGTGACGCCTCCTACACTGGTCCAGGCCAGGCCACGGACAATACCCACATCGTCTTTAGCGTTGATATGCCCGGCAGTATAGCGGATGATGCCCAGATACTTTTCCAGATTGCTTCCGGTCACCCGGACCCCGTCCTTTTTCTTTTCATAAATATCCCTGGCTGCCTTACGGCAGATGGCGCCGATTTTACGCTCCAGATTGCGGACGCCTGCCTCTTTCGTATAACCGCTGATGATTTTTGCCACCGCCTTATCGCTGATGGACAGCTGGCCTTCCCGCAATCCGTTCTTTTTCATCTGTTTTGCGATCAGGTGCTCTTTTGCAATATGCAGCTTTTCGTTTTCTGTATAGCTGGATACTTCGATAATCTCCATGCGGTCCAGCAGCGGCCTTGGAATACTTCCTGCGTCGTTTGCCGTGGCAATGAACAGTACGTCTGATAAATCTACCGGCACTTCTACATAGTGGTCCCTGAAATGACTGTTCTGCTCGCTGTCCAGCACTTCCAGCAGTGCGGAAGCCGGATCGCCACGGAAATCCCCGTTTAATTTGTCAATCTCATCCAGCAGCATCAGCGGATTTTTATAACCTGCACTCTTTAGCCCGGTAATAATCCGCCCCGGCATAGCGCCCACATACGTCTTTCTGTGTCCTCTGATTTCCGCCTCGTCCCGCACGCCGCCCAGGCAGATACGGACATATTTTTTGTCCAGCGCCGTGGCTACTGATTTTGCGATACTGGTCTTTCCGGTTCCGGGAGGTCCTACCAGACAGATGATCGGACTGTCCCCTTTACTGGTCAGATTGCGTACGGCCAGAAATTCCAGCATACGTTCTTTGACTTTTTCCATGCCGTAATGGTCTTCGTTTAATATGCGCTCCGCATTGCGGATATCCCGGTTGTCTCTGGAAGCTTTATTCCAGGGCAGTTCCAGCAGTGTTTCGATATATCCCCGGACTACGGCGCTCTCAGAAGAACTGACCGGCAGATTTTTAAAACGGTTTATTTCTTCATATAATTTTTCTTTAATCTCTTTATCCGCTTTTAGTTTTTCCGTCCCGGCCCGGAATTTCTCTATATCCGAATCCGTATTATTTTCCCCCAGCTCTTCCCGGATCAGCCTGAGCTGTTCCCGCAGTATATACTCCCGCTGATTTTTGTCCACGGCAGTCCGCAGTTTTTTCTGGAAATCATTTTTGATGGCAATGACTTCAATCTCATTTAAAAGGATTCCCATAAATACTTCATAACGGCTGGTCAGATTCACCGCTTCCAGAATCCGCTGCTTTTGCTCATAGTGCAGCGGTATGCTGTTTGCAGTCAGATCAATAAAAGTCTCCACCTTATCCACTTCATCGATCTGTTTCAGAAATTCCCGGCTGGTACGCTGGCTGACCTGACAGTATTTATGAACGGTCTCTTTCATGCTCATCAGCATAGCGTCCAGTGCCTGGGGCATCACTTCGCCCAGTGCCTCTTCGTCATACTTTAATACCTGTACTTTATAACAGGATTCGATTTCCGTCAGCTCTTCCAGCCCCGCACGCTCCAGGCCTTCCACCAGTACACGCACGATATTATTTGGCATTTTAATCAGCTGTTTAATCTGCGCAATAATGCCAACTTCATAGAAATCGTCCTTTTCCGGCGTATCCACATTCTGGTTTTTCATCGTTACCAGAAATATTTTTTCATCTTTCATCATGGCTTCTTCCACCGCATGAATGGACTGGGGCCTGCTGATATCAAAATGAATAATCATACCCGGAAGGATTACCATGCCCCGGAGTGGAACCGCAGGCATTATTTTCATAATTTCACACATAGTCTGATTTCCTATTCCATGATTTTTGCCATAACAGTCCGGACCAGTGCAGCGGCGCCTGTTATTTATGGTAAGTGCGCTGAATATTTTGTCACTCCGCAGGTAGGATTTTTCAAGGCGCAGCAACGCTACGGTTAGAAAATACTGCACAGCGGACGACAGAACAGACAGTGCGGCTGCCATAAATAACTTCGTGACCAGTACACCAGACGGGTTGTCATTTCTGTAAGTTTTTTTAATTTAATCACAAACTGCCGCAACACAAAAAGAGGAGATACCTTACAGGTTCTCCTCCAGTCAGAAGCTGTATGATCTTATTGTGACCTTATCGTGATCCTATTTCATCCAGCTCCCTACAGAACTCATACAGCATTACAGCCCGGCCGTCCAGCGTGAACCAAAACAGAACCCGGCCCCATAAGGCTGCCGCTCCCTGGAAGCAGCAGCCTTATCATATCTGTAAGGCAATAAATAGTTTATACATTAAGCGCTTTTATATTCAATCAGCGGCTCTTCTGTCTTTTCAACAGCTCCCTTTGTAATCGTACATTTCCAGATCATTTCATCGGATGGTATGCGGTACATCAGATCCATCAGTGTACTTTCCATAATTGCCCGGAGTCCCCTGGCGCCAGTCTTACGCTCCAGGGATCTGTCCGCAATTGCTTCTATGGCGTCTTCCCGGAATTCCAGTTCAATGCCATCCAGCTCAAACAGCTTGCGGTATTGTCTGACCAGAGAATTTTTCGGCTCCTGCAAAATACGTTTTAACGCTGTTTTATCC
This sequence comes from uncultured Eubacterium sp., assembly GCA_947642745.1. GTDB lineage: Bacteria > Bacillota > Clostridia > Lachnospirales > Lachnospiraceae > Eubacterium_J. The sequence continues at coordinate 35,871 of CANRTU010000021.1, forward strand.
AGAGAATCCAGGGACACCATAACCGGCACACGACCTACAAATTCAGGAATCAGGCCAAATTTTACCAGATCCTGCGGCATCGTCTGCTTTAACGTCTCTCCCACATTCCGTTCTGAGATTTCAGAAATCTCCGCATTAAAACCGATAGATTTCTGATCCATTCTGGTCTCAATAATCTTTTCCAGTCCGTCAAACGCTCCTCCACAAATAAAGAGGATATTTGTCGTATCAATCTGAATCAGCTCCTGCTGCGGATGCTTTCTGCCGCCCTGGGGAGGTACCGACGCATTCGTTCCTTCCAGGATCTTTAAGAGCGCCTGCTGTACACCTTCTCCTGACACATCCCTGGTAATGGATACATTTTCAGATTTTTTTGTTATTTTATCTATTTCGTCAATATAAATGATTCCGCACTGCGCACGGTCAATATCATACTCCGCTGCCTGAATGAGTTTCAGCAGGATATTTTCCACGTCTTCGCCTACATAACCTGCCTCTGTCAGCGTGGTAGCGTCAGCTATGGCAAACGGTACATTCAGAATCCTTGCCAGTGTCTGTGCCAGCAGTGTTTTGCCAGAACCGGTAGGTCCCAGCATCAGAATATTACTTTTCTGCAGCTCCACGTCTTCCATATCAATATCTGCCAGAATTCGTTTATAGTGATTATATACCGCAACGGATAACACTTTTTTTGCCTCGTCCTGGCCAATGACATATTCATCCAGAAACGCCTTGAGACGCTCTGGTTTCTGCAAATTGATTTCAAACGGGACTTCTGCCTGAAAGAACTCTGCTTCTTCTTTCTCCAGCTCTTCTTCGATAATTTCGGAACAGATATCCACGCATTCGTCGCAGATATATGCCCCATTCGGTCCGGCAATCAGCTTTCGTACCTGTCCCTGCGGTTTCCCGCAAAAGGAACATCTTACTTTGCTGTCGTTGCTTTTGCCCGCCATCACTTCACCCCTTCTTAATCTGTTATTTTGCAACTTTATTTTTCACGGTTTGTAACAATGCTGTCAATCAGACCATATTCCAGCGCTTCTTTCGCATCCATGTAATGGTCACGCTCGGTATCTTTTGCCACTGTTTCATAAGTCTGACCCGTATTGGCTGCCAGAATTTCATTTAAGTTCTTTTTCATCTTGAGGATATTTTCTGCCGCAATCTGGATTTCCGTCGCCTGCCCTTTCGCTCCGCCGGATGGCTGGTGAATCATGATTTCCGCATTTGGAAGCGCCATACGCTTGCCCTTTGTTCCACCGGCCAGTAAGAAGGCGCCCATGCTGGCTGCCATACCGATACAGATAGTAGATACATCGCATTTGATATACTGCATGGTGTCGTAAATAGCCATGCCTGCGGTCACTACCCCGCCCGGAGAATTGATATAGAGGTGAATATCCTTTCCTGGATCTTCTGATTCCAGAAAGAGTAACTGGGCTACTGTAAGACTTGCCGTCACCTCGTTAACTTCTTCTCCCAGAAAGATAATCCGGTCTTTTAATAAACGTGAATAGATATCATAGCTGCGTTCCCCGCGGCTCGTCTGTTCTATTACATAAGGTACCAGACTCATATAAATTCCTCCATAATATGCGGACCAGCCGGACTTCCTGAAACCGGCCCGCACTTTTTCATTCATTTTATTCAGCTGCCTGCCCTTGTGGCCCTTCCTTTGCGGTTTCCTGCGCATGTTCCATCACAAAATCCACAACTCTGCGGACCTGCAGGTCTTTTTATATTTCTTTGCTTTATTCAGCTGCCTGCTCCTGCGGTTCTTCCTTTGCGATTTCCTGCGCATGTTCCATTACGAAATCCACAGCCTTCTGGATCGACAGGTCTTTTTTCATTTCCTCCCTGCCCTCTTCGCTGACAAATTCCATCATTTTTTCTACCGACATACCATAGGCAGAAGCGGCTTTTTTAATTTCTCCATCTACTTCTTCTTCTGTTACAACAATATTTTCTGTCTCCGCAATCTTTTCCAGTACGAGACTGTTCTGAATCCGCTGGATAGCTTCCGGACGTACCTGCTCCTGCAGTTTCTCCTTTGTCATGCCGGTAAACTGCAGATACTGGTCAAAAGACAGACCCTGCTGTGAAATACGGTTTGCCATCTCCTGCATTATATTTTCACACTGCATGTCAATCATTGGTTCCGGCAGATCCATTTCGGAACTGTCCACAATCTTTTTCACGGCTTCTTCTTCTTTGGCACGGGAAGCTGTCTCTTCTTTACGCTCAAGCAGTTTCTTTTTCACATCTTCTTTGTACTCGTCCAGTGTCTCGAATTCAGATACCATAGAAGCAAATTCATCATCCAGTTCTGGTATTTCCTTTACTTTGATTGTATGAAGCACAACTTTGAACACAGCCGGTTTTCCCTGCAGTTCCGCCGCATGGTACTGTTCCGGGAAGGTAACGTTTACATCAAATGCGTCCCCCGTATTTTTACCTACAATCTGATCTTCAAATGTATCAATAAAAGAGTGGGAACCGATCTCCAGAGAATGGTTTTCGCCTTTGCCGCCTTCAAACGCCGCCCCGTCTACAAATCCTTCATAGTCGATAACAACTGTATCGCCCTGCTGTACAGCCCGGTCTGTGACTTCTACCATACGGGACTGCATATTTCTGGTCTTTTCCAGTTCAGCATCCAGTTCTTCATCTGTTACGGCTGTATCTGCCTGCGTAACGGTAACTCCTTTATATTCACCCAGCGTTACATCCGGTTTTACCGCCACTTCAGCTTCAAAGATAAATTCTTTTCCTTTTTCAATCTGTGTGACTTCGATCTGTGGACGGGATACGATGTCCAGCCCGCTTTCTTCCATTGCTTCCGGATATTCTTCGTTTACCAGGATATTTGCTGCATCATCAAAAAACACTTCCGGACCATATGCCTTTTCTATCATTGCTCTTGGCACTTTTCCTTTACGGAATCCCGGAATGCGGATTTTGTTCTTCTGCTTATTATAAGCCGCCTGTATTGCTTTTTCCAGCTTATCAGCAGGAACTGTAACGGTAAGCTTTGCCATATTTTTCTCTAAATTCTCGACTACAACACTCATCTTTTCTATTTCCTCCTTAAATGTAGCTATGAGTTTTCAAATTTTATATACTCTATCCTTCTCTGTTTGTGAGAAACACGCTGCGCGGCTTCCCCAGCTGTAATCCAGCTATTTACAGTCATTAACAGATTATAGCACAGTGTTTTTTAAATTACCAGTATTTTTTCCGAAAATGCGCCGAAATCCTTACCGCTCATTTCCATTCGTAACCATTCATAACAAAGCGGGTCTGAAACATGGTTTTCACAGGATGCGCTGTAACTGATTCCATCCCTGATATCCTGAGATACCCCGGCTTCAGAATCGTTTTTAATGTTTTCCATGAGATTCCCTCCGTAATGGCACTCTCTAAAGTTCTGACAGCGAAACGGTATGGTATGATATTCAGAACAGATAACCCAGTCCCCGCACTGTCTGATCCTTCCCCCGGATTTACCTGACGCATCAGAATGTACGCAAAGACTGCCGGAAAATGATGTGCGGATCATCTTCCGGCAGGCTGTGCCACTGATAATGTCCGGTTGCCAGTTATTCCATTCATGGCGGCTGGAAACACAGCCGGAATATTATACATACTTTTTTAACACTATTTATTTTTTAATCAGATCCCGGCTGATATTACGCCGGCGTTCTGATACAACATCATGATAACTGGTAATATTTTCAGTTTCGCTGACTTTATCCACCGGTCCGTTACGGAATGTAATTTTTAACAATATCGGAGTCGTAACTGCGGTAACAACTACCATCACTACAATAGACCCCATAAAAGCGCTGCCCAGCAGGCCTACCACGGCCCCTTTATTGGCTACGATCAGTGCGACCTCACCCCTGGAAGCCATTCCGGCCCCCACACGTACACACTCCGCCGGCGAATCGCCGCAAAGCCTTGCGCCAAATCCGCAGCCAGCCATCTTTGTCAGTACGGCAGTTATACAAAGCACCACCGTAAACAGCACAATCATCGGCGTCATATTCGGAAGCTCCACGGACAGTCCGATATGCGCAAAGAAAACCGGCGACAGCAGCAGATAAGACAGTATGTCAAACTTTTCCTGCAGATAGGCGGACCTGTCTGTATTGGAAATAATCAGCCCTGCGATATAAGCTCCGGTAATATCCGCCACGCCAAACAGATCCTCGGCCACATATGCCATCAGCAGACAGAATACAAATGCGATAATCGTATGTCTGTGCCGCATTTTGTCAGAGTGGGTCATCCAGTATTTATACATCTGGAAAAAGATATAGCCCAGCACAATGGAAAATACAAAAAAGCCTGCTATTTTTAACAGCACCATGGCGATATTTACGGAAGGGTCCGTAATACTTGTTATAATTGTCAGCGCCACAATACCAAGTATATCATCAATAATTGCCGCCCCGAGAATTGTATTCCCCGCATGTGTCTGAAGTTTTCCGAGTTCCTTTAAGGTTTCCACTGATATACTGACTGACGTAGCCGTCAGTATTACGCCTACAAATATATTCTGCAGCAGAGTCGTGCTGGACGCATTGGATGGAATCATATCCGGGCGGTTGAAAAAATGCGCCACGGCAAATCCGCCCGCAAGTGGTACCAGTACTCCGCATAATGCTACAATAAAGGCTGATTTTCCGCTTTTTTTAAGCTCTTTGATATCTGTTTCCAGCCCTGCGCTGAACATCAGAACAATTACGCCCAGTTCTGCGATTGTTTGTAAGAAGTTCGTTTCAGAAATGACCCCGAGCATGGATGGTCCCAGCAAAAGGCCTGCAAGAAGCGCCCCTACTACCTGTGGCATCTGTACTTTGTTTGTCACTACACCCAGCAGTTTCGTGCAAAGCAGTATGACTGCCAGGTCCATTAAAAATTTGTAATTTCCCATGTCTTCCCCTTCATTATAATAAGATCTTTTTTTCCGGTCTAAATATTACAACTGAATAACGGGAAAGTCAACCGGAACCTGTTCACAAACGGAATTTTCCTTTTTGGCAAAGCAGATAAACAAGACAAAAACAATCAAAAACATTGTTGAAAAACAGCGAAATAATTTTACGGGGATTTTGCGTACATAGGCAGATTTTATATTTCTTTTCATTATAATCAGAATCCGCCTGGCAGTTTCTGACAATAAAATAATTATTAACTTTATAAATATAAATTTTAGAATTTGTCAGCAGGACGTATTTGGTGACAGTCCGAAAGCCTGCGTAAGAAAAGATGCCGGACTGAAAGCCCGGCATCTTTTGTAAGAAATTTCTTATTTTTATATCTTTTTGTATATCTTTTACTTTTTTCCATAACCATATTCTGATCCGCCAGAAAATTTCAGATCAAAATTTAATTTTTCATCTGCTCTTCCTGTCTCATAATCATCTTTTTCACCATCTCACCGCCGATGGAACCAGCTTCACGGGATGTGAGATCACCGTTATATCCGTCTTTTAAATTTACTCCTAATTCGGATGCCACTTCTTCTTTGAACTGTTTCATTGCGTCTTTTGCTTCAGGTACTGCCATTTCTGAGTTGGAACTCTTTGAATTACTTGACATTTGTCTCTACCTCCATACATTGGTGTTTTTTAATAACAGTCTGTATAACTGTTATCTGGTGTTAGTATGGCTGGATGAATGAAAAATATAATTGGTAATTACTGGTTATTATCGGGGGAGGGGCAGAATGGTTTATATGACATTCGTAACGCTTTCTTCGCCCTGTTTCCCAGATATATGACATGCCCTGATCTTTTCCAGTGTTTCCCTGTACGGCGCATCCTTCCCAAAGAGCAGCGTGGTACCCAGTACAAACCCGTCCATTCCCATCGGGGCAAATTTACGGATTTTATCCACACCGCAAGCTCCGTCCCAGTATGCCTTAAAATGCATTTCATTTTTCAGCCGCAAAAGATTCGCAATCTTTTTTCCTACATATGGCATGTACATCTGACCCGCATTACCGGGGTTCACTGTCATAACGAGCACTTTTTTCACAATGCGCAGCATCTCGCAGACGGTTTCCACGCTGGTCCCCGGATTAATCGCAATCCCGGGCACCATCCCCGCATTGATAATTTTCTGCAGCGTGGTGGACGGATGATACTCTGCTTCCGGGTGAATATATACTGTATCCCCCTTTCTGAGCTTATCAAGAAATATATGTATATTATTATTCGGATGTTCAATCATCAGGTGTACATCCAGCGGTGTTGCGGCTGCTGAAGCGATATACGCCATGTCATTTACAGACATGGCAAAATTAGGCACATAACGGCCGTCCATAATATCAATATGAAACGAATCAATACCGGCCTCCTCCAGTCTGGTTACTTCTTTTTCCAGACATCCATAGTCTGCGCACATCATTGATGCTGTCAGTTCAAATTTCATAGTTTTTCTCCATAATTCTTTCTGTTTATCACAAACATATATACATGTATTTCAGGATACACCATTTCACAATTTACGGATCCTTCATCCCACTCTGGCACTACAACGATCCATGCCAGATAATATATGGTTATCTTTTATTTCATGCAACGGATCAGCTACGGACAGCTGTATATTTCCCGGACGCTGGGGAAAGGCATCGGTATGGGGACGGATGATCCGGAAATTCCGGCAGGCGTTTCCCAGACCGGATGCAGCTTACCGCAGACGGGCACACTGCATATACCGGCAGAATGGCCCCTGTGTTCTGCCGTCAGATAATAACCGGGATTACACATAATACTTACGTAAACTATTCCGGATACTGCCTGATTTATATACCAGCTTCCCCGCAGACCTGCTGTCTGCCAGAATAAAGCTGAAGTTCCTGCGGCATTCCTCCATGTGTGGCAGACCGGGGTTATATATGATTTTCTGGAAACTGCCACTGATATCCTCCCGTACACGGTTATCCTGTCTGCCGGAATATGTGCGGGGAAGTCAGGAAAGATAAACGGATACAGCCGGAAACAGCGGCAGTGACAGCACGCCTTTCCCCGGCGTCCGGAGTATGCGGATATCTTCCTGCCGTCATAATAAAGAATGAAAAATAACCATATATGATCAGATATTGTTCGCTCTAGGTCAGCATAATCCTGCCTGTGTGCGCAATATTAAGATCGTTTTTATGATAAGTGAAATATAAAGTCAGAAGATTTTCCCCAATATATCCGATATAACGGTCTGCCCGTCCGCTTCCTTCCGGATCAGACAGATCTTCAATCCGCTCCAGAATTGGAAACAGCCAGTTACAATACTCATTTATCAATTTCTTTTTTGCGATTATTATATTGTAGTTATACAGATATTCCTGTGAAAAAACTGCGTCATATGCCGCATAATAAGCCGGTTCCAGTTCTTCCAAAGCCCGTAGCACGGCGTCCCAGTCTGATTTTTTTATATATCTGGCATGATGTTCCCTGATATCCGGTTCATGAATCGTTGGATAAGGCAGTACTGCATCCACGTCCTGATCCGTCATACGACTGATATCCCCTTCCCTGATATCCAGCCACCTGCGGTAATGAAATAACCCATAATACAGGATATCTGTACATATATCGGACGACAGGGCATTTTTCCACATCCAGTACAATACCGTAAGTTCACAGTAATTAGGATTTTTATGGGAAATATTTTTCCCAGTGTTGTCCAGAACCTGCGCTACCCGCTCCTCCGTAAGCGCCGCACCTGCCTGAACCGGAGTGAGCCATTCTGGAAGACAGGCCGTATGCTGTAATTGTTCGTCCCTGTGAAATTTTGCCATATATACACGTATCATCCCTGTCCTGTTCCTCTCTGTAACTGTAAATGTCCATTGCAATTGTAGCCGTCTGCTATAAGTTGATGTAATTTCGGCTGTTCCTCTCTGTAGCTGTGAATGTCCACCGCACAGCATCTGTCTTATGGCTGGTCATTCCAGAAGGTACGGCCTGTATGCCCGTCATATGTCCGCAAAGGCTTAAACTGCCCTGTTGACGTGTAATACCTTCCCATCAGATCCGATTCTTTCCCAGAGTCTATACAGATATGATTATAAAAACCTCTTTCTTCCAGACTTTTCACTATCGCCGCATGTGTATCTTCCGGCGTGGCAATTACTACGCATATATTCCTGTCCCTGAACTGGTCCAGTTCACAGACTGGCAGCCCGGCCAGGGTATCCGGATTACCAGCCCTTCCAGTTACGAGAAAACCGGTCACTTCAAAATCCCCATACAGTCTCTGTATCGCCCTGCATACACCAAGCGCTATGCTTCTGGCGCCAAAAATCATTATCCGCAATATTTTGTCCTCGTCTTATTAACTCTTCACAGACACAACAAATTCAGGTATTTATCTGAACTTATAAATTCTTTCGAAAACCACAGAATCTTTTCGTCCACAACGCCCATTCCTTTCAGATAGTCCCTGATATTGTCCGCTGTCTGTTGTACTGTATTGGCAATCAGTATGTAATCATAATTTTTATTATCCAATATTTTCTCCGGACTGACCACATCCATTCCCAGTCTCCGGTAACTCACATAGTTTTTATCCGCCCATAAAACAATATCAGGGCCGTCCGTTTCTCTCAGATACTGATACATTTTCTGTCCCAGCACGCCTGCTCCATAGATAATAACCCTGCTGTCTTTTGGTATCCCTCCATAGGGCAGGAGTATCCTTGCGTCAAATATCTGCATCTGGCGCATAAATAGCAGGTATTTCTGATACTGTGCCAGCTGGGGCGCCATAATTTCCCATACTCCCTCGTCTTTAAATACCTGTTCCAGATAAGCGGACAGTCTTACATATATTTCCATTTCGTTGCGGGTCTTTGTCCTGGTCATACTTCCCTGCCGCTGCACATAATGGTACCCGCATATACCGGTGACATTAATACGCAGTGCTTTCAGAACAGCCGGATATACTACCGCCGCATCTTCTCCGATGGTAATCCTTTCATCAACATTCATCTGTACCTGGCAGACAATTTCTCTGCGAAACAGCTTCGTAACCATATGAGGCTGCAGACCATATTCAAAAAATCTGCCTCCATACAGAAGATGTGGCAATAGCTGTTGCCTTGTATAAATCCCCGGCGCAACACTGCTGTATACCTTTTGTGAATCCCCGCCTATGTCGTGAAAATGACCGGAAACCACAATATCCGCTTCCGAAGCCTGTTGCGCATGGACCATTTTTTCGATATAATCAGCTTCGATCCAGTCATCCGCATCCACAAACCCCGCCAGGGCGCCACTGGCAGTTTTCAGACCGGCTATACGGGCGCTTGTGGCTCCTCCATTCGTTTTATGTATTACAATTACCCGTCCATCCGCTGCCGCATAATCATCACATCTTTTTCCGCTCTGATCGTCAGAACCATCATCTACCAGAATAATTTCCAGATCTTTGTATGTCTGTCCCAGAATGCTGTCCATACATTCTGTGAAATGTACGCCAGCGTTATATACGGGTACAATTACACTTACAGTCACTTTACTTTCTCCTGCATGACAAGGTTGATCATCCGCTTCCAGAACGCATAATGATCATCCATGCTGCATTTCTTTCTCAGTTCTTTATAGGCCCTGCTTCCCATATCCGGAAGCCGGCCCCTGTTTCTGTCCAGAAAACATATTCTTTGCGCCATCGTCCCATAATCGCCTACGGCAACGATAAATCCGTTTTCCCCGTCAGTAATATCATCCTGTACTCCCCATGTATTGGTAACAACAGGTACCGCTCCATTTGCCATTGCTTCAATAGTGGATCTGGATCTTCCTTCATGATCAGAAATATTAATGCAGATATCTTTATCCTGCCAGAATGCCGCAATAGCGTTCTGGTCAATTTTTCCTAACATCCTGATTTTGTTTTCACAGCCGTGCTCTTTCGCATAATTTCTGATTTTTTCTTCATAGCTTCCCCCGCCGGCAAATTCCAGATAATAATGCGCCTGCAGTTCTTCCAGTTTTGCTATCAGTTTTATCATTAAATCCATTCGTTTCTCTTCTTTTTCCAGTCGTCCGGCAAATCCTGCCCTGATTGGAAGAACCGGATCCAGGGAATAACCACGCCGCAACACGTTCTGGCATTCCACCGGACAGAGCATGGTATAAATACTTTCTGAGGGAATCCCTCTTTTTATCATGTCTGTCCTGACTGCGGAATTGACGCTTACATACAGATCCGTACATTTTCTCATATGGATATAGCTGTCATTAATTTCCGCATAACCGCCCCTGATTCCTGATATAACTTTTATTTTACTGCCAAAGGCCTCTTTTAATATCTTTCCCGCCAGCAGCGTCTGATCCGGCTGGCTTGTAACAAGGATACATGGAAGATACTGAGCGATACAGTTTATGATCCGCTTCATATTATATGGGGTAAACATTTGTCCCCGGTCAATATCCGCTTTTAAAATATGACCCTTTAATTGTTCCGGAATGTCGTAGCTGGCATGGTCTGTTAATATGAACGATGTGTAATCACCCTCTTCTATAAATTTCGCACAGATTCCTTTCGTCCAGTTTTCAATTCCTCCCAGTCCGAGCCCTGCTTCACAACCAAAAATTACCGTTGTATGATCCTGTTCTTTTATTTTTTCTGCCGGAAGCATCTGCACCAGATCTGTTTTTTCATAAATCTCCATAATCAGACGGTGGTATGGTATTTCATGATATAATCCGGCCCGGCATAACTGTTGCATCCTTTTTCTGATTTTTGCGATTTCTATAAAACTCCCCACCGTAATGCATACCGGACTGTTCATTCCTTCACGCAGTACCTCCGGAGATTCAATCCGGCGGTTTCCTATGGCCGTTCCCCATAAATCACGATTTCCGTCAACTATATGCCCTATGGGCATGTTGCAGGCCTCCATAAGCTTTATCAGAGAACCGCCCCTTTTTCCCACACCGTAAATGTTTATTTTTTTGTCCGGCTCCAAAGTCTGCCACCCTCTTTCCGTCCAGAATCGTATTTTATTTATGTTATATCATTTATTTAAAATACCTTTTTCTCTAAGAATGTACGGTTCTGTCTGTATCCATCCGGATAAAGATCTTTGAACTTCTTTTACATATTTCACAAGTATATATTTTATCCATCAACATACACTGATTCCCACGGTACAGACTACAGAGTCCTCATAGCATTGATCGTATACCGGAATTACCCTTGTATCGCCAAACATCTCGTTGTTATATTTATGCGCAATATAACTGTGTCCTTCCCCTTTCAGAAACCACTCATATTCCAGATCCAGATGTCCGATGTCCAGCGCACGGTATCCTGCCTCTGCCAGATCATAAGCCAGTACAGTCGCCGAAGGGCCAAGGGCCAGCAGTATTAATTTATTCTTTCCGTATTGTAATGCCGCATGTAGAATTTCATCATATACATCATACGCATTTTCGTTTGGCGCAAGTATCCGGCTGATGCTTTTCGCATTACAGAACAGATCATTTCCCACACCCATGCGGGTTTTATCTCCCTCAACAAACAGTACATCCTGCTGATCCCATATCTGCTTTAACGCATGAAATCTTCCAGCCGCCTGCTCTCTCTGATCCCGTGGATAGATCACGTAGGGTCTGCTGATATAGGCATTGTAATATTCTTTATCCATATTCAGCAACGCATAGTGCTGTTCACGTTTTTCAGGCGTCATGTATCTGCGGATGCTTGTTCTGGTCTGTTCCCGGTACTGTTCCAGTGAGCCATAGTCACTGGCAATGGCTACAATATGATCAGGCAGACTGCTGGTCAGTATTTCTTTCAGACGCCCTGCCAGCTGTGCGTTACCAGACTGGTATATATCTTTGGCATTTCCAAAAATCAGTTCAAATTCCCCATCTCCATACCGGCTTATGGAGCATCTGTCAGCAATCAGTTTCTTACAGGTATCTTCCACACTACAGACTTTCGGCAGTCTTACTTTTCCCTTTTTCAGCTTATCCGCCGCCTCATGTAAGTAATTCCGTTCCATTAAAATAATACATTCTTCTAATTCCCGGATTCTTCTGTTTCTATGATTTATACTTATTTTTAATCGTAATGTCTCAGCGGCATCAAGCTCAAATATATTTTTATATATAGATAAATCCAGATCCGGCGCACAAAATTCTATGATCCGGTTTTCCGCAACTCCCAGATCCATCAGCTGCCGCTTCACCGGCCCGGAATCATATATAAAAATTATAATAAAATCAACGTTATTGTCCGGAAAGTCATAAGGTGAATATACTTTTTTATTTAATATTACATTTCCTGACAAAGGAGCATGATTATCAATAAAAAAAAGTATATCTGCTTCTTTCCGGAACAGTCCGTTTAATTCTTTCAGATAACCTGTTCCGCCCATCAACGCAATTTTCATAAATACTCCATTCCCGTACATATCGTCACTCCTGGCAGTTACATACACGTCTGCCTTATGCGTCGGTCCGCAATACTGAAAAAATACCATCTTCATACAAATGCTGGTTCTTATAAATCCCTTCATCATTTCCGAGCAGATAATTCCATACTTCCAGATGCTTTTCAACATAATGCTTCCAGGTCCACCCGCTTACAGACTTTACCAGCTTTTTCCGTTTTGTTTGCAGGTCCAGAAGCACCTGTTTAAAATCACCGGATGTCCGGCACGCATAGGTGATTCCATCCTTTACATCCAGATGATATCCCTGTGGTGTGACAATGGTCTCCACACCGGCACGCAGCGCATCCAGAAACCCCATCGAACCTTCATCAAATCCCCAGAATAAATAATAGTCCAGGGCAGGTATGAGCTTTATATATTCTTCATAATGAAATTCATCGTAATAATCTGTCTGAAATCCCATTTTCTTTATGGCATCCACAATATTGTTCCAGCCAGAACCCATTATTTTAAACGCAAAGTAATCCGGGTCCAGCGACCTGCACAGATCAATTAATATATTCTCATTTTTTCTATGATCTTCATGGGTTTTATGGGTAATCCCCAGCACATATTTCTTAGGACTTATTACACCGTCCTGAGCTGGATTAATATAGCATATTTTTTCTCTTGGTATTCCATAAGACGCCAGTTTTTCCATCGTCTGCCCGGACATACAGATCCCCATACCGGCCTTTTTTAGCTGGTGTTTTAAAAATTCCATTTTGTTCAGGGAATCAATATGCGTAATCATAAATGTTTCATTATAATCAGCAGTCACCGGTTCACAGCTTGCATAACTGACGTGATGATTAATGTCTGCATATGGATCAATGCCGTTACCAATCGTACACCGGTATCCCTCTTTATCCAGTTCTTCCTTCATTTTTAGCGCAAACTTCCGCAAAATCCACCCCTGATCTTCACAGACAATACGGACATCCTGCAGCTTCCGCTTTTTTTTAAAGCCTGTCTTTTTTATTTCTTTGTACAGATCAAACGCCACGTTATCAAAGTAATCAAAAATTAACGCATTTACTGACAATCCTGCCAGCTGAGCCTTTATTTCTTTTCTGCTCTGTTCCTCTCTTACGCAAATAACAATGAGCAGTGTCTCTCCTGTTGCTTCGAGCTCCTCTGGTAATATTACTGTTACACCGTTAAATGTTTTTATTTTGTCCGCATGCCTGTCACATACATAAGCTACATTTTTCAAATACGGAAACGCTCTCTGCGCACAGATCCCCGCACCATATATGACGCTTTTATGACCCAGGCTTTCACATACTTCAAAATAATTGTCCTCCCTGGACATAAACTTTACCATTTTATTTTCTCCATTATACACAGACAGATATTTTACGATATTTTCAGCTTACAGAGATTCAGCTCCCAGATCCGCTAATGCATCAGGTAAATGGCGCATCTGTCATTTTGCCCCTGCGAGAAAATAACTGGTCCACGAATCAAAATCTGTTTCCCGCAGCGTCTGACAGTCCAGCTGATCCATCAGCTCAAAGCCAGCCTCATTTAACAGAAGCTCCAGTTCCGGCCGGAAAAAATACCTCATACGATGAACTTCATGAATTGTCTGTACTTTATGGTTTTCTTTATTAATAATCAGCACTTCATAATCAATATCCGCAATATTTTCTTTATCATGTAAGACTGGTCTGGCTATCCGGATGAGCCGGTTCTTTTCATCCTCTATTTCCTTTACCCTTACACATGGTTTATCACTTAAAACTCCGGGACCATACCAGGCGTCGAAAAGAAAGCAGCCCTTTGTATTACTTTTCAGTGCTTTTTTAGCAGACCGGAAGGTGTTCAGAATATCCGCATTTGTATTCTGATAGCTCATTACATGAAACAGGGAAATTACCGCATCATATTTCTTCTCTGACTTATAATTTCTGATATCCGCAGTTTCAAATTGTACGCCGCTCCCATGCAGAGCAGCATTTTTCCCCGCAATATCTGTCATTAACGGACTAAGATCAATCCCCCTGCAGTAATAACCCAGTTTTTCCAGCTCGATATCATGTTTACCCGTACCACATCCAAAATTAATAATATCCCTGATTCCGGAATTATAAGTTTTTAACAGCTTATCTACTGTTTCCGCTTCTGTTTTATAATCTTTATCTTTATAAAACGAGTTATAATAATACGCATAATCCTGAAACACTTCCATGAGTTCCTCCATGCGGATGGCAGGCTTTATACCGCTTTTACATTAACCTGTTTTTTCAGCTTCTTTCATTATCCTGTTTCTTACATTATTCTGATCCTTATTGCACTCCTAAAACCTTATGCAACCTGTCTGCGACTACTTCCATCTGTTCCTCTGTGATCGCCAGTCCGCACGGAATATAAAATCCTTTCCTGGCCAGATATTCTGCCTGCGGATAGCTTTCTCCCGCAAACAATCCCTGTTTCTGATATACCGGCTGCTCATGCATACACCAGAAAAACGTCCTGGTTCCTATGCCTTCTGCCGCCAGCAGTTTTGTAACTTCACGGTTTGAAAGCGGATGATCCCTGTCCAGAACAATCCCATATACCCAGTATATATTGTCCGCATATCCGCTCTCCGGTACCGGCAGTTTTATGCCTTTTATATCCGACAGCCGCTGCGTATAAAACCGTCCTGTTTCCCGCTTCTTCCGCACAAATTCATCCAGCCGTTCCAGCTGTGCCAGCCCCACTGCTGCCTGCAGGTTTGTAAAACGATAGTTGCCGCTTATCTCATCATGTACATACCGGATATCCTGCCGGAAACAGAGATTGCGGAGCATCCTGCACCGTTGTGCCAGCATATCATCATCCGTTACGACCATTCCGCCCTCGCCTGTAGTCACATGCTTATTGGGATAAAAACTAAACGTACTGATATCGCCAAAACTTCCACAGGGCCTGCCTCTGTATGTTTGTCCATGCATCTGTGCCGCATCTTCCACAATTTTAAGATGATATCTGTCCGCAAGATCCAGCACCGGTTCCATATCCGCCGGAAGCCCGTATATATGCACGACCAGAACCGCTTTTGTCCTGGCAGTGATCTTTTCTTCTATTTCGTCCACCCGCATATTCCAGGTATCCGGATCGCTGTCCACAAGCACTGGTTTTGCTCCCAGTTTCGTTACTGCCATTGCGCAGGAGATAATCGTAAAAGCCGGCATAATGACTTCATCGCCTGCCTGTATGCCGATTGCCTGCATGGCTACTTCCAGGGCGGCGGTACCGTTTGTTACCGCAATCCCGTGCCGGCGTCCCACCGAAGCACTCATCCTTTGCTCAAACTGCTTTACAAATGGTCCCTCAGAAGATATCCAGCCTGTATCAATACATTCCGCTAAATACTTCTTTTCATTTCCGTTTAATAGAGGTTCATTCACCGGTATAAAATCCATGACATTACCCCTCCGCCTTCCATATCACTTCATCATCCCGGATATTTTCAAACCTGGTCTTATCCATTTCACCGGAATAAGGTCCCTGTTTCACCTCGATCATTTCTACTTCTTCCAGCACTTTAAACCCATGTCCCCCGGAAGTAAGCAGAATCACATCTCCGGAATTTAATACCCGGCTTTCCAGATAGTCTTTATAGTCGTCATAAAAATCCACCCGCAGCCTGCCCTTTTTAATAAAAAGCACCTCCTGGGTGAGCACTACGTTTCTGTGTACCAGATTATGTATATGGGCGTCAATCACCCGCCCCGCCGGATGGTGCATACAGGCCAGCTGCTGTGAGTATTCGTCTGGTGTAAGAAATTCCACACCCTGGCACTGGTAATCGTTTTTAATAATAATGGCTAACAGTCTGTCCTTTTTGGTAATCATCTGTATCTGTGACACTGTTTCCTGTCCTCCCTGTCTGCCGCTTTCCGGCTCCTCACGAACCTCTGCTTTTCCTTCAGATCATTCCGGAAAAACGCCTTAAAATACTTTCCTGAAAAACATATGCTTTTCAGACACATATCTGCTCTTCCGGCAGAAACCACACAATCTTTTCTTCTGAAATTCCCAGTCGCAACAGCTGTTTTTTTATTTCAGAAGCCGCATGTTCTTCTTTTACCGCTATGAGCACAATGTCAAATGCCATATCTTTCAGGCCGCTTACCGGCATACACAGCTGATTGTGTCTGCTGACAAATTTCTGGTCGGTCCACGCCACAATATGATACCGGGAATCCAGTATCATCTGGCTGACATAATCTTTTCCCATTTTACCTGCCCCGTAAATAACCAGACGTTTTGCTTTCAGGCTGTTCTTATCCGGCAGTATATGGGCGACCGTTCCCAGGCCTTTGTTATAAAAGTAATTCATACAATGCACCATACGGCCAGTGAGATAATGGTCCATATAGTCTTTCATCTGATCATGGCAGCCGTATTCTTTCCATAAAGCACATAACGCATGATGCAGGCTGCTTTCCTGCCAGAACTTATCCATACTCCACATATGGGATATGGAAGTATCACGTATGATATAATGGTATTCCGCCTGCGCCAGTACGGCAAACCTGCCGCTTTTTAAAATACATCTGCATAAAGTAAGAATATCTTCGCCAAAAGAAAGGTGGTCAGGTACCCGACAATAACAATCTTTGATAAAATCTGTCCGGAACAGCTTGGAACATAATATACTGACGAAGTACTCTTCATCTCTTTCATCATGGCTTACAATATGTTTTTGTATCAGCTCAGTTTTATTTTCTTTATCCGTATACTCTTTATCAGCGGCATTTATGAGCATCTTTGCGGCGCCATCCGCTGTTTCGGCAACGATGCCACTATGTACAAAGTCTGCGTCAGTCTGATGAAGATAGCATAACAGATGCTCATAAAATCTTTCTTCTATATAATCATCCCCATCTATAAACCCTGTATATCTGCCTGTGGCAGCCTCCAGTCCGGCTTTTCTGGCAGTCACCAGACCCCCGTTTGCCTTATGAATCACGCTGATTCTTGGATCCAGCGCCGCATACTGTTCGCATATTTTCCCCGAATGGTCTGTCGAACCGTCGTCTACAAGTATTATCTCCAGATCCCTGTATGTCTGCTTCTGAATGCTTTCTATGCACCCGGGTAAATATTGTTCCACATTGTATACAGGCACAATGACACTGATTACGTTTTTCATGTTAATGTCAGACTCCTTCTGTTCTTCCTGGCTGTGCTCTTTATCCAGGAAACGTTACTCTTACGCAGGGTGAACTCCGGCTGTGGTATTCAGGCAAAATGCAGGACTCCCCGCTTTTCTCTTCACACTGGACCGCCACATCCACAAGATTCGGATTTGCTTCTTCTGATCCGCCCTGACACACTCTGCAAAATGTCAGATATCCCAGCCCGGTATATCCTAATTCTGATGCTAATATATCTTTTTTTGAAATATGATTGTTAAAATCCAGTCTGTCGTTCTCATCATCCGGAAACAGACCTGCCATAACAGCCGCACAGTTACTACAGCAGTGATACAATCTGCCCTGATAAAAGTTACGGCAAAACATCGCACATTTATGATAGTGAATTTCCAGTTCTGAATCTGTTTTTGGCGCCGGCTTATGATATGGGAACCCCATATCCAGCCACTTTTCACCGCTCCTTTTTACATCATAACGAATTTTATGATTACATAATATAGATGTTATCTCCTTTAATCTGCACTGATCTGGTACCGCACATGTATAATCACTGATGTCAATAATTACATCTGTTTCCCTGCAGACAGCGAGCAGTTCTTCTGAAGGATATACGGTACCATTAGTTCCTATTCTGATTTCCCCGGTCTGCTCTTTATAATTTTCATATAAATATGTAATAAACTCTTTCAGATAAGGATATACAAAACCCTCTCCGCCCAGTAATTTTAATTTTTTTACAAAATCCACCTTACTGAATAATAAATCAGCGTCTTTTTTTAACTGCTCCAATGGAAAATGACGTTTGGGCTGAAATGGTATATAAGAAATACATTTTTCACAATTCAATGTACAAAATGTAGTCATAATGATTTCAATTCGGTCAAGAACAATCTGATTCCGGATATATAAATGATAAAAGGCTTCATATACTTCTTCCTGAAAGAAATCTGTATTTTCCTGCCATCCTCTCTCCTGCAGCTGTTTGTAAATATTAAAGTAAGCGGCTTCTTCTCTTTCGACACAAACGATAATACTCTGATTGTCCCTTACAATATCCGTATGACCCCCGCAAATAAACTTCCGGTCTGAAAACAGACTGAATCTTTCCATAAACGCTTTCTGTCTGTCAGCACTGCCAGCCAGGTACACTTTCTTCGACCTGTCAGCGATTATGTCACCCGTTTTATCCAGCTCTGACTGCGCTGTGTCATTCCATTTGCTGCTTCTCATCGAAAAATTACGCATATACTCCCTCCATTATGATTCCGTCCTGGTCCATGACTGAAGTATCACATCATTTACCAGAGTATAATGCTTTCCGTTAATTTCAATGTAAGCGCCCTCATATGGCGGAAACCAGAAAGCCTGAATTTTAGCATCCAGATCATCATTTTCAACGTCTATCTTCATTAATTTCAGTACATCGTTTTTTTTATAGTAGCAGCCCTGATTCCGGTTCTGTTTTTCTCTCTTTATTTCCTTCTTATCACGCATTTGCGCCAGAACTTCCTCAAACAGTTCATACAATGTCTGGTTCGTTTTTTGCTTCAGACTATATGCTGTTTCAGTTCTGTAATCTATAGGAAACTTTTTTTCCCTGATAATATCTCCCTCATCAAACCTTTCATCCACAAAATGAACAGTTCCGCCCCACTCTGAAGCTTTGTGTAATATTGCCAGGTTACAGCCACCACAGCCTCTGTACTCTGGCAATGGCGCCGGATGAAAATTTATACACCCACATTTGGGAGTACTGATAAATGGTTCCCTGATTTTTTTATCATACAGCCAGCTGACTGCCAGATCTGCCTGTATTGCCAGATCACGTACCCGGAAAGCCTCTTCTCCCAGATATTTTACATTTTTCTGCTCCAGCAAAGGACACAGCCCCCTGTCTCCAATGACACCGAGAATCACGTCATTATGCCGTATAAGCGATTCTATAATTTTTTCTATATAATTTACATAAGTACTTCTCGTAAATAATAATATATTCAACCTTAAATCCTCCGCACATGTTACACGATTCAGATAAAGCCTGTCCCTTACATCGCATATACATTATGATGTTTCTGTATAAAACGCCTTAATACACCCACATATATATTTTATCTGCCCATCTTTTAATGTAACCGATGACGGCAGCCACAAAACAGAGCTGGTAACAGCTTCTGTCACCGGAAAAACTCCCCTGTATCCATATGCCGGCTCAGCATGCAACGGCGGATAACATATCCGGCTGCCAATGTTTTTTCTCTTTAAATAAGCCTGAAGCTCTTCTCTTCTTTCACATATAATTTCAAAAAACCAGGGTAACGAATCTTCACTGGGAACAGGTACCATTTCTATCCGGGATACGTCTTTTAATAACGTCTGATAAAGTCTCCAGATCTCCTGTTTTCTCTGTACACGTGCCGGCAGTTTTTTCATCTGCTCAATTCCGATCACTGCCTGTAAATCAGTAAATTTAAAATTCCAGCCTTTTGCGATATAATGATCACATCCACTTTTCTCACGGCCAAAATCCCTGATCAGCCTGATTTTCTCAAATAAGCTTTGATCATCTGTAATGAGTGCGCCACCCTGCCCGGTAGTGATTATTTTTGGTACACTGAAGGAAAAGCTTCCTATCTCACCAAACCGTCCACAATGGGTCCCTTGAAACCGGCTTCCCAGAGACTGGGCCGCATCTTCAATAAAATGAATGTTTCTGCTTTTGCAATACTCCTTATACTCATAAATATTTGCGGGACATCTGCCGTTTATGGACACAAATAATACTGCTTTCGTCCTGGGAGTAACAGCCTCTTTCATTTTTTCCAGATCCATACATAGCGTTTCCCTTCCGATATCCGCAAATACCGCTTTCGCTCCAATTAATTCAACCGCATTTGGTGTAGCCGCCATCGTATAATCCGGAACTATGACTTCATCCCCGGCGCTTACTCCACATGCCAGAAGAGCCACTGACAGGCTCAGGGTTCCATTGGGCATTGCCGAACAATACTTTGCTCCTGTATATTCAGCAATCATCCGCTCAAACTCCCTTGTTTTTTTATATTCCATCAGCCATCCGCCGGACTGCATATACCTGCCGACCGCTGCCTGTTCCTCTTCATCTATGGAAGGTTCCATCTGATTTATAAAATCCATTCGTCTGTCCTCAAAATTTTACCCAGTTATCCTCATATACATCCGGACACTGATACTCGTTATTCCATCTTTCAGGCACAATTACCGTTCCATCTTTTCCATGTATCCAGGATGCCCACCAGCTCATGGAGCTATTTGCGCCGATAATATGTTTACACTGCGAAATAAGAAATATGTTGAACTCCTTAAACTCCTGTGAATCAGATTCATATATAATCACATTCATGTCCTTATATTTTTCCTTTATATAATCCTCGTCATTGGAAAATACAAAGAATTCCGGGTCCGCATATTTACTCCGGATATACTCAATTGCCCGTTGATAATAATCTTCTGTACATATATCACCAAACATTTTTCTGTTTTCCTCAGACGCTATATAATCACCACGTCTCACCCATAACGCAACGGATTCACTATTTCTTATCTGTTCCAGTAATTTTTTCTGCCGGTATGAGACCGCATATTCATTAATGTGCCGCAGCGGATTTCTGACAATGTCGTCAATGTCATCAAAATACCGGCCCGTCTGCCAGTATCCACTGTAATATCCACTTCCCTGTGCCAGTGCCTCCGCATCAAACTGACTTGTTTCTTTTTCCGCATAGTAATTCCTGGTTTTTGCGATCAGCACTTCCTCTTTGCTGGCTATCCGCAGCTTTTGGTGAAATAACCGTTCAAAAATCCAGGGTACCTGAAACGACATTAAAAACATATTTTCCGAATAATACCAGGACAGGTCCATTTTTAACGGAATCTCAGGATACAGATGCTGAAGCTTTTGCGCAAACGCATACTGAAACAGAAAATTTCCCATTCCTCCACACATTCTGACTACCATAAGATCGTTTTCCACGCTCATGACCTGCCTGATATCCACAATTTTCTGCTCCGGAATTCCACGGTTTTGTATCAGATCGCTTTTTATTTCTTCGTAGTACCGGCTGACCGTTACTACCACATAATCAGATTCATACTTTTTTATATCATCCGGAGCTATGAAGTCATCGCACAACGCACTTTTTTCTATATTGGAATCCGAAGCTCCTGTAATGGCATATCTCTTAGACAGATACTCTCTGTATCCAGAAAAATTTTCCCCTGCGCCATATAATATAATTTTTTTCACTGTATTCCTCTTTCTATATCAATCCCGTACCTGCCCGCTGTCTGCCTTATCCCTGTTCCATACAATCAGACAGTTATCTTCCGCTGTTAATGGTTGCTCTTCCATTACAAACGAGCCCTCTATTCTGGCCAGTAATTCCTCCACAGAATATCCTTTACCGGTTCCCTTAAATGACAATGAGTTCCAGATCATATATCCGGCTTTCGAATGATTTATCACATGTTCCAGATAAAAATCCTGCACTGCTCTGCCCAGCTCCGAAAACGCATAATTACTTATTACCAGATCATACTGCCTGTCCGCAAATTCCTGCGTCCCATCTATATAGTTTACTTTTCCCTGTATGGAAAACCGGCTCAGATAGACTTCCGCCAGTTCCAGAACTTCCGGCAGATCAATTAAATAATACTCCCGGTCTGGTAAATAGCTCATAACGATTCTGCATTGCCCGGCATAGCCAATTCCTATCTCCGCAATGGTATGGACATGATCCATCTGATACAGATCCAGCATATCCTGAAGTACTTTTACATATCGTAAAGTCGTGGGAGCTATTTGTAATTTCAGTCCTCCCAGTATGTATTCCTCCTTTTGCGGCATTCCGGATTTGTCATTTTCTATAAATCCGGACCAGTCTTTTTCAGAGAAATACCTGACAGAATGTTTGTTTATCATATCTGCCATTAACTGCCCGTTTTCCGGTGATACATGTTCATATACACGCCTGATAACCGGATTTAACCGGAATGTATCAAATATATATCCGCATTCTGCGGCTTTATGACAAAATGCCGGATAGATCCCGTCATCCGTAATACTTGTGTCACGCACAGCCATATTTTCCAGATTACATATTTTTGCGAAAAACTCACTGACTGTCACAATTTTATTTTGAGGAATCTGATAATCCACTGCCAGCTCTTCTTTTATTTCCATATAATATTTTGTACTTGTTACAACCAGGTAATCAAAACTCTCGCCTGGTATATCACACGGCTTTATATACCCGTTTATGGCAAACGGCTTCCTGTCGCTATATCCTGTTACCTGAAATGTCTTTGAAAGATAAGGCAGTTGCAGCATACCCTCTTTTCCCAAACCATAAATAATTATTTTTTCCATAAAATCCTTTCCTGAATTTTAATTCAGTACCGCATATCTTATAAAATTATGAATATTTATAAATTTTCCTTCTGTTTCATTTACAATATTCCCCTGCCTTCTCTCCTGAAACAATTGTCTGATTCCGCTTTCCGCTCCTTCTGTTTCAGGTCTCTTCCTGACTGACAATTCATAGTTTTCATTCAGAATATTCCATACACCTGTCTTTGTCTCAACCACTATTTTCTTTTGTCCACATGCGATAACCGTAGCGTATCTTTCGTAATGATCCCAGGTATTTCCAGCATCATACCCACTATCATCCATAACAATTTCATGAATCTCTCCCGTGGCCGGATTTACACGCAAAAGCTGATTGGCAAGTCTGGGCAGCAGAATCATTTCATCTCCCAGATCTATCTGTCCGTGAAAACTCCATTCCCCACTCTGATAGTCCGGCGGAAATCCGGTAATTACACGGACTGTCTTTCCATTCCTGTCTGTCATAATGATTCTGTCGCCTTTTGCCGGAAATATAAAATAATTGTGCCCTGTTCCGATTATTCCGGCTAATGGTTCGTCCATGGCGGTAAAGTCACTGATTTCTTTGGTCTTCAGGTTAACCCGGTATATTTTGTTTTGTGTCAGGCTCGTAAACAGAACCGTTTCTTCTTCCTGTACGAATCCGCCCCAGGAGAAAATATCCTTATATTTTTTTTCAAAACAGGGTAATGGTATACAGCGGTCTGTCTCAATTTTTTCTGAATCCAGATGAAAAGCCAGAATTTTATCATACTGACATGGAATGAAAAACAAAGTGTCTTCCAGTACCACCCCTCCATTAAAAAACTGGCCTTCCGCAATTCCCCCAGATTCAAAAGGCACGTACGTCACCTTCTCTTCCGTTATATGGTAAACTGCTATATATCTGGACAAATCCGGTATCAGTACCAGTTTATCTTTATAGGAAATTAATTTTGAATATGCCAGTTTTCCCAGATGGGCTTCATCTTTATGAAGCATATGACGTACCAGACGCAGCTTATATGTACCCAGATCCATGTTGTATAAAATATTGTCTTTGATGGATACAAACCACCAGCTGTCTCCGTTACGCACACCGTTATACATGGCAGGCCCGGATTCGCCCACAGCCTCTGTTTCCTGTATCATAATGGGTTTTCCTGTCTTTTTATACAACTGCACCACACTGCTGCCGTCCCCGTAATACGCATCTGAAAGTACCACTGCCCGGTCTACGTCTGCCGTCTGGTCAAAAATCCCCCAGCCCTCTGTCTGATATTTTTGTTTCAAATCCAGATATTTTGTGAGAATACCCGGCCGCATGGATTTCATCGTACTTTCGATTAACGGATGGGGCCTCCAGAGCAGTGCGATTTCATCCCGCTTTTGTTTAAATATGTTTAACACGCTTTCGATCTTATCCACCCATTTTTCATTATGGGACAGCAGGGCGGTAATCCCGGTATTATAAAACACAATTTTCTTCCAGCTGTGATCCGGCTTGC
Organism: uncultured Eubacterium sp.; assembly: GCA_947642745.1. Lineage (GTDB taxonomy): Bacteria > Bacillota > Clostridia > Lachnospirales > Lachnospiraceae > Eubacterium_J. The sequence continues at coordinate 60,393 of CANRTU010000021.1, forward strand.
GGATAATTTCCATCCACTGGTCCGGTATGTCCAGATCCTCTTTTTTCGTATGTACGACCCTGTCTATTTTGGGTGAGCCGGTACCCAGAAATTTTTGTTCCACATACTCCCGCCTGGTAAGGCTGTCCGCAAGCCCGTGTTCCTGTGCCGCTTTTATATATTCGCTGATATAAATCTGTCTCATTTTTTCTGACTGCAGAATCACTTTGTCAGCATATATAATGCCCGGCATAAAGCAGAAATGTTTCATGCTTTCTACTGCGGTGACATCATCCGGTTCCACTTCATCAAGAACAAAATAAGGAATGTATACCAGTTTTTCCGTATACTGTTTCAGATTACCCGCATAATACCTGGGATGTACACTTGTCACCAGATTCCAATTATCATATGCATTATGAATATAAATTTCATCCGGCATTCTTTCCTCAGGACTGTATGTCCGCCAGTCTGTTACCTCAACATATTCCGGATACTGGTCACCTTCATAGTGCATCTGGCCAAAACTGTGATCTGGATTTCTGTCATAATATGGAACCGGCACACAGTATACATCACAGTGCGGATCTGATTTCTCCGCCAGATACACGCTCTCCAGAGAATCCCACATACTGGCTTTGTATGGAAAAAATACGATTTCTTTCCTGACAGCAATCTTCTTTTTTACAATGTTTTCTATTTGTCCGGTCTGCCTGTCCAAAAGCTTATTTACCTGGTTTTCACTTAATACTCCACGATTCCATCCGTCAGATATCTGATATAACAGTTCACAATATTCCTCCAGACAGGAAATGACCGCATGCCCTTCTCCTTCCAGTTTCTCTATCATGGTCCCCAGCTCTATTACGGATTCCTGACATATATTAAGTAAAGCCCGGATCAGAGATCCATCGCCGGTATGAACTGCGCCTTCTATTTTTTCATGGGCTGTTTTCAGAATCTTTATAAATTCCTGAATTTCCTGTTTTTGCCGCTTTTTCATAGGCTTTCTGTCCTTTCAGCCTCTTCTTTTCCGCATTCAGACAGTTCATCCAGATACCAGTCAACCGCTGCCCGGATACCTGCCTGAAAGTCCCATTCCGGCTCATACCCCAGCCACTCTTTTGCTTTGGATATATCCGCATTACTGTGTTTAATATCACCGGCCCTCTCCGGTCCGAACGCTGGTTCTGTCGTAACTCCCAGTGCTTTTGCCAGACTATCATAAATATCAAGCAGATATTCCCTGCCGCCGTATGCGATGTTGTATACTTTGCCTGCCGCATCCGGACTGGCACTGCAGGCTTTCAGATTTGCTTCAATTACATTTTCTATATAGGTAAAATCACGGCTCTGTTTTCCATCCCCATAAATGACCGGCCTCTCATTATGCATTAACTGCCTGATAAATCTCGGAATGACGGCAGCATATGCCCCGTCCGGGTCCTGTCTGCGCCCAAATACATTAAAATACCGCAGACCATATGTATCCAGCCCGTAATGCCTGGTATACTGCTTTGCCCATTCCTCATCACACCGCTTTGTTACAGCATAAGGTGAAAGCAGATTTCCCTCTGTTCCCTCCTGTTTTGGAAGCCCCGGCGCATCACCATACACCGAGGAGCTGGATGCATAAACGAACTTCGCAACCCCTGCCAGTCTGGCTGCCTCCAGCATATTCAGGGTTCCGCTGATATTATTCCCACAATAAAACAGCGGCATCTGAATGCTTCTTGGCACACTTCCCCAGGCCGCCTGGTGCAAAACATAATCCACGTCAGCACACGCTTTCCGGCATGTTTCAAAATCTCTGATATCTCCCTGCATAAACTCATAGGCAGGATCTGAAAGAAACATCTCCACATTTTTTTGTTTTCCCGTGGACAAATTATCCAGACATCTCACCCTGTATCCCATGCCCAGAATAGCTTCGCACAAATTCGATCCAATAAACCCCGCGCCGCCGGTAACTAAAAACAGGGATTCTTCTGAAAACTTCAGTTCCTTGTATCCCATATGCCCTGTTCCTCTTTCCGCCGTATTTTATAATCTCCAGTAAACATATCCATTTCCCTCATATTTTTCTTCAGGCAGAATTCCTTTCAGATCCATCAGTATCTTTGTACCGGCTCCATACAATCTGGATATATCATGCCCGGATAATCCACAGAATTCGTTATGCGCGACCGCAATGATAACCACATCCATATCCCGGATATCTGATAATTTCTGAAACCGTATCTGGTACAGCCGTTCCGCCTCGTCCGCATCCGCCTGCGCATCCACAATCACCGGCGAAATCCCATATTCCTTTAATTCATTTATAATGTCCATGACTTTTGTATTTCTGCTATCCGGACAATTTTCTTTAAAAGTAAAACCCAGTATGGCCACCCGTGCGTTTTTTACAGATTTATCCCCGGCAATCAGCAGTTTTACAAGACTTTCTGCCACAAAATGCCCCATACCATCATTGATTCTGCGTCCGGATAATATTACCTGGCTGTGATAACCAGTTTCCTCCGCTTTGTATGTCAGATAATAAGGGTCCACTCCGATGCAGTGCCCGCCCACAAGTCCCGGATAAAAATTAAGAAAATTCCATTTCGTTTCAGCTGCCCTTAATACCTGCCTGGTATCTATACCCAGTTTGTGAAATATAATGGATAATTCATTCATAAAAGCAATATTAATATCTCTCTGGCTGTTTTCAATTACTTTTGCAGCTTCCGCCACCTTAATGCTTTCCGCCTGATAAATACCTGCCTTTACAACCAGCCCGTATACTTTCGCAATTGTTTCCAGAGCATCCTGATCCGTAGCAGAGACAATTTTAGGGATCGTCTCCAGTCTGTGTTCCCGGTCCCCGGGATTAATACGCTCCGGCGAATAGCCTGCTTTAAAATCCACTCCGCAGGTAAGGCCCGACTCCTGTTCCAGAATCGGGATACAGATATCTTCCGTCACTCCCGGATAAACAGTTGACTCATATACTACAACTGACCCCCTGGCAAGATTCCGTCCCAGTGTTCTGCTTGCCTGTCTGATGGCTGTCAGATCCGGCGTATGATCTGCGTTTATCGGTGTCGGAACTGCCACAATATGAAAACGGGCTGCTTTTAAACAGGTCTCATCATCCGTAAATTTAACCTGTGTTTGCCGGATTTTCTCATCTCCCACTTCGCTGGTAGGATCTTTTCCGCTTTTGTACACCCTGATTTTTTCTTTATTTGTGTCAAACCCTATGACGTTACATATTTCCGCAAATGCTACCGCTATCGGCATACCTACATATCCCAGTCCTGTCAGAGACAGGTATGTTTCTTTTTGTATGAGTTTATTGTATAAAGTTATATCCATCCTGGTTTCACCTTGTCTATCTGTATTACGATCTGCTTTGTGTCAGACGCAGAATATTTGATTTAATGCGTTCCCTGCATCTCCATCTCTTTCCGTTGCCTGGCTTTCCTGTAAAACAATGATTTTGACATATGACATAGCCGGGCCGCTTTTTCCCCGTTTACATCTTTTTGTCTCCACATCCTGTATACCTGATCAAAATTCTCCGGCATTGGAAATTCCGGCCTTCCAAACTGCACGCCCCGCTGTTTTGCCTTTACTATGCCATCCAGTTGTCTCTTCCTGCGTACAAGACGTTCTGTATCCGGCACATACTCCAGCATACACTGGACAAGATCCGCCACCAGATTACCGAACTGTGTCTTTGCCCGTCTTGTATCCAGCTGGGGCATGTCAAGTACTACCACGTCCGTTTTCTTTTCCTTTGTAAGTTTTCTCCATTGTCTGCCAATTTCGCCATAATCTGTTCCAAGCACATCCAGGCTCTTGATGTAAAGCAGATCCCCAGCCTTCAGCCTTTTTAACATCTTCTGGTATTCCGGATAACTGCCGCCCGCAACTTCCTGTCTGTCCATAAAAATATCTCTTTCCGGCACCTGCATTTCACGAAGTGTAACAATCTGGCTGTCTGACATACTGTTCTCTGTTCCTCTGCCAATAGGATGCAGACGTGCATAACCGTATGTTTTTCCCATAAACATGCCCCCTGCCGCATTTGTTTAAAAAATGTATACTTTTTTGAACATCCGGGTCTGGTAAAATTTCCCGTCTAAATACACAAAATAAATGTTAAGTAATATTGCGTTTTTGTCGATATAGTGGTAGAATTAGTCCAGAAAAATAAATTCAGAATCATTTAAATAAAGTATACTTTTTTAATCCTGTATTTTACCGGTTATACCCTTTCTGGCAGATTC